>JAJFMJ010000035.1 GCA_021772275.1 Chlamydiota bacterium | reverse complement strand
TGTTGATGGCTGCGGTAGCTGCCGCAGCGAGCTCCTGATCCTCGGACTGCATGAGCTCGATGAGGATGGGGAGGGTTTCGGGTTTGGCGAGAGTGCCGAGGGAGTTGATGGCAGCGAGGCGAACGGCTTTGGTTGCGCCTTGTTGGGCTTGTAGGACGAGGGCTTCGGCGGCGGTTTCGGTGCTGAGGGTGCTGCCCTGTTGCATGCGTTGCCAGTGCTGCTCCTCCTCGTAGTAGTGGCGGATGGCAGCGAGGGCTGACTTTGCCCGCTCCTTGATCTCCATCCTCGTCTCTCTGAGGGCAGCAATGAGTGCGGGGATAGCACGTTGATCGAGTGACTGCTCGAGGATTGAGATAGCCACCAACCTCACGTTGGCATCAGCATCCTTCATCCGAGGGAGAGCCAGGTCGACTCTTCGATCTGGAGTGAGCTGTACCAGGGCGTGGAGTGCGCTCGATCGGATGACCGGATCCTCATGCTCCAAGAATGGGTTTAGGCGACTGCTGCTATCAGCGATTCCGACGGTCCCCAATGACAGAATTGTCTGACTGAGCACATTCAGGTCTGGATCGCTCAACAATGGAGTGAGCGCCGTCACAACGAACTCATTGGACGAAGCAAATCTCGGCAAGAACTTGGCTGCCACCCGTCGGATCTCTGGATCTTCGTGACTCAAGAAGCCTTGAACGAGTTCCGAGAGTCCTTCGCTCTTTCCATCATCAAAGCTCCGTGCGACCCATTCGAGGTTTCGCCTGATGTATCGAGCTTCCGCCCGAGGCATCGCCATCAAGATCGCCCGCGCGCAGGCTCTGGGCAGTGAATCACCGAACCTGGCCTCGAGTGCTCCTGCCTCCCCCCAAGCTCGCGGCAGCCCGGTATCCAGGCATGCGAACAGGATCTGTCCCCACTCATCCTCGTCGTAGCCTCCCCGGAAACCCAGTGGTGAACTCGGATGCCTGGGCGGTTGCAGTTCTTGGATTACACCTACCCTTCTCTCGAGTGCATAGGGGTAAAGGAAGAACGGAATCGCCTCCGGATCCCCAATAGCCACGAGGTACCGCTGGGCAATTCGAACAGAATCCTCGAGACAGTCTTCTCCGATTAAGACCTGGCGGAGCGACTCACGGATGAACTCGTTGTCGCGATCATGTGGAGGCGCGAGTGCGTTCACCAGAGCTTCCTTTGTGCTGTCATTCGTTTCTAGAGCTGGGATCGTCTTCGTATGCAGTTCGACCGTGTAGGCAGTCGATTCCTCTGTCCCAATCCAAGCCATGGCTCGCAACCCTGCATCGATTGAGTGCGGCCGATTATTCTCTCGGACTTCGCCGAACTTGACCCGCAGGTACTCCTTCAGATAGGGGAAGGCCGTTCCCGTATTCGAGGGATTGAGCAGGGAGAAAATGTAGCGGTCGTGCCATTTCGATAAGGCGACTAGGTGCGGCAGAAATCTCACTACCGTTTCCGGCGTGCAATACCTCTGCATCCATTCGCTTTGGATGGAGAAGCCAAGCTCCGCCAAAGCCATGGCCTGCTCAAAGGCGTTTTCATCCCAGTACATGCTAGCGCTCGAGAGGTATTGCTGAAGCTGAGACTCTCGGGCCTCTGAGGAGCCGATTTCACGCGCCACAGCGAGAACCAGATCCGCATGCTCGTTAGGGAGAATCGGTTCTCCAGAGTTTCCGACTGATATTCCAGTCCAGTTGCTATCCGCCAGAGGCTCCCGAAGACTTAGAAGATAGAGCTCACGCCCTCGGGTGCTCGCAAGAACTTCGTTGTGGCTATAGAGCCTCGGGATCCTCGCTCGAATCTGAGGATCTACGTTCTTCGGAACCTCCCTGAGAATTGGGAGCAAACTCTCCAAGGCATCGAGGGTGGCTTTATCGCCGGTGATCGGTCCGTTCAAGATGGACTGCCAAGCCCTCTCGCTTACGCGTGAAGACTCGTCCTGCAACATATCAACCCTATGCCGGAGAGGAATCCGGGCTGATCCATGGCGCAGGGACTCGAAGCGAACTTCAGGGTCAGGATCCTCAACAAACCTCACGAACCCGGGGATGACTTCTGAAACACCTGTCGCACCACGAATCAATGCGCGCTTCTTCAATACACCGTATTCCCTCTGCGCTCTCTTCAACCAAGCCTCTACCTCTTCACCTCCAATGGTGAACAGAGTGCGCGCCGCCTTGGTCACGAAGGCAAGATCCACAGTCTCCGCGTCAACGGCGCGGATCAACAGAGGCAGTGCCTGCTTGCCAATCCATTGAAGATCGGCACTCGATGCCTCGCCGGACTCGCGCATCTGACTGATCAGTCGCAAGACCTTCTCGGCGACCGGCTCGGACTGTTGGGTTATGTCCTGGGCGGACAACAGCGGGCTCAGCGCTACGAAGACCAATGCGAAGCCAGTTCTTCTGTATCTCTCAAGCATCACGTCAACTCTCCTGTGTTCCTGCAGAACCCCTCTCTACTTGGAATTGATCTTGTTGACCGCCGCACTCGCAGCAGCAGCAAGCTCCTCATCCTCCGACTTCATGAGCTCGATGAGGAGGGGCAAGGTCTCGGGCTTGGCAAGAGTGCCGAGGGATTCAATGGCAGCGAGGCGAATCGCTTTGCTCCCATCTTCTCTAGCTTGCTTCACCAGTGATTCCGCAGCAGTCTCGCTGTTCAGTCCAGAACCTTCCTGCAATCGGCGCCAGTGCTCCTTTTCAGAGCTGTAGAAGCGGATCGCTTCGATCGCGCTGCGAGCCTCATCCGCCACGTAGGGATCCTTGAGAGCCTCGAGAAGTGCGGGAATAGCCTTCTGGTCGCAGGATCGCTCCAGTGCAAGCACTACTGCCTTCTTGACGTCGGGATTCGGGTCCGAAACCAAGGGCAAGAGGAACTCGACAGTCTGGTCGCGTGAGATCTGAGAAATGGCCGTCACCGCTGCGTAACGGATCTGCTGATCTTCGTGGGACAGAGCTACGCTGAGCTTCTCGGCACTCTCAGGGACACGTAGCGAGTGCAGGGCTCTGATTGCCGCGTTCAACACGTACCTGTCCGAATCTCTGAGAAGGGGATAGATCGCTTCGGCTGCCTCTTGTTTCGATACGGAGAACGAAACCACCGCACCGGCCGCGCTCAGCTTTGCTTCTTTGTCCTCGCTCTCGAGAAAGCTCGCTAACGCGTTTTGAATCTCCGGTGAGGAGCCTCCTTCCCTCTGAATCCAGTCGAGGCTCGCCAAGACTTCCCTGGTGATCCCCGGTTCTGCCGTGTGCAGGTTCACCAAGATTGGATCTAGGATTTCGACCGGAAGTGTGGCGCAGGAAAAACCTTTCAGCTCGCCCCAAGCAACGGGATCACCATTCTCCAAGCAGCTCGAGAGGATCTCTCCCCATTGCTGGCTGGTGTAGCCCATCTGTCTTGGACCACTTTGAACTCTGCTGATTCTTGCCCGTAGATTCGAGGTCACCTGCGGATTCCGATTCTTGGCGTATGCCTCGGCAAACAAGGGCATCGCCTTCTCGTCTCCGACATCGATCAGAAACGCGGCCGCCACAGCCGCGGATTCGATGGGATATGCATCTGAGGTAAGCCATTCCCTGAGAGCAATTCTGATCGCCTCACTGTCCGCAGACAGAGGAGGCTTGAGCGCCTTGATCATCCTTTCATGCCAGTGCTCTTCCGCAAGCGGGATGAACTCGAGGAGGAGGCGCCTGGTAAACTCGATCGATTCAGCCGAGCTGTCGGCTGCAGCGATCCTCATGGCGCGAAACAGATATCCGGCGTGGCCTAAGCTCGATTCTTCGCGAAACTCTTCGAGCAGCCAATTCCGAACTACCGCCTGATCTACGCTGATCTCAGCTCTACGCGCGACCTTCAGGACATGGTTTACCTGATCACGAGTGAGCACACTCAGCCGCTCAACAAAGAGAAGAACATTGTCGGCGGTGCAGTAGCGGTCGTACCACTCTTCGCTGGCAGAGTATCGAAGCTCTGCCAAGGCAAGCACCTCGTCTAGCGCACTCAGATCCCACCGCTCGCTCGCGCCTGAAATGAAGCTAGCAAGCAAGCCTCCGGCATTGCTGTTTCGATCGATCTTGCGTGCCATGGCCAGAGCCTCGGGAGCATGCTCTCTTGACCCGACCCGAATGTCTCTCAGGCCTGGCATCCATAGACCGGTTCTTTCATAGACCGGCGAATCCAGGCTACGGAGAAAGACTCCCCTTCCTTCGGAACTGTTTAGAACTCCAGAGTGCACAAAGACCTCCAGCGCCCCCTTCAGGATCTTCCTATTCAGATCTTCAGGTGCCTGATCCAGGTGATCGACCAATCGATCCAACCCAGATACCAACTCAGAATAGTCAGCAACCGACCTCGCCGATCTCTGCACCTTCTTCCAGGCTTCCAGCCGAACTTCTTCCGAGGGATCTCCTAGCAATTCGACGATGCTTGCGAACGACAACCGATCGGCGCCTAGCTGGAGCGCCTGCAGTCGAACTTCAGCCTCGGGAGATTCACAGAATCGCTCGTATCCTGACACCTTCTTGCTGACCCGCGTCGCCCCCCGGATGACAGACCGCTGCTTGAGCACGCTGTACTTATCCTGAACCGACCGAAGCCACTCCTCCACTCTCTCTCCGCCAATCATGAAGAGTGTGGCTGAGCCCTGGCTGACGAACTCCTGGTTCATCTCCTCTTGATCGAGGTCATCGATGAGGATTGGGATACAGGGCTCTCCGATCCAAACAAGGCCTTCGCTCCACTCGTCAGCAGAATTGCGGAGCTCGAAGATCAGGCTCTTGGTGTTGAGTTCGATCGAATCCGGATCGCTTGCTTCTTGTGCAACACCCTTGGCAATAAGGGTGCACACGGCTGCAAAAACAACCACACCAACTCTCCAACCCATCAATTTCTCCACCATCGCACTCAACTCTCCTCAGCTTCTTCCAAAGCAAACGACTTCCCGAAGTTCATCCTTCCGACACAAACCAATACCAAAGCCCCCCATCACCCCTCCCCCCCATCCACCAAGCGATACCCCACCCGATGCACCGTCAACAAGTACCTAGGCACCTTCGGGTCCGGCTCCAGCTTCTGCCGCAGATTCAGCATGTGCGTGTCCACGGTCCGTGGCCCCACGAACTGCTCCGTCCCCCAGACCTCATCCAGGATCTTCTCCCTCCGCACCGCCTTCCCCTGCTCCGACCGCAACAGGGCCAACATCCCCGCCTCCTTCGGCGAAAGCGCATGCACCTCCCCATCCCTCTCCAAGACAAAGGCTGCCAGGTCGACGCGAATCGGTCCCAAGAAGAACTGCTGCTCAAGCGCTCTGCTGACCTGGCCATTGCGCCGGAGCAATGCGCGCACTCGCGCCAGCAACTCCCGCAGACCGAAGGGCTTGGTCACGTAATCGTCCGCCCCCAATTCCAAGCCCAAGACCTTGTCACTCTCATCAGAGCGGGCAGTGAGCAGGAGCACCGGCGTCGACTGACCACTCTCCCGCAGCTCCTTGAGCAACTCGAGACCACTACGGCCG
>JAJFMJ010000034.1 GCA_021772275.1 Chlamydiota bacterium | reverse complement strand
AGTTTGGTTAGAAACTCATTCCTGAATGCTTCATCACTTATATTTGGGTTCTTTTTATGACGGAAAAAGTAATATGACACGGCAACATCTCTTACATCTCTGATTATTAAAATGAGTTTTGAAGAAGGTAATCTGGGTCTAATATCTTCACAGCCAAGATGGGCAACACGGTAGTTTTGTGCCTTTTTTATATGTAATTCCTTTGCAAGAATGTGGAAAAGTTTATGTATTAGAAAAGTTCCCCCTTTATGCATTGTCAATATGACAATTTTAGGAGGGGAAGAGGGAGCTTGGTGACCATTTAGTTTCCCACAAAAAAGAAGAGTTAGCAACCCTAATAAACAGATACATTGCTTCATATTTCATCTCTGGTGTTATTTCTCAGACTTTGAACCCAAACGATCGCCTATGCAACCCTGCTCGAGTCTTAAAATTTCTAAACAAGGTACAACAATTTTGAATTGTTTGTCAATTGAAATATGCTGTTGAGGATGGACCTATCCAAGCAAAACCCTTGATTACAGTAGCAATCGGGGGAAATAAGAAAGCAAGCTGAGGGAGTTACTTTTGGTTTTTTAGGGTGTGCTTGGGGAACGTGTGGTATTTAAAAAGAAAATAGAAGTGATATCGAATTTTTTTTAAAGTAAGCTTTTTCTTTCCTGTTAATACGAGGAAGCTCAGCTGGGCATACCAACGTATAATATTGCAGATGTTTTTACAAATGCTTAAGGACATGGTTTTAAAGTTAAGCTTGAGTTTGGTACTTTGCTTTTTCTCTAAATAGCGTAAAGTTTGTTTGGCATTCTGTATGAGCTCTTTCCATTCAGGTTTTTCGTTTCCATCGCCAAGGATAATGGAGTGTTTTGCAAAATACAGGTGTCCTTTTGAAGCATGTGACTGTTTCCATTCTTGGAACCGCTTGGGATCTGCGGAATGAGTAAAATCCTCAGTAAATTGATCATCACTTGAGATCTCAAAAAGAGCAGCTTGGCTGCAGTCGATGATAACATCCCATGCAGAGAGATTGGGACAAATTTTTTCAAGGAACTTTTTTCCGTCGACAGAAATTGTGGGTAGCATATTCTTTTTCTGTGGCCAGATTAAAAGAGGATGAAGGTGAAAGGCTCTAACATAAAGGTTGTTGGCATCTAGCTGCCAATAAAGTTGGCTGGGATGGGAACTGATATGACCATCATTTAGGATCAAACATTTGCCTCGATGGTGGAGATTATTAATAGCAGTTTTAGCTAGGTCTTGTGGAGACCAATCGTGAGACCCTTTTTCTACGATCGCTCGGTATTTTTCTAACGACATACGAGCTGAGCAGACAGCAACAAGCCTTTTTCCCTTGTGAAGGGCATTTTCTAAATAGCTAAAGACTCCTTTAGAGAGAATGCTGTCAGGGGAGAGAATAATTAGGGGCGATCGTGTGACATTTGCTGTTTTGATCGCATCGGAATGGTATTTAAGCATGGCATCAAAAGGGCAGTCATTCTTTTTTAGGGTGATTAGCTTAAATTCAACTAGAGCCGCTTTTTTGAGTTTTTCAAAGATGGGGGCGCTCGTGATTTGGGTCTGTCCTTCTTTTGTAGTATAGATGATGTAATGAGGGGTTACCTTTGAAGAGAAACCGGTAAGGTTTCCAGGAGCAAACTGGGTAGGAAGAGAGAGGTTGAGAAAAGTATTGATATACTTTTCTCCCCAAACAATGTTGATGATGTGAATATTTATAGTCTTCACTTCTTTAGGCATCACCTTTCTGTAATACCTCATGATCTTTTAATTTTGTATAGCTTGAATGGAGTGGTTGTTGCACGTGCTTTATGCGGAGCACTAACTTCTCCAATCATGAGCCCAAAGTGTTTGGCTGTTTAGTTTTGCCTCATAACATTTAAGGTCGTTTGGGGAGTCTGCTTCACACCACTTTCCCGAAATGGGAATCCCTTGTATTGCAACTCCATTTTGAAGAAGGGCTTGGAGGAGCGTTGTCATGTCGATCATTTTTGTATCGAGCTTTTTAAAAAGAGTTTTTATCCGATCCCAACCTTGGGGTGTCAGTTTGATGAGCCCCATATACTGCCCCTCTATTTCCTGATAGCCTGCTGGCTTTCTCCCAATATCTCTTAGCTTTCCTTCTCGAATCGAGAAAGTTTCCGCATCGTCTAATGGGTTGGCAAATCGCTCTTCCCATAGTTTGCGCCAGAGAAGATCATAGGTAATAGCGATGTCACTTGGCTCTTTTTTGAGGATTTTGAAAATTTCACTGCTGCAGGCAATATCGGCATAGGAGATAATGGTCTCTTTCTTACTTAAGACATCATCTGCACACTTAAGGCTTTCTACCATATTGGTTTGGTTCCAAAGGGGGTTTTCAATGCAAGGATATCCTAGTGTTTTTAAGGAATCGATTTGATATCCCCCGACGAGGTAAATCTCATCTACTCCCCCTCTTTTCATCGCATCAATTTGCCACTGAAGAAGAGACTTCCCTCCAAGCTCAATCATTCCCTTGGGCCGGTCTTTTGTTAGCCCTAACATTCTAGAGCCTCTTCCTGCTGCTAAGATTAACCCTTGTGTCACCGGTTTATAAACCCCAGTTATTATCTTTTTCATATCCAAGCTTGACCAAACCATCTCCTGCAAGCTCTTTGAAAAGTTCAACTGCCTCTAGAGTAAAGCTACTCCGCCAATCTCCTACAACTCCTTTTCGACAGGAACTTCCTGTATTTGCAAGGCGCGATTTATTATCTTCTCCTCTTTTTCTTCGCCCTCCCGTTTGATGTTCAAAACTGCCAAGGTAAGCGATTTTCTTAAGTGTTTCATCACTAAAGTCCGCAAAAGGATGGGGATAGAGCTTAAGGGATTTAAGGAGATTTCGGTAGGCAGAGACTTCATCAGAGTGAAGGTCCTCAAACCGGATAACATGCATGTTCGAAGCTTCTTGAGCAGCTAAGTAAGTATCGACAAGGTTTTTGGCGTTAGGCCAGTTGATCGCATAGGGCTCGTCTGTCCAGAAAAATCGAGTATCCCCTTTAATCAATCTAAGAATTAGCTCTTTTTCATCTGCTTGTGTGTAATTGACATCATCTCCCCTTAAATGCCAAAAGTAAGAGTTAATTATATCTCTCGGGTCTCGCATCAACACAACAATGTTGCAGTCTAAGTCCATAAAACGGCGGAGATCGATCCACTCATGGATCGATGTGCACTGGAAATAGTCATGACTTTTGAAATGGTAGTAAAAGCACTGATTCTCGATTTCAGCATCGGGGGGGGCATAGCCACTCTCGGTTTTTCCCCTGCTGATGTGTTTAAAGTTTCGAACGAGGGGGCTATAGTGGTGGTTATCTCTTCCAAGCCTCCTAAGAATTTCAACCATGCAAGGGAAAAAGCGCATCATTCCAGCGCAGGGAAATACACATGTGATGATAGGTTCTGGTGACTCAAAGGTGAGACTGGGGTAAAATCCTTCTTCGGTGCCAGGGATAAGAACATCCCCCTGATATCCATATAAATAGATGAGGACCTTTAGATATTCCAATCCTGTAGATTTGCCGGCAAGTAACACTACTGCATCACTTTTCTTGATCTCTTCAAGAGGGTTTGAAACTGATAGGTTTGACACCCTATGGGTCTTTACACCATCAATCTTCATGCTTTTTGCAGTCCATGCATCCCCTAAAATTCCAACGGACCGATACCCCTTTTTTTGAATAAATGCGTTGAGCCCTTTTTGATCTGAAAATTTTGGAGAAAAGTAGAGCTCTCCCTTAAGTGAAGAGGAAGGGAGTGGATGGTGCTGAGGAGTTACTTTAAACATCGGCTTGGGATAAACCTTTTGCTTTTTGAGGTAACGATAAAGACGTTTCGCAGGATATTCTAGGCGGGTATTCTTTATGATTTTTTTTAGGGTTTGCATGAGTTAGTTCTCCAATTAAAAACGTCATGAATCAGCTGAGTGTCAACCGGTTTAAAAGGGATGTTTCTTTCGGGGTGCCACATGATCCCTCGAATGGGAAGAGAGGTGTGTTTAATAGCTTCAATGACCCCATCACTTGCTTTTCCGAGAACTTCTAGGGGAGCTTTTACATCAAAAGACCCATAATCATGATAGCTATTAACATCGATCAATTGCCCCTTCCACTGAATGGGGTGAGAGGGGGTGACATGTCCTTCCAAATATTCCAACTTGGATCCAAAATATCTTAAAATGAGCTGCATGCCACGACAAACACCGAGTAGAGGTAAGGGTTTTTCTAGGGCATGCTCCAGAAGTGCGGTTTCCACTTTGTCCCTTTCTGGGGCGTCTGTGTTCAAAGTGTTTCCTCCCGTTAGAACTATTCCCTGTAAGGGAAGGGACAATATTGTCGGAAGGAGATCGATATAATTAGGAATGGGGTAGGGAGTGTAGCCCATAGTATGAAGAAGCTCTGCCCATCTTTGGTCTAAAGCATCTCTTTTTTCTCCATATTCAGAAACAGATACAACTTTTTGCGTAATCCCAATGATTTTCACTGAATGATCCTAACTGTTTTGTTTTCGCAGTCAATTTCTAGGATTTTTGCCTGGCTATAACGGTGATAAAGGACTTCTCCAGCACCAATAACGGCAGGAATACCTACCTCAGCAGCGCGGATTGCCATGTGAGAGTTGACTCCTCCATACATCGTGATGAGACCTGCTATAGGGCGGGTAAAAATCCAGTCGTAGCCTGGATCAGCACTTGGAATCATCACAATTCTTCCTGATAGGTTTTTTGAAGAAGAGTCTACTACGTCACCTGTGGCTCTTTTTAGGGTAATATAGTTCGGTTCGGTTTGGTGGAGGTTAAAGGACCAGACATCGGTTGGGTCTGTAATGAGTGGGGGAAGGAGGATTTCTTTAGTATAGGAGTGGGAGTTCTTTCCCTTGGAGATGCTTGTGTGGAGGGCTGTTTCAATATCTCCACTGCAGGAATAAAGATTCTTAATATCATGAATATCAATGTAAGAGCATTCTTCAGGTGAAAGGCCATACTCCCTTCCTAAAAGTCCGATCAAACGGAGCACTTCACTTAAATTCCTTGTGAAAGCAAACTTTGAGTATTCACGTCCTTCAATAGCAGACTTAATGAACTCAAAAAGAGAGATCACATTGTGGTTCAAGCCATGTTGATCTAAGGCGCGCTCGATCCGTTTCATCTGGGCTAAAGTGAGAGAAAAACTTTTCGGGGGGATTGAGGATGGGGGATGGCTCCAATCAAAGTAATAATTGGGTTTTTCATCATACCTAGGAGAAAGAATATCATAGGTTCCTTCTCTGAGATGACCATATTTTTCAAGAAACTCTTTTTTGCTTAAACTTCCACGATCCTGTTGCATTTCAGAACAGACACTGCTGAGTGAAGCGAGGAAATCTTCAATCTCATGAGAAGATAAAATGCCAACCGATTCAAGAGATTTTAAAAACTGCATGGCAATGAATCCTGCCCTTGCAATGCCTGCAAAAGGGAGGGTTCCATACCGCTTACAATCTTCGAGGAGCCAGTAGATTTTTGATACAGGATCGAGACTCTCATTTTCTATTTCAGTATAACGTTTTTCTAATTTTGCAATCTTTTCTAAATCCTGGGAGCAAAGTCCTTGATGAGGATCGATAATGCGGTTGGTAAGAGAGCGGAGGCTGTCGCTTAGCTGGCCGATTTCACTTTCGGTAAACCCTTCTTGCTTTAGAGCCTGCAGCCTTTCTTGAAGATCAAGGGTATAGCAGGAGTAGAGAATCTCAAACTCCACCTTATCATGAAGGTGAGGTGCCTTTTCTAAACTTCTTAAGTAGTAGTTTACAAGTTTTTCGGCTAAAGTATCCTCGAGATCTGAAGTAATAAAAGAGTTAAAGCTTACTCGAACATCAATATAAGGAAGTCCTTGAAGATGAATAAGCAAGGGAAAACTTCTTAAGTTTCTATACCCATAGTTATCTCTTTGATAGGCCCAAATGCTGTCGGTAATAATCTCCTTATAGAGGGATAGAGCAAGAGGACGGGGGCGCACTCCAATGATCTCTGCAGGATTCCAATCGGGCATAATTCCAAACATTCCTTTTTCTCCATGAAGGAATGGATGTTTTTTACCAAGTTCAGAGAGCTTAGATTCGATATTAGATATGGCCTTTGAGTGGTTTTCAATCGGAATAACCCCTTTTTTGATCGCTAGAGGACGAACCTGAAGGAGAAAAAGCTCTCCCGTTTTTGTGATCGCAAACTCAACATCAAGAGGAGATCCATCAAAGTGAGATTCTAGTTCTTCAAGCATTCCGATAATATCGGACAACCTTTCTGGGTGTTTAACCTTCTTATTTTTATGCGCATAGTAAACTTTTAACGCATTTGTCGTTCCTGAGGTAACTGAATCGGTAGATCCCGATTCATCATCGTAATTAATGACCCAATAAGGGGCTCCTGTTGTAGGGTCACTTGAAAAGGCAACACCACTCATCTTAATCGACTGGAGCATCGGTTGGATGAAGACTTGATCTCCTTTTGAAACTTTCCCATAAGAAGAAATCACACGGTCGACTGCCTGGTACAAATCGTCAATGTTTTGAATGTTAGGAACCGATACAAAGTGTCCTGCTAAAGAACTTTCTAGCCCATCCTCTTGTTGAGCAGAGCTCCGGACAATAAGAGGGGTATTTTGCCATCCCTTTTTTTCGATAGCGGCTTTCAAAGAGCTAGGTTCCCAATCACTTACATTAAAGCGGATCTGTGGCAAGATTTTTGCCGTCTTGATGAGATCTTGCAATGTTTCTAAAGTTTCTCCTTTTGAGCCAAAGGATGCCATGACCGATCTCCTATACTGCTTGAGCAATCCAAGCGCGCGTTTTGTAAGGAACTATAATAGAAGTCTTATGCTCAATTTTCGAAGTAATATAATCAAGAAACTGTTGAAATGTCTCCTCGCCTGCTTGTGCTCGAATATCATTCACCGACTTCCAGGCCCCTAGATATCGCTCAGGAGTCATTTCAACCTGATGGGCACCCTCAATAAAAGTAACATTCTTAAAGTATCCCCCTAAAACAAGAGTTTCCTCGAGACCTTGCGTATATTTATGTCCCCCCGAAGAGGCTCTC
Source organism: Chlamydiota bacterium (assembly GCA_021772275.1). Classification (GTDB taxonomy): domain Bacteria; phylum Chlamydiota; class Chlamydiia; order Chlamydiales; family Simkaniaceae; genus Neptunichlamydia. Next base: position 62,822 of record JAJFMJ010000034.1, on the reverse strand, counting down.
TTCATATTTGGAATTCTTTCATGTATCCAATTTTCAATCTCCATATGGAAAGGGCTCGATTCTAAGTCTCTTGGATTCCAGAGAGCAACGAAAAATCCTCCAGGCTTTAAAACCCGATGGAATTCTTTAAGCGATCGGTTGGGATCGGTCCAATGAAAGGAGGATCCCATAAGGACCCAATGAGCGCAGTTATCAGGAAGGCCAGTTTCCTCTCCACTTCCAAGAGACCACTTGAAGGGAGCATCTCCAAATAGACGGTGTCCTTCCTCTCTCATCGCGTCATTGGGCTCCACAGCAAACCCCTTAAAACCAAGCTCAATTAAGTTTTCTGTAAGCTTTCCAGTTCCAGCACCGACGTCGGCAGTTGTCGTTTCCTGCGGCTTAAGTCCCGCATGGGCAGCAAGTTTTTTTAAGACTGAAGAGGAATATCCTGTCCGGTGGATATAATTCTTGGCTAACTTGGTAAAATCACCTTGCTTCATGTGCGTTTCTCCGTGATAGTATTTGCTCCACTATTTCTTCAGGGGAGCTTTTTCCATGATTATCTATAACAATGTCTGGATAAAGGGGTTCTTCACTGGGAATATCCAATCCCACAACATCTTTGGCTGCTCCAGAAAAAAGATTTTTCTGGTTGCGACTTCTCAACACTTCAAGAGGGGTCCGTAAGTAGATCTCAAAATAATCGGTTAAATTTTCACGATTCCATGCATGACACTCATGAAACATGGAAACCGTAGCAATGACAACATCCAAATCTTGATCTGCAAGCATCTTACAAAGGCGGGAGTAAGTCAAAGCAACCTTTTTCCGCTCGCCATAAGAATAATTTCCTATAACCCCTAAAGTCTCTCGGAGGGTATCTCCATCCAAATAGACTACGGGACGAGATGCTTCTTTTAAGCACTTTGTAAGGAGGTGGCCAACGGTCGATTTTCCCGATCCGGAAAGTCCTGTAATCCAGTACACAATACCCATGGGGATAGACTACACTTTCGAGTAGATTTGTGCAACCTTACGGGGTAATAGGAAAGGATTAATCTTGGTTTTTAATGATATACTTAGGGAGTGTGCGATGTATAAAAAGAAAACGGAAGTGATGTTGAAATTTTTTTAAAGTGAATTTCTTCTTCCCTATTAACATAAGAAAACTTATTCGGGCATACCAGAGAATAATCCTATAGGTGTTTATTAACAAGGCTTTGAAGCTTATTTTATTACGTTGTTTTTTTTGTAGGTAATCCAGTGCTGCGTCAGCCTTTTGTATTTGTTTTTTCCATTCGGGCGTTTCTTTTCCATTGCCTAGAATAATGGGATGTTTTGCAAAAAACAGATGCCCCTTTGAAGTATGTATCCGTTTCCAGCCTTGGAACCATTTGGGATCTGCGGGACGGGTAAAATCATCGGTAAATTGAGTTTCACTTGAGATCTCAAAAAGAGCAGCTTGGCTACAGTCGGTGATCACATCCCAATTGGAGAGATTGGGACAGATTTTTTCGAGAAATTTTTTTCCATCGACAGAAACTGAGGGTAGCGTGTTTGTTCTTTCTGGCCAGAGCAATAGGGGGTGGAGGTGAAAGGCTTTGACATAGAGGTTATTTTTATCTAGTTGCCAGTAGATTTGACTGGGATGGGAGCTAATATGACCCTCATTGAGGATCAAACATTTGCCTCGATGGTGGAGGTTATTAATAGCAGTTTTGGCTAGATCTTGTGGAGACCACTCGTGAGATCTTTTTTCTACGATCGCTTGATATTTTTCTAGGGACATACGAGCTGAACAGACAGCAACAAGCCTTTTCCCCTGATGAAGGGCATTTTCTAAATAGGTAAAGACTCCCTTAGATAGAATACTGTCAGGAGAGAGAATGATTAGGGGAGATCGGGAGGCATTTGCTGTTTTGATCGCGTCGGAATGGTACTTAAGTATGATGTCAAAAGGGCAAGCATTTTTTTTTAGGGTGATTAGCTTAAATTGAACTTGGGTTGCTTTTTTAAGTTTTTCAAAGATAGGGGTGCTCTTGATCTGGGCTTGGCCTTCTTTTGTAGTGTAGATGATATAATGAGGGATCATCTTTGAAGAGAAACTTGTAAGGTTTCCAGAAGCAAATTGGGTAGGAAGAGAGAGATTGAGAAAAGTATTAATATACTTTTCTCCCCAAACGATGTTAATGATATGGATGTCTAGGGCCTTCATTCTGATCCTTTGAGCTCTTAAGCACTCACCTTATCTTATCCAATCAAATTCTTCAAAGAATTCTTCGGGGATCATTTGAGACATCTTTTCCTTTTGCTTTTCCGTAAAGACACCAATCCATTCATCTTTGGAGCCTTTTCGAAAGTTATAGGTGATTGTTTTAGAAATAGAGGGCATAACCAGAAGAGTGTCTGGAATTTCATAAAAGCTGAGAAGGTTTTTAAAGAAAGCAGCAGGAGTATCGTGGAAAGTTTCGTAAGTTGTGATTTTCATGGGCAGAAGATTTTTCTTGTAGGCGATTAGCCAATTGGCCATCCATTCAATATAACTAGGAAAGTAGTGCTCGATAGCCCAGTCGAGTTTTTTAGTCAGAGGGTAAGTAAGAAAAGCCTTTGGTGGGACTGGATCGGAACGCATAAGGGTTCCATGATGTTTTTTATCCTGCAATAACCTACAAAGATGATGGGTCCAAGAGAGCAAAGCTTGTCGTGGATCGCGAAAATGGACAATAAGCTTCATATTATGACGTTTTAATAAATCTATGTTGTGGGGAGAGACGTCGAAGTGTTCTTGTGCTATTCCGCCATATTGACATAAGTAGTTTAGCTTTGATGGGATAATGGTGTCATGAGGAAAGGTGCCGTGTGCGATTTTAATCAATGGAATTTTCAACCCTTGAGAAACCGTCTGAGCAATAAAAACACTTCCTGATTTAGGAAGTGTATTGAAAATAATAACTGTGGGGGAAGTTGCACTTTCTCCGCCAAATAAAGAAGCGCATAACGAAATCATCGTTATGGCAGTGGCCCAAAGAGATTTTCTTATTCCACATTGTTTCATCATTTTCTGATTTCCTCATCGCTGTTTTTAGATTGACAAGACGTCCAAAAAAAATTATATTTTTCTTTGGTCAAGTCAAAGGAGTGGTTCGTATGCGTGCTTTATTATGGATGTTTTTTATTTTTCTGGGAAGTGCAAAGGCCTTTGCTGAGGAAACCCCTCAGCAGAGGGGAAAAAGAGTTAAGAACGAAATTCGGTTATGTTTATCCGATGTCAGAGAGTATATTGCAAAAAAAATTGATGCAGCTGTTGTTATCGAAGATCCCTTTCCTCACCTGATTATCGAAGATATTTTGCCAGAACACCTCTACGAAGAATGTTTACGCCATTGGCCAAATAATAGTCGATTCCAAGCGGGAAAGCGTTCTTCTGTTTACGTGACTCAAGGAGCTGTTGAGGGGACTAGCCTTAACTTTTGCGAAAAGCATTTTTGGCGCACTTTTGGTGAAGTGATTGTCAATCGCTATATCAAGCCTCGTATTTTAGCTAAACTCCTTCCCTACTTCCCATTGAAGCTAGGAATGAAAGATGTAGATCTCGAGCAGGTAAAGACAAATGCAACCGACTATTTTTTCAATTCACGACAGGATGGGCTGGTTTTGGATCGGGGAGGCTACACTATTCCAGCCCATGTGGACAAACTTAATATATTTGCTCAAATGCTCCTCTATTTCCCTAGATCATCGGAAACAAATCATTTAGGAACAGTTTTTTATCGGGGGTCTTCCCACAGCTTAAAAGAGCTATCTTCTTTTGGTGGAACCTTTTCTAAAAAGGCACTACCTATAGCAAAAAAAGTTTCTTATAACCCTAATATCCTTGTTGTTTTTTTACAGTGCCCCTTTGCCTGGCATGGAGTTGAAAGAACTCAGGGTAGTGAATTGCGACGCTTGTATGTTTCCCCTATCATGATGACTCCAGAGTTTATTCAAGAGACTTATGGAGAGGTCTACAAAAGGAGCTTGGTCGATGATTATTTCTTTGAAGCAAGATTTCTAAACCCTAGAAATATCCATGTCTGGGGCGAAACTTATGCAAATTAAAAAGGGATCGCGGTTAGTCTTCCTATTCACACTCTTAAGCATTGTCTTTGCTCAGTCTTCTCTATTCGCGATACCGAAAGCTTATATGGTGGGTTCAAGGGGTGATCGCTATGGAGCGAATGCAAATCTGTGGGCAATGGCTATGCTACTTGCTAAAGCTCAAGGAGTTCCTTTGCATCACGACTGTAACAATTGTGGTCTAAAAAGAAGGGGAGATGTGGGCCAATTTATTAAGGGAAAAATATTTCATCAAATATTAGTCGATTTTTGCCAACCATGCAAACTGATGATACGGGTGCCATATCTTGAAATGGATCCCAAAAAATGTACCGATTTTCTTGGATGCAATATCCCCACGGGACTCAAAAGATATGGCTTGGCTAATAAGTGGTTTAAGTACTTCGACAATCATGCAAAGAAAAGAGGATGGAAGCTAAGATGGGATCCTAAAACAGCTTTAGTGATTCATGTTCGGTTAGAAGATGTTGCGCCGCCAGGAAGCAATTCTCCAGCAGGGAAATATTATAAAGGCTTTTCTGGAAAATATATTGGAGATGAAAAACTTCAGATTTTGATTGAATATCTGGGCGAGCGGTTTCCCGATCATGAAATGCATTTAGTGACGAGTCCTCTCAAGAGAGATATTGCTAGATGCAAGAGATTAACAAAGAATTACCCTTGTGTAAAAGGTGTTTGGGGAGACTGGTCTGAGGACTATGCTCTATGGCAGATGATGTGCTCTGATATTTTAATGCTTTCTCGTAGCTGGTTTAGTTTGTTAGCGGGACTTCTGCATCAAGGACAAAATTGTTTGTTTTATAGGTCTGACACTCCTGTGAACAAGTATGTTAAAAGGGGATATCCCCTTTTTGACTTGATGAATGGAACAGGTGTACAAGCCACTTGGGAAGCTTTAGAAATTCCGGGGATATAAAACCTGAATGCTTTCGTCTAGGGAAAGGGGGGTGTAGTTTATTGCTTTAAAAAGCTTTGTGGTGGACAAAGCTGTTGTTGTTGGTCTGGGGAGCGTCGGATCAAGGTCTTCGAGAAGAATAGGCTTGATGGTGGCTTCGGATACCTTTAAGCTGCGACATACTTTACAAGCAAGGTCATAGCGAGAAATCACCTCTTTTCCACCAACGTTAAAAAGCCCTTTGGCTTCTTCTTTGATGAGAAGGGTGAGCATATCGACAAGATCGTCGATATGGAGGGGAGCAAAGATCTGATCAGTAGCTGCTTTTAACGGCTTCCCTTTAGAAAGGAGGGTCACCATTTCATCCAGAAGAGAGCCATCTCCTCGGTCTGTGGAGAAAATTTTAGAGAGGCGGAGCACCAAATGGTTTCCTTGGGTAATGAGGGGAAGGCATTTTTCAAGTTCTCCTTTTTGTTTGCCATAGGTATTGATTGGGTTTGTGGGGTCGTTTTCTGTGTAGTTTCCTTTTTTTCCGTCAAAAACATAGTCGGTTGAAAAGAGAATGGGAAAGATACCCCGCTCAAGACATTGACTAACGAGGGAAAGGGGACCGGTCACGTTAACGAGATAACTTTCATTCGGGTTTTCTTCGCAGTATTTGACGTTGGCACACCCTGCAGCGATAATGGCATGGGTAATGCCTTCGAGGGGGAGATTTTCGAGATGGGGATTTTTGAGGTCGACAATGTGCTTTGTCTCTTTGTAATGAGTGATGAGGGCTGGCTGGAGCTTTTTAGCAAGATGTTTTCCGATAAATCCTTCTGAGCCAATGAGGAGGAGTTTCATACAAAGACTTCGCTTGACTGGTTTGTTTTGGATTGGAGATTCCAGAGATAGGCGTACCGCCCTTCATTTTCAAGGAGCTCTTCATGAGTCCCTGACTCGATCACTTTCCCATCGCTTAAGACAACGATTTTGTCGGCTGATACGATGGTCGAGAGGCGGTGAGCAATGACGATTAGGGTACACGCTTTCCGGAATTTCTCCATGGTTTCATGGATGATTTGCTCGTTGTGGCTGTCAAGGTTGCTGGTTGCTTCGTCCATAATAAGGACTTCGGGCTTTCGAATAAGAGCGCGGGCAATGGCAATTCGCTGCGCTTCTCCTCCGGAGATGCGATAACCATGGTCTCCGAGGGGAGAGTCAAGTCCCGCGGGGAGATTTTTAATAACCTCGTGGCAGCCCGCTACTCTGCAGGCTTCTAGGACCTCCTCATCGGAGGCGTCGGTGCCGAAGCAGATATTCTCTCGGGCAGGATCATTGAAAATAATGGCATTTTGGGTGACAACCCCAAGCTTGGAGCGCCAGCTTTTGATATTATATTCATTGATATTCACTCCATCGACAAGGATTTTCCCGGTAATAGGATCAAAGAGGCGGGTAATAAGATTGATCATGGAAGACTTTCCAGCACCTGAAAGGCCAACGATGGCTGTCATTTTTCCTTTAGGAAAATCAAGGGTAACGCGGTCTAATGCTCTTTGCTTTTTTAGGGGATATTTAAAGGAGACATTGGCAAGCTTAATCCCTTTTTTCATCGGTTTTGCTTCGACTCCTGTGGTGGGCTCAAACCCTTTATCGTCTGTTTTTAGGATGTCATTAAGCTTCATGATCGAGCCCGCTTGATTGGCGATGACGGCAAAGTGGTTGAGAACTTCCTTGGATGTTCCTGTAAAGCGGTAGGCGATGGCGATGTAGGTGAGCAGGAGTGGTAGAGAGCGTTCATGGGAGATAACGAGGAAGGAGGAGCTAATGGCAAGAGTGGCTGCCATCATGATCATGCTAAAAACTTCGCCAACGGCAACGAGGAGGCTCTGGAGTTGGGCACTTCCCTTTTGAAACTCCTGCATTTTTTCCATTACCGAGCGGCTTCTTCTTAAAATGACGTTTTGCATTCCAAAGACGTGAATCAGTTTGATCCCATTGATGGCTTGGACAACATCATTGCTAAACTTAAGTAGTTGGTTGGCACATTTTTCGGAGTATTTAGTGATGGTGCGAATAATTTTTTTGTAGGCAAAAGCAGAACTGATAAAGAAAGCAAGGAAAAAGAGGCTTAAGGGAGTTGACACCTTGAACATAAAGAGGAGGAGAATCCCCATCACACACCCTTGGACGATGATCTTATGAAAAGATTGGAGCATCGGAATAATTGCTGCGGAAGGGATTTGGGTATAGGCAGCAAGTCCCCCCGCCTTGTAACCACTCACGGTTTGAAAGTTAAAAGAGAGGATGTGTTCGTAGATATTGGCATGGATTTGCGCCGATATTCTTGCATTGAGCTTTGCTGCTTGTAAATCGGAGAGATAGATCGTTAGTGCTTTGAGAATTTGAGCTCCGATCGCTGCGATGATCATGATAAGAAAGAGTTCATTGGTTGTAAAATTTTCTAGATGGGCAATTCTTGCAATCCTAGAAAGAATCGGCCTTCCATTAAAGGCTTCAATTCCATTTCCGTTAAGAACATAAAGAGCGCAAAGGAGAAGGCCAAAGGTAAGTCCTTCTAAAAAAGCGGCTAAGCTTCCTGGTGTGGAGATGAGAAAAAATTTAACGAGGTCCTTTTTTTCCCGTTTGAAGATGACGGTGTAGATATTAGAAATGTATTCTTTTGTTTTTTTAAACATTAAGTACCTTTAGGGGATAAACCAGTAGTAGTCGCCGGTGTAGCCCACCTCTTTGAAGAAGGCTTTCCACTCGTCGACATGCATGATCGTTTTTGCGGTAAGATTCCAGTGATACATCAGCTCTTTTTCCTCGTCATTGCGGTAGGCATCGACGGTGATAAAGCTCGATTTTCGAGAAACTCGCTCGATTTCTTGAAGCGCTTTGGCTAAATCGGGTTTTTCGAGGTTGTGGATCGTATTGATCGAAATAACCAGATCGAAAGAGTTATCGGGATAGGGAAGAGAAGTCGCATTGGCCACTTGGAGATGGTTTTTGACTTCAGGCTTGGCATTTTCGATGGCGTAAGGGGAGATGTCGATCCCAGAAATTTGGATGCCAGGGATGAGGCGGTTAAAGTCATAGAGCATGAATCCTTTGCCGGCACCCACATCGAGGAGGGAACTTTTTTCAGTGAGATTATAGTGATTTTGGAAGGTGGGAACAACGGGGGTCCAGAACCGATCCATATAGGTAAAGCCACCATAACCATGGCGCCGCTCCCCATCGAAGAACTCTTTGCCAAATTGACGGGCAATCGCCCGGTCCTCTTCGGTTTTAGTCGCGCCCCGCTCTTTCACGTTCCGCTTGGTTTTGGGGTAATTTACTAGGAGGTCAACTTCCATGCTTAAGCCTTATGGATATATTCTAGGGGTTGTTTATTAATCGCGTCGAAATGGGCATTGACCCACTTGACAGTTTGGTCGATCCCTTCCTCCAAGGAGATTTCTGGTTTCCAGCCAAGCTCTTCACGGATTTTCGAAGAGTCGATCGTGTAAGCTTTGTCTTGGCCGAGCCTCTCGGGAGCAATTTCGACCGTTTCTTCGAAGGGAACACCCATCTTTTTGCAGATGGTTTCGACAACATCTTTCACCGCAACTCCTTGATCGGGAGAGATGTGATAGATATCACCGATGCGCCCTTTTTCCATCACGAGAAGCTCCCCATTAGAAACATCGCGGATATGAATGTAGGACTTGACGGCAACCCCGCCACCATGAAGCGCGATTTTCTTCTTGTTTTTGATGTAGATCGCGGTGCGAGGGATAATTTTAAAGAGTTGTTGATGGGCTCCGTAGACATTGGTGGCGCGGATCATGGTAAGGGGGAAATCAAAATTCTTTTGAAAGGTAAAGAGGGAAAGATCGCCTGCGGCTTTCGAAGCGGCATAAGGGGTTGATGGGTTTACAGGGGTCGTCTCCTTGATAAACCCTTCGCAGTGGCCATACACTTCGGGGGAAGAGATGTGGACATATTTTTTCAACCACTTTTTGTCTTTGAGAAGGTTAGCGAGGCTGGTAAGAGCGACGGCATTGGTTTGAAACCAATGGTCGGGGTTCTCCCAGCTGGGGCCCACCTCACTTTGGGCGGCAAAGTTGACGATATACTCGGGCTGAAAGGCATCTAGGAGGCGGCTGAGCTTGGGGAGGTCTCGGTTAAGGTCGATCTGTTCGAAGGTAAAGTGGGGAGAGGTGCGCGTTTTATAGGGAAGAAAGAGAGACTCTTTTTCGGAAGAGCGGCTAATGCCGGTCACTTCGTACTCTCCCTTTTCAAGGAGAAGGTCGATAAAATCACTCCCTGAAAATGAGTTGCTACCAATGACTAAAACTTTTTTCATAATAACCTATTTTTCGTGACGGTTAATAAATAGCAGCAACGGGCGGCTTTTTATTTTTTAGCAATTTTAATGGTAATAAGCGCTTGAGCAGCTTGGCTGAGAGGTAAAGGACCTTATGTCTTTTTATTAATTGCTTTAAGGGATTTATTTTCGCAGCTGTTTGTGGATTCCATGTCCTTTTGTAAAAACTTTGCTGGGGAATGACGTTGCATGTTGACTCTTTTGTTTTTTCTGCAACAAACCAAATCCCTAAGAGCTTGCTCCCCCAACCACCATAAGCAAGATGGTCAATGGATCCAGGAGAATAGTCGTAAATAGTCCATCGGTTTTTCTCGTGATTTTGATCATATTCAAAGATATTTGACTTAAGGGTTTTGTATTTGTTTGCTGCGTAATAATCAGCATAGACGGTTGGGCTAAACATGTAAAACCCATGGTCTACATGATTGTGAGAGGGGCTGGCATGAATGATAATCCCATTGGGCTTTAACATATGATGGATGTTTTTAAGGCAATTGGGAAAATGAAAGACATGCTCCAAGGTGCCGCCATCATAGATCACGTCATACTGCCCATGATATTTTTCTGGAATAGGCTCATTTAAGTCATGAGCAAAGGAGCAGTCCTCATACTCAGAAAGGTCAAGACTTTCAACAGCGTCAAAACCCAACGCTTTAAAAAGGGTGACATCATCTACATACCCGAGTGTTGCAAAGTCGGGATCAAAAGAGGGAGAAGGCTTAAGGTCATCAGGGACTTTCACGCCAGCTTGAGCGGCAAACTTTTTTATTTGCTTCATCGTCAAATAAACCTGCTGACGACCTAGTTGGAGGATTTTTCCCTCCATCTTATCGGTGGTTTTCTTTAAGTTTAGTAAGAACTTAAAAGATCCCTTTGCAGTTCCCATAATGAACATTCCTTATAAGCGTAATTTAGTTAGATCTTACACACCCGAGTAAATTCAATCAAGGGATTAGAAGGGTCCAGTGAAGGAAGCATCGGGGATATCGAGGGGACCCGCTGTCCGAGCTTCGAGAAGTTCTTGCAGAAGGGTTTGCGCTTTGGAAGGGAGGCGCATCATTTTGTACACCTCCATCTCAATCATTCGGTGGGAAGGGTAGTAGTGGTTGGCAAGGGCCCAGCTTGTGGGGCTGTGCCGGTCGGGATAAGCAACGCGGGTAGGGGGCGCTTTCAGATCGGTAAAGGCTTCTTCGGCCGCAAGGGCAACGACTTCAGCTCCAAAACCACATGTTTTCCAGTCAGGATTGGCGACGATGAGCCGCCCTGTTTTTCGGACCGACTTGAGAATCGTCTCTTTATCAAGGGGCTTTACACTCCGGATATCGATCAGCTCAACGGAAACTCCTTCTTCTTGAAGCGATTGAACCGCTTTTCGGGCCTCGAGAACCATGTGAGAAGTCGCGGCAATAGTAATGTCACTCCCTTCTTGAACGATATGGGCTTTTCCGATTGGGATTTCGTAACTTTCTTCGGGGACAGGACCGTGGGTATTATGGAGCCATCGGTGTTCAAGGTAGACAACGGGGTTGTTATCTTTAACAGCGGAGATAAGGAGTCCTTTGGCATCGTAAGGAGTCGAGGGCATCACCACTTTGAGCCCAGGGATGTGGGCAAAAAGACTTTGGAGCGATTGGGAGTGTTGGGGCCCTTGTCCCCATCCTCTTCCCATGACAAGGCGGATGACAATGGGAGTTGTCATCTGGTCGCCAAACATGTAGTGCCACTTGGCGGCGTTGTTAATGAGTTGGTCGAGGGCTAGGAGGAAAAAATCGACCCGCTGATGGGTCATGATGGGGCGCATCCCGCGGATGGCCGATCCAATCGCAATTCCAGTCATCCCATTTTCAGAAGTGGGCATGTCCATCACCCGATCGGGACCAAACTTTTGCTGTAAACCCAGCGTTGTTCCAAAAGTTCCCTTAGGGTCGGGGACGCCAAGCCCCATGAGGTAAACCGAAGGATCCTCTTCCATGATTTGGGAGGTTCCTTCTAAAATGGCTTCGTTAAATTTTATTGTTCTTGTCATCTTATTTTGCGTAGGTCAATTCATAATCAAGATCAAACTCAGGAAGGGGACTTTCCTCGGCAAAGGTAAAGGCTTCATCGATCTCTTTGGCGATCTTTTCTTCCATTTCCTTGATCACTTCTTCTGTAAACCGTTTTTGGTAGGTCTTAATGGGGCACCTTTCAAGCCAATAGGTAAATTCCTCAATAGTGCGATAGGGGAGGTCGGTGTCAAAGTTGGGGCCGCAGTGCTCCCGAAAGCGGTAGGTATCAAGGAGGAGGAAGGCAGGACCATTTCCATTGCGGATGTGACAAACCGCTTCCTCGGCAAGAGAAAGGGTCTCTTCAACATCATTCCCATTTCCTTTTTGGGAAAAGATCCCATGCCCTTCGGCAATTTTGACAAGGTCACGCTCTTTCGGTTGCCGAACAGAAAGGGGAGAGTAGACCGAGTAGAGATTATTTTCGCAGACAAAAAGGACGGGAAGTTTTTTAAGGCTGGCAAAGTTCAAACTTTCGGCAAAGACCCCCTCTTCGGTGGCCGCTTCTCCCATATAGGTGACGGTTAAAAGGTCATCTTTTTTAAGGACTGAGCCAAAGGCAAGGCCCACCCCCACCGGAATGCTCCCTGCAACGATGGGGGTCGACCCTACAAACCCAACAGAGCGATCGACAAGATGCATCGAGCCACCACGCCCCATCGAGCAACCCGTTTTTTTGCCGTGGATTTCTGCAAGCATCGCTTTGAGATCCCCCCCTTTGGCGAGGTAGTGAGCGTGGGCTCGGTGGTTGCTCACCATCAGATCTTCTTTGTTAATGGCAGCGGATACCCCGACGGCTATCGCTTCTTGTCCGATGCTAAGGTGAGTCGGACACCGCATTTTTTGTTCGGAGTAGCGGTTGGCAATCGCCTCTTCAATGCGGCGGATCCGGAGCATTTCATAAAAGTAGGTTTCAGGGGTCACTTCAGAAGCCTCGTTAGAAATTTGTTAAAGGGAACTTTTTTTATCGCCTCTTTGTTACCGATGGTTTGAACATTGATCGCCGATGCAATCGAACCGAGGAAGCCAGCAAGAGAAATGGGATATCTTTTGGCGGCGCACATTGCGGCGAGGGCAAAAAAACTATCTCCCGCACCAACCCGATCAATCGTATTGGTAACAAGGGCAGGAATGTGGATATCAGGTTCTTTATCTGAAGAGCAGAAAACCCCTCGCACTCCTTGAGTAATACAGGTGTTTTTACACTGGAGGATTTCAGAGATGTCGGTTGCCAGCCCCTCGATCGAGCTGTACCGATCATGGGCAGAAAGACGGAGTTCAGGTTCGTTGAGGGAGATAAAGTCAGCTCTCCGGTAGTGAGTGACGACGTTAAAGCCCCTGTTGCCACTATTGGTCTGGGTATTAATTGCTAAGAAATTAGGCAGATCGGATAGCGCGTCGACGATCTGAGGATTTGTAAAGCCATTCCCAAAGTCGCAAACCAAGATAAGGTCAAACTCTTTGGTCTTCTCTTTCAGGTAGGCAATCACCTCCTCGGTTTCTTTGGGAGTCAGGAGCGAGTCGTTGGTTGAATAGGTTTCAAAAAGTTTAGAGAGGCGGTTTCCATCCTGCATCACATACCGTTTCTTGGTGAGCGTGGTGTGGTTAGGCAATGGGATAAATTTTTGCTTCACTTTTGGATCGATCAACTCATCGATGAGGTCGCGGTGGGAACACTTTTCCCCAATCGAGGTAAGGAGAGTCACATGATCAGAAAACTGGGCGATGTGGTTGGCGATAATCAAGGAGCCCCCGAGGTAGCGCTCGTTTTCGTGGCAGCGGGCTACCATGTGGAGCCCTTTCCCCGATTGACCCATCGGCTCGGTAAACTGATATTCGTCGATAATTGCGTCGCCAACAATCAACACTTTTAGATCTTTAAGAGCCTCTATTTTTTCGATGAGATCTTCGATGGTATAGGCCTCTTTGATCTCAGCAAGAAGAGCGCGCAGCTCTGGAGAGGTATTTTCGTAATAACGATTTAAAAGGGAAGAAGAACTAAAAACGATGTCATCGGTATAGTAAATAGTTCCTTGAGTTTCCTCGACAGCAGCCGTCTCTTCAGCGATTTTTCCCGTTACATCAGCCGAATGGTTAGCATACTCTTTTCCCTTCACGTAGATGTTGGGTTTAATTTTCTTGATACAGCTGACTGCATCAGCGCTATCGTTGAGGACCACATAGTCGACGCAGTTAAGGGCTGCTAAGGTTTCGGTGCGGAGCGCTTCATTAAAAGCGGGGCGCCCCGGCCCCTTATTGACATGCTCGTCGGGGGTCACAGAAACGACAAGCTTAGTTCCCTGCTGCTTGGCTTCTTTAAAGTGGCGAATATGGCCAGGGTGCAAGAGATCAAAGACTCCATGACAATGGACGATCTTCTCCCCCTCTTTCTTTTCGCTCTCTAGAATTTCTTCGAGCTCTTCAAAAGTTTTGATCTTACTTTGCATGGGCCAATGCGCTGTTTATCTCACTAGGTTTCCATGAATCGATGATTGTATGCAAGAGAAAAAAATGGCCCATCTCCACGAGACCGTAGTCCATGACCGGCAGATAAAAGTTGAGATTTCCCAAGGTTTTTAAAGGGTTATCGGGTTCAAAACCACTCAGGGTAATCACGGGAGTTTCTTTTTCTTTTGCGATGGCGGCTCCATTTAAAATATTTTGGGAACTTCCCGAACTGCTAATGCAAATCAAAAGATCTTCTTTTTTTAAAAGAAGATCTAATGGGCGAGAAAAAATCTCTTCATATCCATAGTCATTCGAAATACAGGTCATCATATTCGAGTCATAAAGGGTTTGCGCCCGAACTTTGAGGGCATTGAGAAGATCAATTGCAAAATGGGAAGCGATTCCTGCACTTCCTCCGTTCCCGATGACAAACACAGTTCCCTTAGTTTCTTTAAGCATCTTATGAAATAGGTCAAGCGCGTCATGTTGGTTTAAGATGGTGTTGGAAGAAGAGTAGACACAATTTTGGATGACATCGGACAGCTGCGTAAATCTTTTTTCAAACATGTTTTTCCTTATGAAAGATATTTAAACCAGGTTTTGGTCGCTTCTTTAATACTTTCCGGTTCCCATAGAGGAGCATCCCGAAAATCTTCGATCGTTTCTAAAAGTTTGGCCACCCCCTCTTCAAAAGGGGTTTCAGCCTTGAATCCTAACACTTTTTCGATTTCGCTTACATCGGCAAAGGTGGCGTCAGGCTCTCCTGGTCGCTTCGGAATGTTGATCGATTCATGGTCGATAAGCTCCACAATCCGATTGACTGAATAGTGGTCCCCACTCCCCACATTGAGGACTTTTCCCGATGCCGATGACTCCGCTCCCATTACAAAGGCGCGGGCCACATCTTTTACGAAGGTAAAGTCACGGGTTTGAGTTCCATCACCCACGACTGTCAGTGGTTTGTTATTGAGCTTTTGGGTCAAAAATACACCAAAAACCGCTCCGTAGGTTCCAGTGGTGCGGGCGCGTGGTCCATAAACATTAAAAAGGCGGAGAGAAAGAGAGGGGATCTTATAGACCTGTTCCCAGTGTAAAACAAGCTCCTCACCTAAAAACTTGGTGAGAGCATAAGGATACTGAGGACGAATCGGCGCCGTTTCCGGGGTAGGATAGGTATCGGGAATTCCATAACACGAAGAGGAAGCAGTATAGAGAAATCGCTTGACCCCCGCTTCTTTGGCACACTCGAGAACGTTAAAAGTTCCATCGACATTCACTTCAAAATATTCCCGAGGCTTTTCAATCGAAGGGACAACATCAGCAAGAGCAGCGAGGTGGAAAACCCAGTCGACCCCTTCAAAATGAGGGCGGATGGCACCGGCATCTCGGATATCTGCCTCGACAAAGGTAAGATCAGAATGTTTAGGAAGGTTTGTCATCCGTCCCGAGCGAAGATTATCGAGAACAATCACCTCATGCCCTTTTTCAAGGAGGAGCTCGGTTAAGTGACTTCCAATAAAGCCAGCGCCTCCGGTTACAAGTGCTTTCATTTTAGATTCACCGCCTGCATCGTTTTAATATTAAAGTAACGCTTATCTTCTAAAGAGTTGGGAAGTTTTTTTGCGTTAAAAGCTTCCACTAGTCCGGTCACCGCATCTTCAATAGTATATTTCGGTGTAAAGCCAAGCTTGTCGGCAATTTTCTTTGAGGAGACGTGGTAGGAACGGTTGTCATCGGTCGGGACCGTTTCGATGTCAACGGTCTTTGTTTTTCCCACTGTTTTTTGGACAATATTCCCCAGTTCTTTCACCGAGTGGTTATGGTAACCGACGTTAAAAATTTCCCCTTGGATTTTCTCGGCGGGAGCCTCTAGAACGTGGATATAAGCACGGACCATGTCGCGGATCTCGATATTGGGACGGAGCTGCTCTCCTCCCATCACCTTGATCTTTCCAGTGTTAAAGGCAAGGTTCGTCAAGATATTGACCACAACATCGAGACGTTGCCGCGGCGCATAACCACACACCGTTGCAGGTCTTAGGACGCAACACGTAAAGCCATCATCTTGATACTTGAGGAGAATTTTTTCGCAGGCCGCCTTAAACTTGGAATAGTCGGTGAGGGGAGTCAACTCCATATCTTCAGTCACATTGGGAACATCCTTGACCCCATAAACCGATGAGGAAGAAGCATAAATGAATCGCTCCACCCCGTTTCGCTTTGCCATTTGCACAAAGGGCTCAAAGGGATCGAGATTGATCGACTTTCCCAAGCTCGGGTCGAGCTCAAAACTCGGATCATTGGAAATACAAGCCAGATGTAAAGCCGCTTTACATCCGCTCAAAGCTTTTTCCATATGGTCGAGGTCGCGGATGTCTCCTTTTACAAGGGTGAGTTTTGGATGATCCTTAATGCCATCGAAAACATCTTCCCCATAGAGAAAAAGGTCATAGACAGTTACTTCATAACCGGCATCGAGGAGGGTGGGGACCAAAAGAGATCCAACGTAACCGGCGCCACCTGGAATAAATACACGCATTGGCGTCACTTTTTTAGTTGCTGTAAAGAAACGGAATATACCGAAAACATTTCGAGCTTGCAAGGAGAAAGAGGCTTCGCTATATTCATAAGCTATGAAAGTAGCACTTGCGCACGATTGGTTAACGGTAATGGGAGGGGCTGAAAAGGTCTTGGAGGCTTTGATGGAGGTGTTCCCTGCAGACCTATTTACGTTGGTCAAAGATGTTAAAGGGATGAAAGGGACCCCTTTTGAAAAGGCAAAGACCTCCTTTCTCCAAAAACTTCCCCGTGCAAAAAGTAAATACCGTTCCTACCTTCCCTTATTTCCCCTTGCCATCGAGCAATTTGATCTTTCTGACTATGACCTTGTGATTTCCTCCTCCCATGCAGTTGCCAAAGGGGTCCTTACCCATGCCGACCAGCTCCACATCTGCTACTGTCATACCCCGATGCGCTACGCTTGGGACCTTTACCACCAATACTTGAGAGAGTCGAAGCTTAAAAGTGGGGTGAAAGGGGTGCTCGCTAAGTTTTTCCTCCACTACTTGCGGATGTGGGATGCGCAAGCGGCCTCCCGTGTCGATGCCTATGTTGCCAACTCCCACTATGTTGCCCGTCGGATCAAGAAACTCTATAATGAAGAGGCAGCGGTTATTTATCCCCCCGTCGATATCGATTATTTTGGGTTTACAACGGAAAAAGAGGGCTTCTACCTCACCGCTTCCCGAATGGTTCCCTATAAAAAACTCGATCTGATTGTCGAAGCCTTTAGTCAGATGCCTGATAAGAAACTAGTCGTCATTGGCGATGGCCCTGACATGGAAAAAATCAAAAGTAAAGCCAAGAAAAATGTGGAGATTTTAGGCTACCAAAGTGATGAAGTGCTTCGCTCTTACCTCCAGAAAGCTAAGGGATTTGTCTTTGCCGCCCTCGAAGATTTTGGGATCCTTCCTGTAGAAGCGCAGGCGTGTGGCACTCCGGTCATCGCCTTTGGAAAAGGAGGCGCTTTAGAAACGGTCATCGAAAATGAAACAGGGCTCTTTTTCCCAGAGCAAACGGTCCCTTCTTTAATCGAGGCGATAAAGATTTTCGAAAAGAAAACATTTGATCCTGAAAAAATCCGGGCCCATGCCGAGACCTTTCGAAAGGAGCGCTTCAACAAGGAGTTTCAAACCTTTGTAGAGAAGAAGCAGGAGGCATTTCGATGAAGGCAGTTATTTTAGCAGGGGGAAGTGGAACCCGCCTCTGGCCCCTTTCCTCGGAAGAAATTCCAAAGCAGTTTCTTTCTTTTGGCAAAGGGGGCTCCCTTTTGGAGCAAACGGTGCGCCGCTTTACAGGGCGTGAGGTGCTGGTTGTAGGGAATGAGAAATACGCTCCGATGATTCAAGAGCAGCTGGGCTCTCAAGCAGAAGTTCTTATCGAACCCGCTGTCAAAAGTACCGCTCCTGCCATCTTGCTTGCGTTGAAACATTTGGTGGAAAGGGGAACGTCAAAAGAAGAGATTTGTATCGTTTGTCCTTCTGATCATTATTTTGAAAAGGAAGAAGATTTCCTCCACCTCTTGCCGGCAGCAGAAATGGGGGCCCGCGGAGGGGCAATTGTCACCTTTGGGATCACCCCCACCTATCCTGAAACAGGATATGGCTATATCAAGACCGAAGAGGGGGAGGTCAAGCGATTTGTTGAAAAGCCCGACTTGGAAACAGCAACGCGCCTATTGGAAGAGGGAAACTATTATTGGAATGGGGGAATCTTTGTTTTTCAGATCGGAACCCTTTTAAAGGAGTTTGAAACCCATGCTCCCGAACTCTTTGCATGGTTTCAGGGGCAAGTGGCTTTTGAAGATCTTCCTACCATCTCGATCGACCACGCCATCATGGAAAAAACAGAAAATATTTTGCTGATTCCCTACCCTTCCGGGTGGTCTGACTTAGGTTCTTGGGATCGGCTCGAAGAAGCCCTTCCTAAAAATGGTCAAGGAAACTTTCTTTCAGGAGCCGTTGAGGCGATTGATACCGAAGGATCGATGATTTTTGGTGACGATATTGTCACCCTAGGCGTTAAAGACTTGGTGGTGATTAAGCGGGAAGGGAAAGTGGTGATTTGTTCGAAAGAGCACTTGCATCGTCTTTCTGAAACAAGGTCAAATTTAATAAAAGAAACGTAAACCAGGTCAAATGGTGGTGCATATTGTGATTACTTCCTGCAAATAGGAAGACATGAATGAGTCCCACCACGGTGATCGGATGGAGTGCGCGCAAACGATTTTGACTCAAGAAGTAGACCAGGGTGATCACTAAAATCAATATTCCGACAATTCCTAGCTCATAAAGGAGCTCCAAATAGATATTGTGGGTGAGGATATTAGCTCCAAATCCGTTTCCAAAAAAAATGTTTCCGTTGAGGTCGATCGCTCCCTTCGCCCACTCTGTAAAGCGGACCCCTGTTGATCCATAAGTCAAGCTGATTGCTTTTGCACCATTGATGAAAATAGTGAAAAAATCGATCGAATAATATTTGAGAATGAAAAGAGCAAGGAGAGAGACTAAAGAAAATTGGATGACAACTTTTCGAGCAGAAGGGGAGGTAATAGAGAGGTAAATAGTGGTGACAAGCAGAGAGAGGTAAGCGGCGCGTGTGGTTGTTAAAAGGAGGGCGATAAAGGTCAAACACGCAAAAATGAAGAGTGTAAAGCGGGGTTTTCTAGCAAACAGTATTAAGAGTACTGCAAGGACAAAGCTGGAGATGTTTCCATATTCGTTGGGATAGGTGCCGGGAGAAAAACGGAGGAGCCCCCACCCTATTTGTGTTTCTACCGAGTATTTTTGAAGGGTTGCGAGGGAGATCTTTCCCGAATAGTAACCGAAGTAAAAAGTGTAGCCGACAATAAGGGAGATCAGAAACCCTGCTAAGTAAAGCCGGATCAGACGTCCCCGCTCTTTTTCTCCGAGACAAAAGGCTGCTCCAAACATAAAAAGACATTGAGAAACAAAAAGAAAAGCGCGGAAGAGAGGGTAAGCATCGCGGTCGACCTCTTTGTTATGGGTGAAGTAAGCGGAGATGAGACAGTAAGCCATAAAAGGGACAAAGATAAGGACTGTTTTCCACTGCTCGGTTTTGAGCCGGACGAAAAGGAGGGGGGAAAGAAGGAGGAAAAAGTGGTAGAAGCGGAAGGCATAGGGCATGAAAGAAGGGCTCAGTAGGGTTCCGAGCGGCCCAAAAAAGACGAAACAGTAAATAAGAAGACGTTGAACGCTATTTAAGGTGACCACTGAGAATGCCAGCAAGTTTCATCATGTCAACTGGATCGGAATGGCCAAAGACTTTTGCAAGGGTCTTGTCGGGAACAATTTGCCTTTTGTTGTCCGGGTTTTGAAGGTTGTTGGCTTTGATATACTCCCAGACCTTTTTGGTCACTTCTGTGCGAGACATCTCTTTTGCCCCAACGACTGCTTGCAATTCGGGTGAAAGGGAAAGGGGTTTCCCGACAGCTTTTTTTCTTGCCGTTTTCTTTTTCGCTGTTTTTTTCTTTGCAGCTGTCTTCTTCTTCGCTCCCTTTTTCACTTTTTTGACGTAAGGGGTTTTCGGATGGTTTTGGTATTTCACCTCTAGGTCGTCGACTTGGTTGGCAATCACATCGCAGTCGGGGTAGTTCGAACAGCTAAAGAAAGGTTTTCCCCACCGACTTCTCCTTTGCCGGATATCGCCATCACACCCCACAGCGGGACATTTGGGAAGATCCTCAGGAATCGGCTCATCTTTTTTGGGGATGTTAACAATCCCGTTGCAATCGGGGTAACGGCTACATCCAAGGAAAGTCCCAAAACGCCCAAAGCGGATCTTCATTGGGGAGGAACACTTTGGACAGGGCTGATCCCAGTCAAAATTTTCTGAGTAATCTTCTTTTTTAAACTCGAGCGCTTCGATCGAAACGGTAAACTTACACTCAGGATAGTGAGAACATCCATAAAAATATTTATCGCGAGACCAAATCTTTTGGAGCTTGTTTCCACACTTTGGACAGTTGATGTCGGTCATTAGCTTCGGAACAAAGGCCTCTTTTTCCGCTTTTTCTAAAACGGGAACAAATTTTGTCCAAAACTTTTCTAAAAATGCTTTCCAGTCTTGCTTATTTTCGGCGATCTCATCGAGCTGGTCTTCCATCCGCGCTGTGAACTTGATATCCATGACCATTGTAAAATGGGTTTCAAGCATTTGGGCGATGATTTTCCCAAGCTCTGTTGGCTTGAGGGCAAGACGTTCTTTAACGGTGTAGGCCCGCCCCTGAATTTTATTCATGATTGAGGCGTAAGTGGAGGGGCGCCCGATCCCCGATTTTTCGAGCTCTTTAACGAGGGAAGCCTCTGTAAAGCGGGGGGGAGGCTTGGTAAATGATTGAGTCGGTTCGACTTCAAGAAGTTTTAGGGTTTGCCCTTCTTTAACGGGGGGAAGGAGCTTTTCATCATCTTTCTTCTCTTCGTCTAGATCTTCTCGCTCCTGGTAAACCGCTAAAAATCCTTGGAACTTAATGATCGATCCGGTGGCGCGGAGGGTGAGGTCTTGATCGGTTTCAACCTCGCAAGAGACGGTGTCGTAGATCGCGGGATTCATTTGTGAGGCTAAGAAGCGACGCCAGATCAAGAGGTAAATCTTATACTGATCTGGTGTGAGATAAGACTTAATAACATCGGGCGGATGGCTTAAGTTTGTGGGGCGGATGGCTTCGTGGGCATCCTGGGCACTTTTCTTTGAGGTGTAGAAGTTAGGTTTGGGGGGGAGGTACTTTTTCCCGTAGGCCCCATCGATTAAAGTGCGGGCGGCATTGATCGCTTCCATCTCTACGCGGACCGAGTCGGTACGCATATAGGTAATCAAACCTTCGGTCCCTTCCGTTCCGAGGTCAACCCCTTCGTAGAGACTTTGAGCGATTCCCATCGTTCTTGAGGCAGCAAAGCCATAGTGGCGGCTCGCCTCTTGTTGAAGGGTTGAGGTGATAAAAGGGGGAACAGGGCGCCGCTTTTTCTCCTTTCTTTCAACCTTGGAGATCTTAAAATTCGCATGTTTGAGCTGGGTCACCAGTTTTTTGGCTTCGATTTCACTAGAAACAGTGACAACATTTTTCCCTTCAACGAGCTCTTTTTCAATCCGCTTGCCTCCAATCGAGTGGAGAGTTGCAACAAAGGAGCGTTCCTTAGGATCTCCTTGAAGAGTCGTAAAGATCGTCCAATACTCAATAGGGATGAAGGCCTCGATCTCGTTTTCCCGATCGACAACAAGTTTGAGGGCGACCGATTGGACCCTTCCTGCTGAGAGGCTCCCTCCCGAACTACTCCGCTTGATCCGCTTCCAAATGATGGGGGAGATCTTGTATCCCACCATCCGGTCAAGGAGGCGGCGGGCCTGCTGCGCATTCACAAGGGATTGATCGATTTTTCGGGGGTGTTTGAGCGCTTCAGAAACCGCATCTTTTGTGATCGCATTAAAGGTAACCCGTTGAACCTTGGGTCCTTTAGGGAGGATATGGGCAATGTGCCAGGCAATCGCTTCCCCCTCGCGGTCGGGGTCGGGGGAAAGATAGACGGTATCACACTCTTTCGCCGTTTTTCGAAGCTTGGCGATCACATCCTTTTTGTCAGGAAGGTTCTCATACTCAGGCTCGAACTTGTTCTCAAGATCGATTCCAAACCCTTTAGAGGGCAAGTCGCGGATATGGCCAACCGACGACTCCACATGGTAGGAATCTCCTAAAAATTTCTTTAGAGTCTTCACCTTTGTGGGAGACTCGACGATGATAAGAGTTTTACGTTTAGCCATAATAGGCTCCTCAGGCTAATCGACCCCTCCATTTATTGCAACCCTACGAGCCAATTGAAAATGACTGATGATCGCTTTTTGGCCCTTTTCACAAATTTTGTCTTTTAATGGAAGTTCCCTACCCTAAAGGGTATGTGAACTTCCATTAAACGGAAAAATTTACAAAAATTTTCCAAAAATCGATTGATCAGTAATTTTCCAATTTGGCTCTTATGCATAAAATTTTTAGTTGAACGAGAATTAGGAATCCCATATGTTGCTCACCTAAGAATTCGAGTTAGGAGAGAGTGAAATGCGACGTTTTTTTTACATTTTGATGTTTATGGGGATAGGATTTCTCCTAGGGTTTGGTTTTTGGGAAATCAAAGGAGAGATCATCGCCAAAAGGGAAGCAAAGAAAAAGCATACTGCCTACGCCACCCATCCAGTCATCGAGGACAAAAACTTTGTTATCGTCACTTATGCAAAAAATAATGAAAAAACATGTGAACAAAACCTCCTTTCAGTCCTCAACCAAGACTATGAGTCCTTTCGGGTCATCTATATCGATGATGGATCAGAAAGGGCGCGGGCCTATATCAGCAACCACGACCTCAATGGACGGGTGACGCTGGTCCAGAACCAGAAGGAAATCGGGGCCGCAGAAAGCATTTACCGAGCTGTCCATGCATGCAAAAATCATGAGATTGTTGTTCTTTTAGGAGGGGAAGAATCTTTTGCCCACCCAGAAGTGCTCAAAAAACTTAACCACTACTTTGCTGATCCCGATGTGTGGATGACGGCAGCCGAAGAAGTGCGCGTCCCGACCTATAGTAAAGGTATAGGTCCCCTCTTTTACCAAGCATTTTATGCGGGGCTCTTTAAGCAGATTAAACTCCAAGATTTTCTTGAAGAGGGACAATTTTCTAAAAAAGGGTATGAAAAACTGATCACCAGCCCTTTAAAAGCCTTAGCAGGAAAGCATGCCTATCATGTTCAAGAACCCTTTTTTCTTTCCAGCAAAGAAAAAGAGGTGGAGCTCAAAGAAGAAAGTTATCACTGCCTAAAAGGAAATCCTTGGCATGATTTTAGTAGCGATGAGGAACTTGTCGATATCGTCGTTTTCTCCTACAACCGTCCCCTGCAGCTATATGCCTTTTTAGAGTCTTCAGAAAAATATATCGAAAATCTTCATCGGCAGTTTGTGATTTATCGGGTGGGAAACGCCCACTACGAAAAGGGATATGAAAAGGTGAAAAAAGCCTTTCCACATGTGATCTATATCCGACAATCGATCGAGGCTCCTTATGAGGACTTTGCCCCAACGGTTCGAAAAGTGGTCTTTAACCATGACCTTTCGCTTGCCCGCTATGTTGCCTTTGCTCTCGACGATCACCTGGTCAAAGACCGGATTGATCTGAAGGAGGGGGTCAAACTCCTAAAAAAGACGGGAGCCCATGGGTTTTACTTTCGACTAGGGAATAATCTTAAGGACCATCCTGAAGAAAAGAAAATTGCAATGGAAGAGGGGGTTTATGCTTGGCAATTTTCAACCATGAAAGGGGAGTGGGCAATTCCGAACTCGGTAAGGATGACCCTCTTTAATAAGGAGGATATCCACTCCGAGTTTCTCAACATGAAATTTCACAACCCAAATATTTTGCAGGCTCTGTGGAATAAACAAGCCAAATTATCCCGAGTTGGGTTATACTATGCTCAATCTAAGGTGGTCAGTTTACCGTTAAATATTGCGACGGAAAACGAATGGATCAATGCAAAGTCAACAAAAGATCTTTTGACCACGTTCGAGCAAGGGCTAAAAATGGACATTGCTCCCTTAGACCGATTAGAAAATAAAACCATAGAACTTGACGTTAACCCTCGATTTGTAAAGCGATGAAAAAAGAACTTATCCTCTTTTTACTGGTTTGTCCCCTTATCTTTTTTTATATCTTTTCAAGTGAGATTAGAGGGGCTAAAGCAAAGAAAGTCCCTCACGTTACCCTTCACGACTCCTTTGAACAGTTAGAAGGGATCGGAACAACCGATTGGAGTTACATCCAAACAAAAAAAGACTACGAAGATCTTGAGTTTTACAAGACCCTTTATGAGAAAAATAAAGACCATCAATTTAACTCAAGCCCCACCCTCAAAATTCCTAAAACAGTCCATCTCATCTGGGTTGGACCGAGACCCTTTCCGATGGGATCGGTGAAAACGATCCGCTCTTGGATGGCCCATCATCCCGATTGGACTTTTAAGTTTTGGACTGACCGCCCCCGCCCCGCCCCCTGCAACAATATGGAGGTCTACTACGTTAAAGATTTTAACTTCGAATTTTTGAAAGAAAAATTTGAGGAATCGACAAATTGGGGAGAAAAAGCAGACCTTTGGCGCTATGAAATTCTCCATCAAGAGGGAGGGGTTTATATCGATCACGACGCAGAGTGTCTCCGCCCCTTTCACGGACTGCATACAGGCTATGATTTCTATGCTTGCTTAGAAATGCCTCATGAAGGAATTGAAGAACGTGCCCTGACTGCAGGGATTGGAATCATTGGATCTCGCCCTCGTCATCCCGTTCTTCGAAGGACAATTCAAGTGGCCCTTGACCGATGGGATGAAGTCACCAAGAGATTTTCCTCGAATGACCCTCTCGTGCGAGCGCGAAGAGTGACCCACCGCTCCTATATTGCAATGACCTATGCTCTGAAAGATCATCTTAGCCAACCAGGAAATACCGATATTGTCTTCCCTGCCTGTTACTTCTATCCGCAGCAGGAACTTCCAGGATTTTACTCAGTCCACCACTATGGAACCACCTGGAACGACCTTTTTGAATCAGAAGAGGATAAATACTACACCCAAGCGCTCCGCAGTCTAAGGCGGCGGGATGCCAAAATCTTAAGAGTAGAACTTTTAAGTTTACTGGTAATCATTGCTTCTTTTATTATCTACTTTCTTACGGGCAGACAAGTCAGAGGTAAACAATGAGACTGATAAAGTTTTTTCTTCCCCTTTTGCTCCTTTTTACAGCATGTGAAAAACGGAGCCAAGTCAAGCAAACAGATGATTTTAATACGCTCATGGGAGCTGAAAAAAGTGTTTGGCAGTTTGTGAAGACCCATGAAGACTATGAAAATATCCATTACTTGCGCGACCTTTACGAGAAAAATAAAGACCTCCAGTTTCTCAAGACAAATCAGGTAAAAATCCCCAAGACAGTTCACTTTATATGGCTTGGGCCTAACTCTTTCCCCAAGGAGTCACTTGAAAATGTGAAGTCATGGATCGATCACCATCCCGACTGGACCTTTAAATTTTGGACCGACAGAAGACGCCCCCTTCCTCACAAGAAGATGGAGCTTAATTTTATTGCCGATTTCAAATTCCAAACACTCAAAACCTACTTCGAGGCATCGGACAACTACGCCGAAAAATCAGATCTTTTGCGCTACGAAATCCTCTACCAAGAAGGAGGGCTTTACGTCGACCACGATGTTAAATGCTTCAAACCTTTTGATCCTTTTCATCGGGGCTTTGACCTCTATTGTGGAATAGAGCCTCCTCACGAGCCGGTGATCAGTAGCTCGGTGAGCGTTTGTAATAATGTGATCGGCTCAAGACCAGGACACCCCATTTTAAAACGGTGTATCGACTTGATCGAATCCCGATGGGAAACCTATTCGATTGCCTACCCGGGTGACGACAAAGAGTCAATCATTTATCGGGTCGCCCACCGCTCATTCGCTCCCTTCGATATGTCTGTGAGAGAGCTCGGCGGAAAGGGAGAGGATAAAGATGTTGCCTTCCCCGCCGCCTACTTCAATCGGATCGATGACGACTTTGCCCTTTTTGCTCACCACTACTACGCTTCCACCTGGTTTTCTGATGAAACCAAATTTGAGAGAAATGTTCGTCGCCGCTTGGTCGCCATTTCCCGAAAAAATAACCAGATCCTCCTCTTTAACGGGGTGATCCTCTCGGCGAATATTCTCCTTTTTGCCTCCCTTTTCTTTCAATATCGGACCCTTAGACGGAAAGAATGCTTGGAAAAGAAAAACTCAAAGAACTAGGCGAAGTGGGGATCATTGCGGGTCCCGATGAATCAGAAGAAATCTTGCACAAGCGGCTTTGCATCTTAAAAAAGATCGATCCCACGAAGCCCTTTAAAGGGCACACCTTGAGTGACTGGGAAGGAGATTTTGAGGAAATCCTAGGGGCAAAACCGGAGTGGGTTCCTCTCATCTACTCTAACCAAAAGCTCCTCCCTTGGCAGGGAGCAGCCCTCTGGGTTTTCGATAATAAAGTTCCCATGATCCAGCTGCGCAAAGGGTTTAAAAAGGGGAGGTTCCTCCTCTATTCAAAGGAAGAAGTTCTTTTGCACGAGACCATCCATGCCCTTCGCGCCTCTTTTGATGAGCCCAAGTATGAAGAGATCCTGGCCTATGCCCACTCAAAATCAAAATGGCGCCGGTTTTTAGGGCCACTTTTTCGTAAACCCAGCCACGCATTTTTCTTTATCTCTCTTATTTTTATTTGTTTGCTTATCCAAGGAACTTCGCTCTTCTTCCTGAATTCCCCTTTTCTTCCCTATCTTCAATTTTTAAGCCTCCTCCCTTGTATTGACTTGGCTTTACGTGCAGCGACTCTAATCAAAGATCGCCGCCTCCTAAAGAAAACTCTCCAAAAACTCTCACAACTTTTTCCCAGCCCCCCTTTTCCGATTGCCATTCGGCTTAAAGACGCTGAGATCCAAAAGTTTGCAACCAGCTCGATCGAGCAAATCCTCACCTATATTGAGGAGCAGGTTCCCCATTCTGTCCGTTGGCGGCAGATCCTCGCGCAATTCTGTTGACATAACCCCTATCCTTAGTTATTCAAACTAGTAGGGGAGTATAATAAATTGAAAAGAAATAGAAGAGAAAAATCATTAATAAAAAGGGTTTTCATCCTTTTTATTATATTAATGCTACCGACATTCTTTATTAGGGAGTATCGGATCATCAAGTCGAAAAAAGATATGAGGATCCTCCCTGCCGAAGATTTTTACTCCTTTGAAGTTGCTGATTATCAGGATAAATCATTCACCTTTATTGTTTTGACTCATAACAATATCCATTCAATCGATCAAAATCTCGACTCGATCCTCTCTCAGGACCATAGTGATTTTCAGGTTTATTACCTAGATCTTGGCTCTACCGATGGAACGGCAGAGGCTTTAAGAGAGCGTGTGGGGGAGAAAGTGGCACTTATTGAGTGTGAAAAGGATTATGAGCTTTACGAAGCTTACTATAACATTGTCTTAAATTGTCCTGATGACCAGGTGATTGTCCACCTTTATGGGACCGACTGGCTTGCCCATAATGATGTTCTCTCTTCTCTTTCTCAATCTTATACCAATCCCGACGTTTGGCTTGCTTATGGGCAATACATCGATTACCCGAGCTATCAAAAGGGGATTCATGATCCAAAACCTAAAAAGACGCTATATAAAAAGAGGGTGCAACGGGCTCCTTGGGTCGTCGCTCCCTTGAAAACATTTTATGCGGGTCTTTTTAAGAAACTTCACATCGAAGCAGGCTTTTTTCTATCGATCGAAAATGAAAATGCCCTCCTTATGCCGATGGTTGAGCTTGCAAAGGCCCATGTCCGGTTCATCCCCGATGTTCTCTTCATCCATAATGAAAATAGTGAGAAGGTGAGAAAGAGTCGTCGCCTTGCTTTTATGGAAACCCAGGTGGAAAAAACCCTTTCGGAAAAAATGGTTGATCTGATGATCCTTTCAGAGGATACTCCTGAGAACTTAGAGCAGTGCCTCAAGTCTTGCCAAGGCAAATTAAGAGGAATTGCCGATATCCATGTGATCTACCGCTTTACAGAGAAAACGTATCTGAGCTACGAGAAAGTCAAGCGGAAATTTCCCAAAGTTCACTTTACCCATCCGCTAGAGTATGGGGAAGCAACCTTTAAACAAACCGTAATCCGATCGCTTTGGGGTGGGTCGAAATCCTCTCCCTATGTTCTCCTTTCCACCGATCAAGTGGAGGTGACCGAGCCTATTTTGCTTTCGACCTGCGTTGAGGCGATGCGTAAGGCGCGCGCCTACGGTTTTTTCTTTCCCCTCGGCAAAGAAGGGAAAGGGCCTTTTCGGCAGGGGATTTATTGCTGGAACATCCGTCACCAAACCACCCTTGCACTTCAAATGGGGCTTTACCGCCGCCTCGACTTAGAGCAAGAACTTAAAACACTTCAGTTTGGATCGCTCCAAGAGCTCATGGAAAGGTGGGCGGGGCAAGCTTCAGGGGATCGCCTCGGCCTTTCTTTTGAAAGAGCTAAAGTGACCGCTTCCGGTAGGATGCTGACCCAATCTTAAGCTCTTTCCGATACTTTGCAACTGTCCTCCTCGCGCATCGAATCCCTTGGGCCCGAAGCTCTTGAGAAAGAGCTTCATCGGAAAGAGGCTCCTTTTCTTTTGCAATGAGCTTTAAAAGGAGCTGCTTCACATCTTGGTTGGGGCTAAAGAAATCACGCAATTTTAAAAGGCCACGCGGGGTGGCTATGGCCTTATGGCTAATGGCGCGGGTAACTGTTGATTCGCTCAATCCCAACGCCTTAGCAAGAGAGCACATGGTCATTGGCTTGGGGGTATCGGTCATCCCTTCAAAATAGTCCTGCTGCTCCTTTAGTAGATAAAGAGCGATCTTTTCGAGGGTTTTCTTCCTTTGGTCTAGAGTGTGCACAAGCCATTTTGCTTCTGTTAGGTAATGCTTCATCTCCTCTTTTGGTGAGAAAAGTTGCAATGAGGGGAGGTTGGCTTCAACATTCCACCTCCCCTCCTCTTTTTGGATGGTGATGTCTGCAGCTAGAAAGGGGTTGATCTCTTGTTGAAACTGCCTTCCTGGAAAAGGGTTTAGGGAGCGGAGCTCCTTGATTACGAGCTCTTTTACCTCTTCGATGCTAAGTTTTAGACTTTTTGCGATTATGGGCCACCGCTTGTGGAGAAGATCTTCGTAATGCTCTTTGATGATTTTGTAGGCGGAATTTTTTTCTTTTCCGCTAAGCTGAATAAGGAGCGCTTCTTGGGCATTGCGGGCGCCTAGTCCTAGAGGCTCAATTTGATGGAATCTTTTAAGAACCTCTTCAAACCCCTCGAGCTCATCATCACTTAGAGCTAAAAAACCATTTCTATCGAGCGAGCCAGCGATCAGCTCCGCCTTTTCTTTTTCCTCAGCGGTCTCAAAATGAAGAGGAATTTCTCCAAGGAGGTATTCATAAAGGGTCGGCTCATCTTTTATCAGAGAAGTGTTGAACTCACAAGGGGGGCGATTCCTCATTTCAAGGAGGGGATTTTGACCAACTTCCTTTTCAAGCCAGTCGGTTAGCTCAAGCGTTGGCATCGCCAAAACATGAAATGCCTGCTCCATCGCAGGACTTATAATCAGCCGCCCTTCTTGCCGTATGTTTTGTCTAAGATCCATCGCTTCCCCCTCTTTGCCATATATCACTCCTAAAATTTTTCTTGCAAAAAAAGAAAGAAAGTTCATAATTGGCCCCAGTAATGTCTTTTTGACAAAGGATGGTAAATGATGCATTTGTTACCACTATCAACACTGGTCTTCTCCCTTTTAGCTGGAGGGGGCAACGTAGAGGGTCCCGCGAGTGATACCAAGGGGGATATTATCGGGCGCTATAAAGGGCTTGAGGAAGTACAGGAAGAAGAAACGGCTGAAGTCGATGTTCCTGAAGAGGAAGAAGCAACAGTCTAGGTCCCTCAATCAACGCAGATCTTGAACTTGGCGTACTTGCCAACAAGTGAGCGGGTGGTTTGAGAGTCGACGAACTCCACGTCGTAGGTAAGCCCCAGCGATGTGCTATAAGACTTTCGCACAATTCCCCTCCCAAAATCTTTGTGGAAAACGACGGTTCCGACCCGGAATCCCGACTCTTCCACCCAATCATCCTCTTCTTCAACCTCTTCGCTGAGCCGGTTGAGATAATGGGCAGGCACTTCGCTTAAGAAGCGGGAGGGACACATCACTTTAGAGATTCCCCACATAAACCGGTAGGTCGAAGCGGTCAAATAAAGGTGGCGCTTGGCCCGGGTCATTCCGACGTAGCAAAGGCGCCGCTCCTCTTCGAGCGCTTCCATTGAATCTTTAGAGTTGATGTGGGGGAAGAGGTCTTCTTCCATCCCTACGACAAAGGTAAGGGTAAACTCGAGACCCTTCCCATTGTGAAGAGTCATTAATCGAACCGAATCGTGGGTAGGGGTCTCATCGAGCCCCGATTTCAAGGAAAGCTCTTCTAAAAATTGGATAAGCGTCGGGTTTTCCCTTTCCTCACTCCACTCGGCTCCCTTGCTGATCAGTGCTTCCAAGTTACTCTTTCGATCTTCAAGGCTCTCGGGATCTTCCCTTAAAACTTGTTCATAGTTGGAAAGTGCAGCTGCCTCTTGCACGAGTTCCTCGATAGGATGGTCTTCTTTAACAAGGGTTTTGAGCTCTTCGATCACATCGAGGTAATCTTTCAGCCCCTCCTCCACCCGTTTGGTGAGTTTAGGTGTTAGTATTTCGCGGTTAAGCAGTTTTCGCACAAGAGTTAGAATAGGGAGCGCTGTTTCTTCCGCCGCATCTCGGAGTTTGATTAAAGTTGTATTTCCAATCCCCCGTTTGGGTAAGTTGACTGTTCGGGCAAAGGCTAAAAAATCAGAGTCGGAGATAACCATCCGGAGGAGGGCCAAAATATCTTTGATCTCTTTTCGTTGATAAAAAGAGAGTCCTCCAAAAATCACATAGGGGATTTGCTCCCTTAGAAAAGCATCCTCAAAAGTGCGTGATTGGGAGTTCGTTCGATAAAAGATGACACATTCCCGAAGGGGAATATGTTCTTCGCGGGCTTTTCGAATCAGCTCTTCAACTACAAATTGCGCCTCTTGCCGTTCGTTAGCTGCAATATAGACCCCAATCTTTTCTCCCGCTCCAAGGTCGCTCCATAATTGTTTTTC
Organism: Chlamydiota bacterium; assembly: GCA_021772275.1. Classification (GTDB taxonomy): domain Bacteria; phylum Chlamydiota; class Chlamydiia; order Chlamydiales; family Simkaniaceae; genus Neptunichlamydia. The sequence continues at coordinate 31,656 of JAJFMJ010000034.1, read as the reverse complement.
ATACCGCCCCTCGTTGTGGTTGATCAACCCATTTGCGCCTTCCAAAATGTTTGAGGTGCTCCGGTAGTTTTGCTCGAGTGAGATCACCTGGGCATTTTCATAATCTTTTTCGAACTCTAAAATGTTTTGGATGTTGGCCCCCCGCCAAGAGTAGATCGATTGGTCGGGATCGCCCACCACAAACAAGTTATTGTGCTTTTCTACCAAAAGTTTGGTCATATGATATTGGGCGGCATTGGTATCTTGGTACTCATCGATCAAGACAAAGGACCACCGTTTCTGATAGTGCTCCAGTGTTTCTTTCGATTCTCGAAACAGCTTCACCGTCAAATAGAGCAAATCGTCAAAATCAAGAGCATTATACTCTTTAAGCTTTTCCTGGTAGGCGATAAAAACGTCCTTCAAAATCTGGTCGGTCCGCGATCGAAAATCCCGTTCCAAATCGTTTGGCGTAAGCAAATCATTCTTCGCATTAGAGATTGCCACCTTGATCGACTTCAAAAGACCTTTTTCATCTTTATAGCCCATCGCTGCCAAACAGTTTTTCATCAGCTGCAGGCTGTCATTTTCGTCATAGATAGCAAAGTCGTTGCGGTAACCCAGGGCGCTGATCGACTCACGCAAAATCCGCGCTCCGAGCGAATGGAAAGTCGACACGAGGACGTATTGGTGGGTCATCTCTTGGACCCGCGTCCGCATCTCATCGGCCGCCTTATTGGTGAAGGTAAGGGCTAAAATTTCTGCGGACGGAACGCCCACTTGAAGGAGATTAGCAATCCGACAGGTGACGACTCGGGTCTTTCCCGAACCGGCGCCTGCAAGCACCAACATCGGCCCTTCCATATGTTCGACGGCAATCTTCTGCTGTGGATTCAAACTGACCATAGAGAGAAGGGTAACATGGAGTGGAAAAGGAGGCAATAGTCCCGGACATTAGTGAGAAATTATTGAGTGACACTCTGGGGTATGACCCTTGATTGCTACTTATGATGCCAAAAATGGTCCAAAAATGGCAACTATAGTTGCAATTTTCATAACACGTTGTTTATCAACCAATTGAGCTAAAGAATAGGGCGTCTCAGCTCTCCCTCACGGAGGCCAAGGTTGCCATATCGATGGTAAGAGATGGAAAGGGAAAGCTCGCGGAGGTAGTGGAGAAGCTCGATCCGCCCATTGGCAAGAATGGGAGCGTGGTCGATATAAGCGGCGGTCTTGGCGGCTGCTTCTTTGAGCGCTTGGGAGGGCTCCTGGAGCATCCGAATCCGCTTGGCACCCCCACCTTCTACCCGCTTAATAAAGACCTTTTCATCTTCTTCAATGATGTTAAAGATGGGAAGGAGAACCTCCCAGTTGGCGTGGCACGCCTTGTCGTCTTGGCTCTTTTCCCAGCTGATGTCGAGGCGGGTTTCTGTGGTGAGCGCGGCGGCAAAGACGCGGAGATAGTCGAGAGGATTATCTCGGGGAGTGATCCGGAAGGTGAGTTTTTTGTGAGGACGGTAATGGAGGAAATTGTCTTCGCCGACCACCTTGGAACGATCCTTGCCCCGCTTAAACTGTTGCCAAAAGAAGGCGTAGCTTGAGACACTCGCGTACCAGATCCCCAAATCTTCGGCAGAAAGATCAAACTTTTCGAGGAAACGGGTGAGGTTGTTGACCCACTCACCGATGGGAAATTTCTCTTTGGGAATGCCGATCTGCTTGGCATGCATAAACTGGGTAAGGTAGTTGGGCCCTCCTGCCTTCGACCCATGTCCGAAGCAGCTATTTTTAGTTCCTCCAAAGGGCTGGCGCTGGACAATCGCTCCAGTGATGCTCCGGTTGACGTAGCAGTTACCGGCAATGATGAGTCTCTCCCACTTTTTAAGCTCCCGTTTATCGAGGGAATGGATCCCGGCAGTGAGTCCGTAAGGGGTGGAGTTAGCGATGTGAATGGCTTGATCCAGGTTTTCAGCGCGGATCAACCCCAAGACAGGGCCAAAAAGCTCGGTTTTTTGGGTAAAGCTTCCCCGTTGAACGCCGAGCTTAATCCCGGGGGTCCAGAGGTGGGGATTTTGGGGGTCGACCTTGGGCTCCAAAAGCCACGACTCACCCGGCTCTAACGTTTTAATCCCTTGTTCAAGGGGACCGGTAGGGGGATGGATCAGCGGCGTCATTTTGCTTTTTAGATCCCAAGGAGAGCCCACCTTTAAACTAGCAGCCGCATCACGAAGCTGTTTTAAAAAGTGGGGGTCGTCATAGACCTCTTTTTCTAAGATGGCAAGGGAAGCAGCGCTACACTTTTGCCCATTATGACCAAAGGCTGACTGAACAAGTTCTTTAATGGCAAGGTCGCGATCGGCAAGGGCCGAGACGACAAGTGCATTTTTCCCTCCAGTTTCAGCGGAAAGATCGATCCCGGGAGAGAGTTTCATAAAGAGTTTTGCGGTGGCGGTGGCGCCGGTGAGGATGACGGTGTTTAACCGCTCGTCTTGGATCAATTTTGAGCCGACGGGATCATCGTCACAGTTAATAAACTGGAGCACTTTCTTGGGAATCCCTGCTTCCCAAAGGGTGTTGACAAGTTCCCATCCGGTTAAAACGGTTTCGTGGGGAGGCTTGAAGAGGACGCAATTTCCGGTGACAAGGGCGGCGAAGATTCCCCCTGCAGGAATCGCTTTCGGAAAGTTCCAGGGAGAAGCAACGAGGATCGTCCCCTTGGGACTCCACTCAAGATCTTTGTGAGCAGCAAACTGTTCCATCGAACGGAGATAGTATTCAGCAAAGTCAATCGCTTCAGAAAGTTCAACGTCGGCTTCAATGAAGGTTTTGCCCGCATCGCCGATCATCGAGCCGATCTGGTCGCCCCGGGTTTCCCGCAGCTTTTGGGCCGCTTTGGAAAGGAGAAAACGTCGCTCTTCAACCGACGTCTCTGCCCAATTATTTTCTTCTTGTTTGGCGCACGTTAAAGCGTGGTCGATCTCTTCCCAACCTCCCTTCGCATAGGTATAGTAAGGACGGTCGGGATAGGAGGGGTCGATTCCGGTTTCAGTTTCCGAGGTCATCACCTCTTCTCCATCGATCACGAGTGGAATGGGGTCGATTTTTTTCTCTTTCCACCGGTTGACAACTTCTTTTGCCCACCGTTGATTTTGAGAGAGGGAAAAATCGGTGTCAGGTTCATTTTCAAAGGGGGCATTGATGTCGAGATGGGTAGGTGCTTCAAGCCGGTTTTGCTTCCGCCTCGGCTCCACCCCTGTGGTGTCGATGAGGTTGCACGCATCGGAAAAAAGGGTGGCCTGATTTTCCCACTCTTTTGTTCCAGCTTTAAGGCCAAAACTATGGGCAAGGAAATTTTCAGCGCCGGTGTTTTCATCGAGACGACGGATCAAATAAGCAATGGCACTTTGGAAATCTTTTTTGGTTGAAACGGCGCAGTAAAGAAGCATGTCGCCGGTAAGGGCTTGGACAACCCGCCGCATATGATCAGCCATCCCCTCGAGCATCTCGAAGGTAATCTCTTTTTCCACCCGGTTTTCTAGGCGGAGGAGCATCGCAAAGGCGATATCAAAAATATTGTGGGAGGCAATTCCAATGTGAACAGCCTCTGCGTGGGAATGCTCACAAGCGTAGAGGACCATCCGCTTGTAGTTGGCATCGGTCTCCACTTTGGAGGTGTAGGGGGTTTGAGCCCACCCTTTGAGCGACGCCTCATGCTGCTCCATCGCCATGTTAGCTCCCTTCACAATCCGAATCTTAATGGGGGCGCCCCCCTGTTTTATCCGTTCCATCGCCCATTCGGTGAGCTCCTTTTGGATCGCGTGACTATCAGGGAGATAGGCCTGCAAAACGATCCCTGCAGAATGGGAAATAAACTCAGGTTCGCTAAGGACCTTCATGAAGAGATCTTTAGTCAAGTGAAGATCGCGATACTCTTCCATATCGAGGTTGACGAACTTACCTTTGGCAGCTCGGTAAAGCTCGCGAAGTCTTTCAGCCAAAGCTTTTAGGGTTTCATCGGGAGCAACCAGGTTAATCTGTGAGTAGATCGTCGAAATTTTGATCGAAACGTAGTCGATATCGGGATTTTTTAGATCTTCGAGATAGATATTTAAGCGGCGGACCGCTTCTTCCTCTCCCAAAATCGCCTCCCCCAAATGATTGAGGTTAAGACGGATTCCCTCCTCTTTTCTCTTTTTGATGTGACGCGATAACGGGCCAGGCTCTCCTGGAATGATCACCGAAGCGGTCTCTTTTCTCAGCGACCAAACCGCAATGGGAACCAGGATGTTGGCAAACCGACTTCCCAATACTTTAAAGAGGTAGAGTTGCAGCCGCTTAAAGGGAGAAAGGAATTTTGGAATTCCATAGAGGTTAAGGAGATAGGTCATTTGATCGGCAATTCGCTCATAATTCTTCGAGCGGAAACACTGGTCGGTCATTGCGGTGAGAAAAACTTTGCCGACCGGATCGCTCATCATCCGATGGAGCTCTCCATACCGCCTTTTTTCCTCATTAGAGAGTCCTCGGTTCGACTCGGTCAGGATCAAAGCGGCGAGCTGAATTGCTTTTTCTTTCCGCTCTTCAGCGGTTAGGGGAGTGCCCATGACGGAAACAAGCATCTCTTTTGCTTGCAGCATCTCTTTTGTTTCACTTTGTTTATCAGTCATTTATCCCTAATACGCATCTAGTTACATCACCCCGTAACTGTTCTTGTACACGAAAAAGGAGTTTTCCCATAATATAATCTCTTATGTGGCGACTCATTTTTTTTATCCTTTGTTTCCCTCTGTTTGCCGTTGTTGATCTGGGTGTTGACGTCTTCTTTAAGGAGGGGTACGACAAACCCCTTAAGACAAAGCGGATTGGTCTTGTCAGTAACCATACCGGTGTGAACAAGACGCTCACCCCAACGGTCGAACTCCTCCAAGAAAAAGGGATGAAAGTGGTTGCCCTTTTTAGTCCCGAGCATGGGTGGTCGGGAAGTGCCTACGCAGGAAAAAAGACCCAGGATGGAAAAGTAGGGACGTTAAAGCTCTATAGTTTACATGGGAAAACCCGCCGCCCTACCGCCGAAATGCTTCAAGGGATCGATGTTTTGGTCTATGACATTCAAGATATTGGAGTGCGCTCTTACACCTACGCGACAACCCTCTTCTATGTCATGGAAGAGGCGGCCAAGCGGAAAATTCCGGTGGTGGTTTTTGATCGTCCCAACCCGATCAACGGGGTGATTATCGATGGGGGGATGTTGGGAGAAAAGTGGCGCTCCTTTATTGGTTATATTAACGTTCCCTATTGCCATGGGATGACCATTGGAGAGCTGGCCCACTTCTTCAATGGAGAATATAAGATTGGGTGTCAGCTAAAAGTCATTCCAATGAAGGGGTGGAAGCGGACGATGACCTTTAAAGAGACAGGGCTTACCTGGATTCCAACCAGCCCCCATATTCCTGAACCCGACACCCCCCTTTTCTACGCGTCGACCGGTATTTTAGGAGAGCTTAACATGGTCAACATTGGAATTGGGTATACCCTTCCCTTCAAGGTGGTGGGTGCTCCTTGGATTGATGCTGAAGTTTTTGCCGAAAAGCTCAATAGCCAAAAACTTCCTGGTGTCCGCTTTTTCCCCTTTCACTATCGCCCTTTTTATGGTTCGTTTAAAGGAAAAGAGTGTCACGGAGTCCTCATCCGCCCCACCAACCTCAGCCGTTACCGCCCCTTAAGTGTTCAATATCTTCTGATGGGGATTCTCAAAAGTCTCTATCCCCAGCAAACCAAAGGGTATCTCGAAAAGGTTACTGCCAACAAGAAGCGGCTTTTTTGCTTGGCTAATGGCAATGATGAGATCTATCGATTGATGCTTTATGAGCGGTATGCGGCGTGGAAGATGATCGCCCATGAACAAAAAGAGCGGGAACAGTTTAAGAAAGTCCGGGCAAAATATCTGATTTATTAGCAGTTAAAAGGTTTTTGTGCTAAATCCGTTGACAAAAACCGCCATAGCTCCTATGATGGTGACCACAAAACCATTTAAAAGGAGAAAACCACTATGTCATCAAAAAAGTTTAAACCATTAGGAAATCGAGTTCTTGTTAAGCGGTCTGAGGCTGCTGAGAGTAAAGGGGGGATTTTGCTTCCCGATTCGGCTCAAGAAAAGCAGAAGCGGGGGGAAGTCCTTGCCGTAGGTCCTGGTAAAATGAAAGAAGGCAAGCTCGAAGAGATGGAACTTAAAGTCGGTGACAAGATTTTGTTCGGCTCCTTTGCAGGAACCGAAGTGAAGGGAGAAGAAGAACTCCTTATTATGTCTGAAGATGATGTATTAGCAGTTGTAGAATAAGGAGAAGACCATGGCTAAAATGTTACAATTTAATGAAACGGCCTTGAAGTCGATCCTTAAAGGAGTAAGGCTTCTTGCTAAAGCGGTGATCGTCACTTTGGGTCCTAAAGGGCGCAATGTTGTCATCAACAAAGGATTTGGTTCACCCCTTTCAACAAAAGATGGGGTGACCGTTGCCAAAGAGATTTCTTTAAAAGATAAGTTCGAAAACATCGGCGCGCAGCTTGTTAAAGAAGCCTCTTCCAAAACGTCTGATGTTGCAGGGGATGGAACGACGACAGCGATTGTTCTAGGAGAAGCGATCTTTAAAGAAGGGGTGAAAAACGTCATTGCCGGCGCCAACCCGATGAGTGTGAAGCGAGGGATCGACAAAGCAGTCCAAAGTATGATCGAAGCGCTTGATAAACTTGCGACTCCCGTTCAAAACCACGAAGAAATTAAGCAAATCGCCACCATTTCAGCCAACAACGATCCTGAGATCGGAGAGATGATTGCTAAAGCGATGGAAAAAGTGGGCAAAGATGGAACGATTACCATTGCCGATGCTACAGGGATCGAGACCGTTTTAGACGTTGTCGAAGGGATGCAGTTTGATAAAGGGTATCTCTCTCCTTACTTCGTCACCAACGCGGAGAAGATGACAGCAGAGCTTTCAAATGCTCAGGTTCTCATCACCGACAAAAAGCTTTCCAGCGCAAAAGAGCTCATTCCCATCTTAGAAAAAGTGATGGAGCAAGGGCAAAAACCCCTTCTCATCATTGCTGAAGATATCGATGGAGAGGCGCTCACCACCCTTGTTATTAACAAGCTTAAAGGGGGAATGCCCCTATGCGCCGTTAAAGCGCCCGCCTTTGGCGATCGACGCAAAGCGATCCTCCAAGACATCGCGATTCTTACAGGAGCAACCGTTGTTTCCGAAGAAGTGGGTCTTAACCTCGAAGAGGTAGGGCTTGATGTTTTAGGAACGGCAAAGACAGTTAAAATCGGTAAAGAAGAGTCGACCCTTATCGGAGGGCAGGGGAACTCCGAAGAAATCAAGAAGAGGGCCGCCCAAATCCGTAGAGAGATGGAAGAGACCACCTCTGACTATGATCGGGGGAACCTTGAAGAGCGCCTCGCAAAACTTGCAGGTGGTGTTGCCGTGATTAATGTGGGTGCTGCCACAGAAACTGAGATGAAAGAGAAAAAGATGCGTGTGGAAGATGCCTTGCATGCAACCCGCGCGGCTGTGATCGATGGAATTGTTCCTGGAGGAGGGGTAGCCCTTCTTCGCGCCGTTAAAGCGCTCGACTCTCTCAAACTTAAGGGAGAAGAAAAGATCGGTGTAGAGATCGTCCGTCGCGCCGCCTTTGCTCCTGCAACAGCAATTGCGACCAACTGCGGCAAAGAAGGGAACATGATCGCCGAAAAAATCTTCGAAGGAGAAGGGGCTATGGGTTATAATGGTCTTACCGACACCTTCGAAGATCTCCTTAAAGCAGGCGTTCTCGACCCCGTTCTCGTCACAAAAAGTGCGCTGAAAAACGCTGCATCGATCGCAAGCCTTCTCATCACCATTGCGTGCATGATCACCGACAAGCCCGAGCCGAAGAGTGACGTCCCCGAAGGGGGCGGCATGCCAGGTGGCATGGGAGGTATGGGTGGTATGCCCGGAATGGGCGGCATGGGCGGCATGCCTGGCATGGGAATGATGTAGTCTTCTTCCCTTACCTGAAGCGATAAAGAGCACCCAAAGCTGGGTGCTTTTTTATTTTAACCATGGAGAGAGAGGAAGAGGAGGATGTCAATCCAATCGATCATAAGGGATAAGGTTATACCTGATTTTCCCTTGCGAGAAAAGGCTTTATTGGGGAAAATGGGCAGTTCACGCACCGGTAGCTCAGTTGGATAGAGTGCCTGGCTACGAACCAGGAGGTCAGAGGTTCAAATCCTCTCCGGTGTATTTTCTTCTTTTTCAGGTGTTTAAGTTCCTCTTGACAGTCCTTACAATTAATGATACAATGTAAGTATATGGTATGTACGAGGTAGAGATGGCATTAATAAAGAAATTGACCAAACAAGGAAATAGTTACTCCCTTATTTTAGATAAACCCTTAATGGAGCTTCTAGATATAAATTCTGAAACACCTTTGGAATTGTCAACAAAAGATGGGCAGTCTTTGGTTATCACACCACTTAGAGAGGAAGCCCTTAGAGAAGTAGACAGAAGGAACCTAGAACGGTTTCAAAAGAAATATGGGAATACCTTAAAGCGATTGGCCGAGTAGAGAAAGTTTGTGCATTATTTTTTTCCGCTAATAGATGTTTTGGAGATTCATCAAAAGTTAATAGAAAATTATGGGGGTCACACTGGAGTAAGGGATGAAGAACTCCTCCAGTCTGCATTAGCGCAAGTAAGTATGACTTTTGAGGGAGTTTACTTGCACAAAACCATTTATGAAATGGCTGCTGCTTACTTGTTCCATATTGCAAAAAACCATCCGTTTGTTGATGGAAATAAACGAACTGGCATTACACTTGCTGTATTATTTCTTAGTAGGGACGGAATTGAGATAAACTGCAGTGAAGAATCACTTGCAGATTTTGTCATTTCTGTTGCAGGAGGAAGAGTTTCAAAAAACACTATTGCCAGGTGGTTTGAAGAAAATTCAATTGTGGAGGAGTGATTCATGCCCATCATAGAGTGTTTTCCGTCGGGACCTTTTGAGACCAATGCCTACATCCTCGCTTGCTCGGAGACCCGCAAGGGGGTCTTTATCGACCCGGCTCCAGGAAGTTATGACAAGCTTCTTGATGGGGCGGCGGCCATTAAGATGGAAGGGATTTTGCTTACCCACTCTCACTGGGATCACATTGGCGACCTAAAGAAGGTGAAAGAAAATTTTGCCGTTCCAGTCTATGGCCACCCTGCCGATCGGGGCAATGTCGAAAAGCCAGGAAGCGATGGTCTCCCTCTTATATCTCCTATTGAAGGGACCACGGTTGAGTTTGAACTAAAAGAGGGGCAAATGATCGATGTGGGGCATCTAGAACTTCGCGTTATCGAACTGCCCGGCCACACGCCGGGCGGCGTCGCTTTTTACCTAGAGAAAGAGAAAATTTTATTTGCAGGGGATACCCTTTTTAAAGGATCGATTGGAAATCTTTCTTTACCGACAGCAAACCCCTCCGCGATGTGGAACTCCCTAGATAAACTCGCAAAACTCCCTCCCGAGACGGTAGTTTATTCGGGACATGGTCCCTCTACCACTATTGGGGATGAAGATTGGCTCCCCAGAGCGCGAGAACTCTTTAGTTAAACTCACCGTTCATATATAATGTCACCCATACGTGGAGGTATCTATGAACACACTACTCATTGGGAAAAAAGCCCCAAATTTTAAAGCGGCAGCAGTTGCCAATGGAAAGATTAACGAAAACTTTTCGCTTGATCTTTTCTCGGGCAAGTATGTCGTTTTCTTTTTCTATCCCCTTGACTTCACCTTTGTTTGCCCAACAGAGCTGCATGCATTCCAGGCAAAGCTAAAAGAGTTTGAAGCAAGAGGAGCAGAGGTGATCGGCTGCTCAGTCGACAGCGCCTTTTCACACTTAGCATGGGTCAACACGCCGAAAAGCCGAGGAGGCATTGAAGGGGTAACCTATCCTCTCGTTGCCGACCTGAACAAGAATATTGCCCGCGATTATCATGTCCTAAACGAAGAGGCAGGAGTGGCATTTCGTGGACTTTTCCTCATCGACAAAGAGGGGATCATTCGCCATCAGTTGGTCAACGACCTTCCTTTGGGTCGCTCGGTTGACGAAGCACTTCGCCTTCTTGATGCTCTTATTTTCCATGAGGAGAATGGAGAAGTTTGCCCTGCCAACTGGCAAAAAGGGGAAAAGTCGATGACACCGACCCAAGAGGGTTTAGCGACTTACTTTAATTAGATGTTGGGGAGTTGCATCGAGGTAAGGTAGTCGTAGAGATCTTTCTCGGTGGTGACGACAAGGGCGCCATGGGCGTCGGTAACAGGATGGACCGCATCGATAATGCGGGCATCGCCTACACCAGGAAGGCAAACGGCTGTGAGACGAATCACCTCTTTTTTATCGAGGAGGTGCTTCATCCCCTTTAGGTAATCCTTGGTGCTAAACCCCTCTTCCTTGACCCGGATAAAGACCACCTCCTGCTCATAAAGGAGAAACTGAATTGCAAAGAAAATCCCTCGGCTCTCGTAAGGGGGATGGCCGAGCGTCTCACTTAAATATGTGATCGACTTCATGAAAAGGGGAGTGCCGATCTCCCCCTTTTCAGCTTCACCAAAAAGGGCAATTGTTTGTCTAGATAGTTTCGTCATACCTCATAAATTTCCATAGCTTTCTTGCCTAATTTAAAGCTAGAAAAATATGGTTAGCCATAATTCGCAGTGCTTCCAAGCTGATCTTCGATCGCAAGGAGACGGTTGTATTTGGCAACGCGGTCAGAGCGGGAAAGAGAACCGGTCTTGATCTGGCCGGCGCGGGTAGCCACCGCTAAATCCGCAATAAAGGTATCTTCGGTTTCTCCCGAGCGATGGGAGATCACCGTTTTGTAGTGATTATCTTTTGCAAGGGCGATTGCCTCGAGAGTCTCTGTCAGGGTGCCGATCTGGTTGACCTTGATCAGGATCGAATTGGCAACCTGGGTGTCAATCCCCCGCTTTAAAAAAGTCGTGTTGGTAACGAAAATATCGTCGCCAACGATTTGGATTTTGTCGCCAAGTTCTTTGGTAAGATGTTCCCACCCCTCCCAGTCGTTTTCATCAAGACCATCTTCGATAGTATCGATCGGGTAGTTATCGCAAAGCTTTTTGAGATGGGCCACTTGGGTCGCAGCGCTGTTTTTACCAAGGTAGACCTTTTTCTCTTTGTCATAAAACTCAGAAGCGGCGCAGTCCAGGGCCAGGGTGATCTCTTTTCCGGGGGTGAGCCCCACTTTTTCGATCGCTTTGAGGATAAAATCAAGGGCCTCTTCATCAGAAGAGAGGTTAGGGGCAAAGCCCCCTTCATCGCCGACCGATGTGGCATAACTTTTTTCTTGGAGGAGTTTTTTTAGCGCATGAAACGTTTCAGCGCCGTAGCGGAGCGCTTCGGAAAAGGTGGACGCACCGACAGGGCGGATCATAAACTCTTGGAAGTCGAGAGAGTTATCGGCGTGGGCTCCCCCATTGAGAATATTCATCATAGGGACGGGGAGAAGGGACCCACTTTCTTTCGTGATCGCTTGGTAGAGAGGAATTTTTTGGGACATGGCGCGAGCACGGGCGACGGCAAGGGAGATGCCGAGAATCGCGTTAGCCCCAAACTTTCCCTTGTTGGGGGTGCCGTCGGCTTCGATCATCATCCGATCGATTGCTTCTTGCTCAAGAACACTCTGCCCCTTAAGAAGTTTGGCAAGGGGACCGTTGACATTAGCGACCGCTTTTTGGACCCCCTTTCCCCCATACCGCTTCGGATCATTGTCGCGCAGCTCGACCGCTTCATGCTCGCCAGTCGAGGCCCCGGAGGGGACAGCGGCCCGCCCCGTTAGGCCCGTATCGGTAGTCAACTCTACTTTTAGGGTGGGATTGCCTCGAGAATCAAGAATTTCCCGCGCATGAATGTTTTCGATGTTCGCCATAGCCTCGTTTTAACAAACGGGCGAGTTTATTCCCACTCTTTTGGGGGAGTATCCTCCAAAAGGGTGAGGTAAGAGGCGTAGCGCAAAGGGGCGAGTTTTTTTTCTTCGAGCGCCTTTTTAACTCCACAGTCAGGCTCATGAATGTGGGTGCAGGTTTTGAACTTGCACTCCTTTGCAAAAGGGACAAAATCGGGAAAAATTTCAAGAATCGCGGCCGGGTCATTTTGCCACAGCCCAAAACTTTTAATCCCGGGAGTATCAATGCAAAAAGCCCCATTTTCTAGGGGAACAAGCTCAGCATTTGTGGTGGTGTGAGACCCCTTATTGGTTTTAAGGGCGATCGGACCAATAGGAAGATCACTTCCGAAAATGGCGTTGATGAGAGAGGTTTTCCCCACCCCAGATTGGCCAGAAAAAACAGACGTTTTATTTTCCATAAGCGCTTTAAGTTCTCTGAGGTTCTCTCCTGTCGCAACACTTAAAACGACAATCGGAATATCGAGCGGTTTATAAGCTTCTAAAAACTCTTTGAAAATAAGATGTTCAGCACGGACCTCATCTCCATTCACATTTTCAGGAGGAGCCTTCAAAAGGTCAAACTTATTGATCACGATAATCGGATCCATATTTCCCTCTTTTGCCGATAGGATGTATCGGTCAATCAAAAGGGGTTTAAACTTGGGAGAAACAAGAGAGGTGACAATAAAAACCTGGTCGATATTAGCAGCAATGAGCTGATGTTTTCTCCGCGACAAATTTTCAGCGCGACGCAAAAAAGAGGTCCGCTCTTCCACATGAAAAATCGCATTCGAAAGATCAAAGTAAACCCAGTCACCGACAGCAATCAGATTTTTTTGTTTGGTCTTCTCCTTTTTAAGCGCCCCCTTTAAAGTGCAGTCGAACGTTTCATTTTCAAAAGTGACAGTAATCACATCAGGAGAGATTTTTAAAACCCGCCCCCGCCGATCACCATCTTTTAAAAAAACTTTCTTTGCTTCCTTATCTTGGTCAGTTTTTTTGTACTTGGAACGGTCCTTGGCTTGCGTTTGTCGCCGCTCTTTCCGACCTTCCCGTTTTCCGCGGGTATGAAACCTCTCTTCATAATCTAGATAGTCTTCCTTCACAGAGCCCCTCCAATTTTGTGCATCAAAATGCCCCCAGCAACGGCAACATTGAGCGATTCTGCTTTACCGTTCATCGGAATCGAAACCAAAGTTCCCTTACCTTTGAGACTAGGGGAGGGGCCATGCGCTTCACTTCCCAAAACCAAGATGAGGGGAGCTTTAAACGCCACATCTTCTCCTCCTTGAGCATCAGCAATGTAGACATTGCGCTTACCCATTAAGGTCAGAAGCTCCTCTTCACTTCCTTGCCAAATAGGCAAGTGAAAAGTGGCGCCCTTCGCAGCGCGAAGGGCCTTGGAAGAAAAGGGATCGGTGCATGAAAGGAGAAAAGCCCCTTCAAAGCCAAGGGCTAAGGCCGTTCGAAGTAAAGTGCCTAAATTACCGGGATCACTAATCCGGTCCAAGGCAACCAGCCGCTTTCCCTCAAGCAAAGCCGGAGGGGGAAGGGGCACTTCAGCAAGGTAGGGCTCAGGGGAAGAGGTATCGGCGATCTTTTTAATCACCTCAGGAGGAACCACATAATGGTTTTTTGCCGGAATTGAGGTTTCCTCGGTGGTGATCAAAGTCTCGATCTCTCCTGGAAACTCTAGAATCATCTTCTTTCCCTCGAGGAGGAGAAAACCTTTTTCCTCGCGGTAGCGCCTCTCCTTCCGGAGTTTAACGAAATGCTTGACGATCGGATGTTGTAAACTCTTGACTTCTTTTGTTACCATACAGCTAGGGGGAATTATAACATGAAAGGGTCGTTTAAGGGAATTCGGGGGTCACTAGCCTCCCGTATCGTCTTGATAGCCATGCTCTTCATGGTTTTACCCCTCCTTGCTCTCATCACCCTTCTCTACTCCGAAGACAGCCGCCTTAAAAAAGAAAATAATTACTTTACCCTTAGAATTTTAATGGATGAAAAGGTGGGGATCATTACCGGTGTGGTTTCTCACGAAATGGAGGTCTTATCGGCGATTTCCGATCTCTATCCCCTCACTGGTGGCGGGGAGGAGATTTTAAAGAAACTCGCCAATCAAGATGGAGTTTTAGCCCTTTTTCATCTCAAGCAAGGCGAAAAGGGGAACTATGTTTGCGATCTCTCCTCGACCCCCGACCTTAAAGGAAAAGCGTTTACCCAGCTTGTAAAGCGGGCAAAAGAGGGAACGACCTTTGTGATCGACCCGAAAAACGAAGTTTTTTACCTCACCTACTACGACTGGAAGGGGCGAGATGCTTGGGCCATCTCTTTCTTTGCCCGCCACATCACCCAAGACTTTCCCATTGAAAAAGATATCCTTTATGCCGCTTCCACCTCGCTCATCGATGAAACGGGAACCATTTTGCTCTCCACCAACAAAGAGCTCAAAGGGCGTCACTTTACCCGTCCCATCGGAAAAACCTATCGGCTAGAAGGGGAGACCTATATCTCATTAGAGCGGGCTGTTCCCCATACCAATTTTTCGCTCGTTATTTCAGCGCCTGAGTCGGTCAACTTTGTCGATATACCCTTTCTGATTATCAAGATCGCCATTGCCCTTGCTCTCATCATTGTGATTGGAGGAGGGGGAGCCCTTCTTCTCACGAAAAAACTTTCCAAACCCCTGCGCAATCTCATCGAAGTGATGGGGAAAGTGGGGAAAGGAAATTTGGAAGAACATTTTATGCCAGAGCCGATGGGGTTTGAGATCAATGCGATTGGAAACATCTTTAACGAAACGGTCGATTCGCTCAAAGAAAACATGGAAGCTGCCCAAAAAGAGCGGCTTGAAAAAGAGGTTTATGAGACCGAGCTTTTGATCGGGGAAGAGGTGCAACAGTCGATTCTTCCAAAAAAACTTCCCGACTTTCCCGGGGTGTCGATGGGAGCCCGTTTTATTTCTGCCAAAGAGGTGGGGGGGGATTTTTATGACTTTCTTCCCGATGGAAAACTTCTCCTTTCCATTGCCGATACCGCAGGAAAGGGAATTTCCGCTTGCCTCTATTCGCTCAGCGTCCGAAGTATGCTCCGCAGCTTTGGACAAATACATACAGCGCTTGATCAGACGGTCAAAGAGACGAATAATCTTTTTTGTGAAGATACCGGAGACACCGGCGTTTTTGTCACCGCATTTATTAGCGCCTTTGATCCAAAAACCAAACGGCTCGAGTATGCAAACTGTGGTCACTTCCCTGCCCTTTTGTTAAAGCCGGGAGGAGTGGTTGAAAAGCTGACCACCCCTGGAATGGCCCTTGGAGTGGAACCTTTTGAGAAAGTTGTCACCGCCGAAAAACAACTCGAATCGGGCGATCTCCTCCTCTTTTTCACCGATGGAGTTGTCGAAGCGCACAATGAAGCGATGGAGATGTTTGGTGAAGAGCGGCTCATGAGCTCTTTCCAAGCAAAAAAAGGGAAAATGCCTCAAGAAATCGTCGACCAAATTGTCGAAGAGGTCGCCCTTTTTGCAGAAGGAGCTCCCCAACACGACGATCTTACCCTCATCGCATTTAAGGTAGATTAAAAAACGACGACATATGTTACACTCTTTTCTTCAAACCAAGGAGCATAGCATATGCAGGCCTCATCTTCAAATTCTAATCACAGTTCTTTTTCTAAGTTAATGGAGGAGTTCTCTCAAAAACCCGAGGATCACGCTTCTCAGGTTGTCTCGTTAAGGCATCGCCCAGAAAATATCTTTTTCAGATGGTTTTTTGAACAAGTTGCTCAAAGAGAATCTGTTCCGGTCTGGATTTTCCGACTTATTTTTTGTTGTAGATGTCGAGGGCGGCTGGGACCAAAAGGACATTTTGAGCGGTTCATTCGAGGAGATATTCGAGAAGATCTTCCCTGTTTTCGTGAGATGAGAGTGTGGCGTGATCATCATAAAGAGTACCGGAAGGGGATATATTCTTGTAGAAGAGACTATATTGAAGTGCTTTATGATGGGTTTATGTCGGATCTTATGAATAAGCGGTATGAAAGAGGGAAAACCCTTGCGGGTCCGGCGATTGTTTATAGCTCACATTCCCCCCCTTTTCAAATGTCTCAGGGTGAGGCAAGAGGGCTATGTGGTGTAGATAAGCATGGAAGAAAGCAGCAGGAACCCTCCTATAAAGGGGTCCCTTTTTACCCTGTTTCTGAAGGAGAGTCAGTTGCACGCTTTAAATATAAGTCTGTTGTCAATCCGTTTGCAGCGATCCTTTATTCCAATGAAGGTCTTGATCAGAGACTTATTTTGATCATTAGGAATATTTGGATCGAAAATCCCCTCCCAAAAGGGGGTGAAAATGACCACTTATATCAAAGATATGTGGAAGAATGTAAAGATAATCCCCAAATCCCTTTGGACGCTGTTTTTTCTCCAGGGGAGATCCGAAGGTACCCCTTTCTTTACGAAAGGCAAACCCATATTGTTCAAACATCTTCCACTCAGAGTCTCCAAGACTTTATTCAAAGTGGGGGAAGTGTAGGGAATCTTAACCAAGAAAGCGCGACTATTCAGCTCCTTTTAGCCCTTCTCTTTCGCATAGGGAATGGACATAGTAGTCACTACACAGTTGATCCGAGGAGCAAGAAGTTAGAGCTGCAAGAGGTCGACTCTCTTTGGAACCCCTATGTCTTGCCTGGAGGAGGAAAACCTCGTCTTGGAGTCTACTCCATAGTTTTTCTTCTTCCCTGTATGAACCGCCCTGCTGACTCCAAAGTGTGTCAGCGGCTAAAAGAAAAGTCTCCCATTGCCCTTCTAGTAGAGTGGGCGGTTAAACTTCATCCGAATTCAGAAAAGTTTAGACAATTAATAAATTTTAAAAATAGTCCCGCCACGGGTCCTGATTTCCCCCCAGCATTTGCGAAGGAAGAAAGAGAGTTTAACAATTTTATCTCTGTATCCAAGAAGGATTTTGAGAGGCTTCGAGAGCAGCTGGAACAACTTCAAGCCTTCCTCAGAGAGAGAAAGAATCCAACATTATGGGACATTGTTGAAGCGCTTGCCGATGAGCTTATACCAATCTATCGTTCTGCGTCCGATCGGGACCCTTTACGTTGGGAAACGAAGTTTGCCAATCCATTTGAAAGGATATTTACCCGTCAATCGGTTAAAGAGGCTAAGGAGCAAGAAGAGGTGCAAACCGTACCCAATTTCGTAGAGTCTTTACTCTCAAAGCTTCCATTGAAAACAACACTGACTTTCTCGGAGGAAAAGGCTTTGCTATCCGAAGTTTTTAATACCTTTGAGACGGTTTACCTTCGGGAAAGTCGTGTGACGGATGAAGAACTTCGGGCCTATGTCGAAAGTGGAAAGACAAACACACTCACACTTGAGAATTGTAGCCAGATCACTGCAAAAGGTCTCCTCAATCTCATAAGTAAAAATCGAGAAAGCCTCTTCGATCTGTCTATTGGTGGTCAGCAGTTTAATAATCGGGATATAGGCCAACTTATTAAACATGGGAAAGATGCTGGTGGAACGTATCCAGTCGGTGTGGTTACTGTTTCCGAGGTGGTTAAGCAACGGACCCTACATAGCGTCGCAGCAGGAAGCTCCAATTTGCAAGCTGGGGGGGGCATCCCTGAGTTTGTATGTGGGAGAGCCGCTTGGGAGCCCATTGGTGACATTGGCGAGGTTCCACCTCCGGATCCAAGTTTCTACAAGATATTGGAAAGTCCCTGTCCTTTTTACGGTGAGCGAAAGGTTAAAGAGACCCATATCCCGTTTTTTATGCCTTCAACAATAAAACTTAAAGGGGAGTTTAGCGAAAAACCACTCACACTTCAAACATTAAACAAGTTTTTTCAAGAGAATCGCTTGGAAGTTGTAGATGAGGTTGTCGAGTCTCGATGGATGCTATTAACGAAGTTTCCAGCTGAGGGAAAAATTCCAGCTTGGTCAAGCGCGAAAGGTGCTTATGATACTCCTTCTCCTCTAGAAGTATTCGCAGGTGTTTTCCTCTACCATGCTAAGACAGGAACTGATTTGCTGAAGGATTCGTTCTTTTGTTGTAAAGCTAAACTCAGTGCAAACGAGCAATCTGCACCCACAACAAGAGAATCTAGTTTTTGGGATAGTTTTAGTTCAGACAATTCTTTTTTATTTACAAGACAAGAATGTGATTTACGTATTGGACGGTATTCT
The DNA here is from genome assembly GCA_021772275.1 of Chlamydiota bacterium. Taxonomy (GTDB): domain Bacteria; phylum Chlamydiota; class Chlamydiia; order Chlamydiales; family Simkaniaceae; genus Neptunichlamydia. Next base: position 13,485 of record JAJFMJ010000034.1, on the reverse strand, counting down.
CCCGCGACTAGGAAGATGTATATTGAGTATTTCTATCCAGAGAACCATTATAATTACAATTATACTCCCCTTGTCCGTAGGCTTTGAGGGTCAGCTGGGGACAACCCTCTCGCCCTTTCTTTTTGGGGAAAGTTCCCAACACGACGACCTCATCCTCATTGCCTTTAAGGTTGACTAAAAGATGGTGATATGTGCTACACTTTTTTTCAAATATAAGGAGTTTAGCATATGCAGGCCTCATCTTCAAATTCTAATCGCAGCTCTCTTTCTAAGTTGAAAGAGGAATTTTCTCACAACCCCAATCATAATCCGGCTGTGAAATTGAGAGACCGTCCAGAAAATATCTTCTTCAGACGGTTTTTCGAGCAAGTTGCTCAAGGAGAGTCTGTCCCAGCCTGGATTTTCCGACTTATCTTCTGTTGTAGATGTCGAGGACGGCTGGGGTCAAGAGGACATTTTGAACGATTCACTCGAGGGGATATTCGAGAGGACCTTCCTATTTTTGATGAGATGAGACGTCTGTGTGAGTTCGTGGAACAGCGCGATCGGAGGAATCCTCCGGGTCACAAAACGAGGGAGAAGGTATGGCTTATTGAAGAATTTATGTCGAAGCTCGGGGGCAATCAATACGAAAAAAAGAAGACACTTATGGGTCCAGCTATTGTTTACAGCTCACACTTTCCCTCTTTCGAAATGTCTCAGGAAGAGGCAAGAAGGCTGTGTGGCATTGATAGACATGGAAGAAAACAGCAAGAGCCTTCCTACAAAGAGATCCCTTTTTATCCTGTTTCCGAAGAAAGGTCAGTTACGCGCTTTAAATGTGAATACATTGCCCACCCATTTGCAGCGGTCCTTTGCCCTAATGAAGACTTTGGAGAGAGACTGATCTTGATCATTAGGAACCTTTGGATCGAAAATCCCCTACCAAGTGGATATGAAAATGACCATTTGTACCAAAGATATGTAAAAGAATGTAAAGATAATCCCAAAATCCCTTTGGACGATGTTTTTTCTTCAGGGGAGATCAGAAGGTACCCTTTTCTCTACGAAAAGCAGACGCGTATTCTACAAACATCTCCTAATGCTCAAAGTCTCCAAGACTTTCTTCAAAAAAAGGAAGAAATAGTGAGTCTCTCTCAAGAAAGTGTGACTGTTCAGCTCCTTTTAGCCATTCTTTTGCGCGTGAGGAATGGGCATAGTAGCCACTATACAGTCAAAACAGTCGATCCGAGGGGTAAAAAAAAGCTAGAGCTTCGGAATGTCGACTCCCTTTGGAACCCCTATGTCTTACCTGGAGGAGAAAAACCTCGTCTAGGAGTATATTCCATAGTTTTTTTCCTTCCTCATATGGAACTCCCTGCTGACTCTAAGGTGTGTCAGTATCTAAAAGAAAAGCCTCTTACCGCCCTTCTAATAGAGTGGGCAAGTAAACTCCAGAATCCAGCAAATCTTGCAAAATTAATAAGGTTTAAAAATGATCCCGCCATAGGCTCTGACCACCTCCGAGAACCCCGGGGGGAAGAAAGAGCGTTTGAAAACTTCGCCTTGATGCACTCTGAAGATTTTGAGCGTCTTCGAAAGCAGCTGGAACAACTTCAAGACTTGCTCAAGAGGAAGGAAAAGGCTCCAACGTTATGGGACATTGTTGAAGAACTTGCGCCCGGACTTGCCGCAATCTATCGCTTTGCATCGGACAAGAGCGCTTTACACTGGGAAGAACAATTTGCCAGTCAGTTAGCTGAAACTTCTAAAAATCAAGAAGGGGGGCAACACATTTCCGAGCTCGTAGAGCCTTTACTCCAAATGCTTCCTTTGGCCTCACTGGAGCCTTCGGAGGAAAAAGCCTTACTACCCAAAATTTTTAATACTTTTGAGAACATTCACCTTCGGGCCAGTCGTATTACAGATGAAGAGCTCGAAGCTTATGCTAGTAGTAGAAAGGCAAGAACACTCACACTCGAGAACTGCCGCCTGAGGAAGGACAACGATTACAAAGAGGGAATCACTTTGAGAGGGCTCTTTAAGTCTATGCAAACCCTCTCTGAGCTGTCTACTATCGGGCTGTTGCCTGACTCAGGGGCCCCAGATGGTATGAGCTTGTCAGAGGGCATGAACTTGCTTACTCGGCATGGGGAAAGCCCTTTTGGACGTTTCACAATTACTAACTCCTCCCTTGCCCCTGCAACAGAGAGCTCACAGGTCAGGCAAGCTATAATGAACCCAAATAGTTCTATGGCAGCAAGCTCAAGCTTACAAATAGGGAGTCCTATCGCAAGGTCTTCAAGACTCTCCTTTCCAGAATTTGCATATGGTAGAGAAGCTTGGGAGTCCATTGGTGACATTGGAGAGGTGCCACCGCCTCCCGCAGACACCTGTGAGATATGGGAAAGCCGTTGTCCTCTTAACATTGGGAAAAAAGTTAAGGATACCCATGTTCTCTTTTTTATGCCTCCAAAAATAAAGCTTAAAGGAGAGTCTAGAGCAAGATTGCTTACCCTTAAAACTCTAAGCGAGTTTATCCACTTTGAGAAGTGTGACCCTGACCTAGAAGGCTCTGAGAAGGTTGAGCCTCGATGGGTATTGTTGACCAAGGAATATAATCATCTTGATTATCCCTATGACATGACGGAAGACCATAAGGAGTATCCAAGGAAAAAACTCCTTGAGGGGTTAGTAAGAGAAAAGGGCATTGTTTATGACACTCCTTCTCCCTTAGAGGTAGTAGTAGGTATGCTCTTAGACCATATCAAAACAGGGAAAAATTTTGGTGAAAAGCGATATTTCATTTGTAAGTCTAAAAATAAGCACGAGGAATGTATACATGTTGGGAGGTACGATAACATATCATATATAGATACAAACTATGATAGTTCTAGAGGTGGAAACCGTAACGATGTCTACCGGTTTTCCTCAAAAAAAATTAAGGTTGGTTACCATGACTCGCTTTATTACGCAGGACTCTTGGGTCGTGAGCCTGGAGACCTCGCAGGAATAGGTCGTCATGGCGCATCTATTCGTAGGTTCCCAAAACAGAGCAGTCGGTAGAAATATGCAGTTATCAGATGTTAAGAACATTAAGAATAGCCTCGGGGCTCTCTAATCCCTCATTAATGGCAATCCGCTCTCCCTTTTTTAGAAGGGCGCCCATTTGGGGACCATCTTTGACCCCTGCTTTTCGGAGATCTTCCGAGGTAAGAAAGGGTTCTTTATTTTGGATTTTTGTGATCGCTTTTTCAAGGGAGTGAAAGCGCATGTGGTGCTCTTGAAGAAAGTCTTGCCTTTCGTCAAGTGCGAGGTGAACGGCCACGATTTTCAAACATACCCCGTAATGAGGATGGGCATAAAGGTGGGCCCAATCATAAAGTTCTCCTTCTTTCATCTCTTGAAAACGGGTATAGTAGCGGACAAAGTCGAGCTCTTTTTTCGACAGTTTCAAGTAAGAGCAAAGGGCTTCTCGCTCTTTGAGGGTAGCGCCGGGAAAAAGCTCAAGAATTTTAGCGATGATGGGAGCCTCTTCGGGAAAATGGGGGAGGTTTTCTACCCGTTTTTCAATCTCTTCGGTCGAAACCTCTTTAAGGGTCGGAAAGATCATTGGGAGGAGGTTGAGATGGTGAAGCGTTGCAAGGGCCGTATCAAAATTGGAAAAAGCGGCCATCTTCGTAAACTCATTCCACACCCGCTCGATCGCAACGGCAGGAAAAAGGGCATCGGCATGATCAAGAATTGCCTTCAAGGTTTCATTTTCGATCAGAAAATGGAAGCGGCTTGCGTAACGGACCGCCCGGATCATCCGGAGGCGATCTTCTAAAAAGCGTTCATGGGGATTCCCAATCGCGCGGACAATTCCCTCCTTCAGATCTTCTTGCCCTCCGACGTAATCGTAAAGCTTTTCCTGCAGAGGGTCATAAAACATTCCATTAATGGTGAAATCGCGCCGCTTGGCATCTTCTTCTGGAGTCGCTTCGCTAATGCTGATGGGGCGCCGCCCATCTTTGTACCCCTCATCTTTGCGAAAGGTGGCGATTTCGAACTGGTGCCCCTCTTCGACCACGATGACGATGCCAAAGTTCACCCCAACAGGAATCGTTTTCGGGAAAAGCTTTTGCACCTCTTCGACACGAGCGCTTGTCGCAATGTCGATATCATCAGAAGGGTGGTCCATTAAAAAATCGCGAACCCATCCCCCCGCAAAGTAGGCAATAAACCCCTCTTCGTAGAGCTTTTTAACAACCGAGACACCAACGTCGTAGTGAGACATTTTTTCCTTTCCAAACTAACCCCGATCAAGTTACAAAGATAGTACATTTAAGGGCAGATGTAAAGCGGCTTTACATCTAAATCTTTTAAGAGGTAGGTGGTGGATTTACTTGGAATTGACATTGGGGGAACGAAGGTAGCGATTTGTATCGGTGATGCTGAGGGAAACATCCTTGCTGAGAAACGAGTTGCCACATCCTCTCTTGGGGGTCCTGACCAAGGCCTTCCAAGGATTGTTGAGGAGGTCGGCCACCTTCTCCGGGATCAAAACCGAGAGCTTGAAGAGATCCGCGCCGTTGGTTTAGCGGTTCCTGGCCCTGTCTCCACCAAAACAGAGCGGATATGCGCTCCACCCAACCTTCCCGACTGGGTCGATGTCCCGATCGTCCACTATCTCCGAGAAAAGTTAGGGCGTCCCGTCTTTATGGACAACGATGCCAATGCAGGAGCTTTAGCCGAATGGGAGTTTGGGGCAGCAAAACATCTCAATAACCTCATTTACCTCACGATGAGCACAGGGATGGGGGGCGGAATCATCATCGACGGAAAACTTCACCAAGGGGCGACCGATACGGCGGGGGAGGTGGGCCACTTTGTCCTTGATCCCAGGGGGCCGAAGTGTGGATGTGGTCAAAACGGCTGCTTCGAAGCCTACTGCGGTGGCATCCACGCGGGAGATTTGAAAGCTACTTTAGAAAAGGTGAAGAAAAGTGACCCTGTAGCCCTTGAGTTTTGGGAAGAGTATACCGAAAGGTTAGCGCAAGGAATTGGAATTCTCCTCCAAACGCTCAACCCCGACGCGATTATTTTGGGAACCATTGCGATCCATAATAAGGAGCTGGTGATGGGTCCTTTAGAAGCAGCGCTGCCTCGCTACGCATGGAAAGCCCCTCTAGAGCATTGTCGGATTGAGCCGAGTCAGCTGGGTAATAAGATTGGAAAGCTCGGAGCCCTTGCCTTAGCGATCAATGGCCTCCGTACACTCTGAAAAGCGTTGTTCCAGAAGTTTCGATTGATATGGGGGGACATGCTGCTGGAATCAAACAGCTCCGCCCCACTGGCACCAAAGAGTTTTCCCCTTCTAAGCAGAAAAGAATTTCCCACTGATCTTTAAGCTTGGGCCACTCCTGGCTTTCCTTAAGGGTCCACTTCTCAACGACAAAATGAGGAGTCCGAATAAGCTCAGAGCCTTTAGGGGTGACGCGGGGATCTTCAGTATCGTCACAAAGGACCACCTGTTTAGCCTTTTTGAGGTGAAGGGGGCGTCTCCGTCCCCAATCGTAAACCCGATAGGTAGTGTTCGAGTTTTGCTGAATCTCAAGGATGAGACAGCCCGCCCCAATGGCATGGAGTCGCCCGCCAGGAATGTTAAAAACATCCCCTTTTTGAGGGGAGAAAGTGGGCATGTGCTCTAATTTTAGAGAATTTCCCTTGAGCCCCGCATAGATTTTGCTTTCTGGCGCAGCATCGAGAATGACCCACGCTTCACTTTTCCCCTCTCCCCCAAACTTTTTTGCGGAGGCATCATCTGGGTGGACCTGAACACTTAAATTTTCCTGGGCATCGATGAGTTTTAAAAGGAGGGGGAAGCGCTCGTGATGAACGTCCTTTCCCATAAGAGAGGTTTTCTCCTCCATAAAGAGTTCATGGAGGGTTTTCCCCTTAAGAGGGCCATTCTCGATGATGCTCATTCCATCGTCGCGGTCAGAGACTTCCCAAGACTCGGCAACTTTACCAAAGCAATGTTTGCGGCGAAAATGGTGGCAGATCCGATTGCCTCCCCAAACATAGTCTTTATAGACAGGGGTAAACAGCAGTGGATAGAGCATAGTAAATGAGCGATGCGTTGCATCGCTCATTCTAGTTTCAGCCTATACTTTGCAGTAAACGGTGCCGATTCCCCATCCGAGCACTGCTCCGACAAAGAATCCCCAGATTCCACCGACGATACCGCCAACAAACGAAGCATCATAACCGGTGTAAACCGAAGACATTACATCAACAAACTGATATCCCCAGCCGGTCATTGCAATCCATCCAGTAAGTAGGATAGCAATTCCCCACACGACACCAATCGCTAAGGCCAAGCTTCTTGCACAGATTTTGCTTCTTTGAGATTTAGGAATACTTTTCATTTTTTCTCCTCAAAAACCAGGTTTAAAAAATATTGCACGTTCAAATTCATACATGATTGATTTCTAATTATTTTTCAAATATTTTTTGAATGCAGAAAAAATCATTTGAAAAAAAAGGAATTTTTTTGCACCATTAGTCCTAAACTTTTCTTGCAAAGAGGGCTTATTATGAAGGGCTTGTGGTTTCTTTTGTTTTTTGGAGTGGTCTATGGGAGTTCAATAAAAATAGAACTGCCAGATGAGGGGAGAGATGTGAAAATCACCCAAAACTTTCTCCTTTTTCATGCCTTTTCGAAGGCAAAAGGGGGAAACCAGGTCACTTTTTCCCCTAATTTAGAAAAGGATCCCTGTTTGAAAGGATCTTCGGAGGCCCTTTATCAGTTTTTTCCCCTTTTCCAGGCAGAAATGGGAAAGCTTGTTGAAGGAGAAACCGATGGCCTGGATCAGTCAAAAGAAAAATTCCTAAGACATCTTGATCTTTTTGAGAAAAGGCTTGCCGAAGAAATCGATCTTGAAACGGTCCTTCATGTGGCTCCCACCTTAGCTGCGGTTCTTTCTCAAGGATCACCTTTCCAACCTTTTCATAGCCTCCCTTTAACCGCGAGTGATCAGCATAATATTTCAAAGATCATTAAAAGTATGGGTGATTTGGGGTGGGCTGGTCTTCTTAAGCATAAAAAGGCAATGGAGAAAGTGGGGGATAAGGTCGTTCATGTTCATCCGTTACGTTTTCTCAGTTATATTGTGACAAATCCCTCACTTAAAAAGCGTCTTCCCAAAATCATGGGTGATATGTTTAAGCGGAGAGGTTTTTTACATGGATATGGGAAGAGAACAGGTTTTAGTCAACGGATGAGTCATGAACTTCATCGGGGAAACATGATGCAGTATGTTCCTGGTTTTGCGCAGGCGATTGGTATTCCGCAAAGGGCAGTGATGCACTATTTCTATGATCACGACTGGGAAGGACTCATCCGCGCCGTCATGTAGTTGGTCCTAAATAATTCCGACCTTTGGGGTTTCGGGGAGAAAATAAGGCATGCAGCTGTCGAAAAAAGTCTCAGGAGTGATGAAACGGGCCCCCTTCTTCTCTTGGAGATAGGTCGCGTTCCCCTGCTCCCAAATGGGCATTCCCTTCTCCATTGCAAAACCATGTTTCGTCTCCGAATGGATCCAAATTTGCCCTTGCGCAACTGACATCAGCTCCATAGCTGTAAGACCGCCAGAGCGGGTGAAGGTCGCATCGCTTCTGTGATAAAGGGCAGCGATTACTTCGTCGCTCTGGAAACACATCGGAATAATGCTGAGATAGAAGGGATAATAGGTCACCTTTTGAACGACGTTATGGACCCTTCTGAGAAGGCTATTTTTATGCTTGGTATGGGAATTGCAAAAGACAAAGAGAAGATGGCGCTCGCTTGCCTCCCCTTTTCCCATGAGCTCGATCGTATTTTTCACATATTTGAGAGTCGCCTCTTCGGTAGGTTGACTTCCAAGGAGGATCGTTGAAACTTTGTCGCTCGGCTCGATCGTGACCACAATTTTATCGCGATAAATTTCTGAGTGGAGCGTGCCCCTTTTAATCGTGTTGGCAATGAGAAATTTTTCTTCGGCAGAACCGACTTGGATTTGGATGGGAATCCGTTCCTGACTGTTTGGCACGATTTTTTGAAACTTTTTAAAGGAGGGACGTAAGGGGAAACTTTCGTAACAGACCTCTTTTTCGGAAAGGCCGCAGTTCTTTTGCCAAAAGGTCTCGGCGGTTTGATTTTCTCTTTGGTGGGGAATGGTGCTAATGAGCTTGAGAAAAACGCGGTCGTTGGGTGAAAGTCCTTTGATCGGTTTAAAAAAGTGAACGACGCTATCCGTGGGAAGCTCGGTCACGATTTTCTCGAGGCGGAGGGGCTTTCCAGTCACTTTTCGGGCCACTTTGATCGCTTTGATAATGGCAGAAGTTCCAATCGGCTGAGTATCAACGATCTGATCAATCCCTTCCTTAAGGATAAGGAAAAGAACGCGGGTAAAGATAAAAGTGCCAAAGAGAAAGTCGGCTGTCGGAATATTCTTTAAAAGGAACATAAGAAATTTGACGTTTCCCCGTTTTTGGGACGAGTTCCAGAGAAAGACGAATCCTTTTCCAAGCCGTTTACTGACAATATCGATCAAGATATCTTTTTCGATAATTTCAGTGGTCGGATCTTCAGAAAGTGCTTTGACCGCTTGCGCTTTTGCTGCTTGTATATGTCCTCCTCCCCCAGATGAGGTGATCAGGAGGAGCTTTTTTGGCTTCCGTTCCATAATCGGCAGCCTAGCATAAGCATTAATTTTATTCTTTCATCGAGAGTAAAAATTCAGCGTTAGAACCTGTTTTCCTCAGTCGATTCCTTAGGAGGTTGATCGCATCAAGAGGGGTTAGGTCATCAAGCCCACGTCGAAGGAGATAGATTTTATCAAGCTCTTCTGGGTGGAAAAGAAGCTCTTCTTTACGTGTTCCACTCCGTACAATGTCAATGGCGGGCCAAACCCTTCGATCGGCAAGACGACGATCGAGGATAAGCTCCATGTTTCCTGTTCCTTTGAACTCCTCAAAGATCACCTCATCCATCCGCGAGCCGGTGTCGACAAGGGCAGTTGCGATGATGGTGAGCGATCCTCCATGCTCGATATTACGGGCTGCTCCAAAAAAGCGCTTTGGCTTATGAAGGGCTTGGGCATCAACACCTCCAGTGAGGATCTTTCCCGAGTGGGGTTGGACGGTGTTATAGGCGCGGGCTAAGCGGGTAATCGAGTCGAGGAGGATGACAACATCTTGGCCATTCTCGACAAGAGAGCGGGCCTTTTCAATGACCATCTCGGCCACTTGAGTGTGACGCTCAGGAGGTTCGTCAAAGGTAGAAGAGACGACCTCCCCCTTGACGAGGCGTTGCATGTCGGTTACCTCTTCAGGCCGCTCGTCGATTAGAAGGACAATCAAGGTCACTTCAGGGTGATTCTCAGCGATCGAGTGGGCAATATTTTGCATCAGGATCGTTTTTCCCGATTTTGGAGGGGCAACGATCAGCCCCCGCTGCCCTTTTCCAATGGGGGCGCTGAGGTCAAGGATCCGCATGTCGAGCTTGTCTTTGGTCGTTTCCATGACAAGGCGCTCGGTCGGAAAGAGGGGAGTGAGGTTGTTAAAGAGGATCCGCTCTTTTGATTTTTCGGGGGTTTTCCCATTGATTCTGTCCACTTTTTGAAGGGCAAAATACTTCTCCTTCTCCTTCGGAGAGCGGAGGGTGCCATAAATGGTGTCTCCTTTCTTTAAGTCGAAGCGGCGGATTTGTGCGGGAGAGACATAGATATCTTCGGCAGAGGGGAGGTAGTTGTAGTTGGGGGAACGTAAGAATCCAAACCCGTCGGGAAGAACTTCAAGAACTCCTTCTCCAACAAGGATCTCATCGGGCATTGCCGACTTGAGTTTGACCACTTCAAAAACCATTTGTGATCGAGTGAGCGCTCCAATGTTTTCTAGACCAATATTTTTCGCATAGACAGCAAGTTGGTCGATATTCATCTGCTGGAGATCAGCAATCTTAGTAATATTGGGCTCTTTGGAAGGTTTTTTGTTGTGGTGGTGATGACGGGGCTTTTCTTTTTTTGTCGCGGCATTTTGCTCTTTTTCTTCGTTCATTGAGAACTTATCTCCTTTATGAGTTCGAGAACTTTTTTTTCTAATTCTTCAAATGTACCATCATTATGAATGACATAATCGGCTTTTTTTTCTTTGTCTGAAATCTTCCACTGCCTTTCCATTCGCTTTTTGTAAGACTCCTCGGTGAATCCTTGCTTTACAAACCGCTTTATCGCTTCTGCTTCATCAGAGATGACTGCAATGGTGAGATCAAAATCTTTTTCTTTGCCAATCTCCTGCACTAAGGGGAGTTCGACAACGAAAAGCTTGCACTTTTCTTCCTGATTATAGGCTTCTTCAATCTTTGCAAGTAACCTGGGATGCAAGATTTTTTCTAAGGCATCCAATTTTTCTGGATCGTTAAAGACGATCTCCGCAACCTTTTTTCGGTCGATCTTTCCATCTTCGATAATTTCAGGTCCTAAGAGAGCGGTCACTTCTTGAATGGTATGGGGATCTTCTCTTAGGAGGTGATGGATAATCTCGTCGGAACTGAGGTAGTAAGCTCCATGCTTTTTAAGAATGTGGCAAACGGCCGTTTTTCCCGAGGCGATGCCACCCGTTATTACGATTTTCCTCAATTTTAACATTTCCCCCAATTTTTTCCAACATCAATGTTTACAATGAGGGGGATAGAAAGGGTAGTGACCTTTTCCATGATCGTTTGGACCTTCTCCCGGACAAGGGGGATATTCTCATCGGGAAGCTCAAAGATCAACTCATCGTGAATTTGGAGGACCATATGAGCAAGCTTCTCATCCTGAAGGGCTTGGTCCACTTCAATCATCGCTTTTTTGATAATATCGGCTTGACTTCCTTGCAAGGGGGTGTTAACCGCTAGCCGCTCGGCAGCGGCTCGGATCATCCCATTGGAACTCTCGATTTCTGGGATGGGGCGTTTTCGCCCAAACATGGTAGTGGCCACCCCTGTTTCACGTACTTTTTCCTTACACCCCTCGATAAAAGCATGAACACCGGGGTATTTTTCAAAATATTTTTTGATAAATTCGGCAGCCTCTTTGACCTCAATTCCGAGCTCTTGGGAGAGGCCATAGGCTTGCTGTCCGTAGATAATCCCAAAATTAACTGCCTTGGCCCGTGAGCGCATCTCTTTAGTAACGGCGTCGAGGGGGACATCAAAGACAGCAGCAGCAGTCGATGCATGGATATCTTCGTGGTTGTTAAAAGCGGCGAGCAGCTTGGGGTCTTGGCTAAGGTGAGCGAGGAGGCGGAGTTCGATTTGAGAATAGTCGGCAGAAAGATAGCTTTCATCTTCCCTTTCAGGGAGGAAAGCCTCGCGGATTTTCCGCCCCTCTTCAGAACGGATGGGGATGTTTTGAAGGTTAGGTTCTTGGCATGAAAGGCGTCCCGTTGCCGTCACCGTCTGCATAAAGGTGCAGTGGATCCGTCCCGTGTCTTCATGGACCTGGAGGGGGAGGGCTTCGGTATAGGTCGAGCGGAGTTTTTCAAGAGCGCGGAACTCCAAGACCTTCCCTGCAATCGGGTAATCCTTTTTCAAACTTTCTAGGACGTCTGCGCGGGTACTTTTTTTCTTTGCTCCCATGGGGATCTGCAGTTTTTCGAAAAGGATTTCGCTCAGCTGCTTGGGCGACTTGATATTAAAAGGCTCTTTAGCAAGTTGATGGATCTCTTCTTCAAGGCAGGAAAGCTCTTCGCGGAGAAGATCGGACATCGCGTAGAGTTTTTCTTTATCGAGATACATCCCATACCGCTCCATCCTCACAAGAATGGGGACGAGGGGAAGCTCGATTTGATAGAGAACGTCTGATAATCTCCCCTTTGCAAGCTCTTTTTCGAAGAGCTCCTTGAGGCGGCAGGTGTAGTCAACATCTTCGCAGCAGTAAGGGCCCACCTCTTCGATCGGAACCTCTAACATCGACTTTTCATTTTTCCCTGAGCCGATGAGATCTTTGATGGGGGTTTTTACCTTGCCAAATTTTTCAAGAGCGAGGGTGTCAAGGCCGTGGCGGTTATTTTGTGGGGAGAGCAAGTAAGAGGCGATCATTGTGTCGAAAGCGATATTTTTGAGCTCGATCCCATGATTTTTGAAGACATGGATGTCATATTTGATGTTGTGACCGTAGAACCCAATGGCAGGATTTTCCAAAAGGGGCTTGATCTTCTCGAGGACCTTATGGAGACCTAACTTTCCGTTGGTGGGAACGTACCACCCCTCTTTTGGATGGACGGCAAAGCCCACTCCCACCATCTGAGCTTCCATGGGGGCGAGGGTACTCGTTTCGGTATCGACACAGACCGCTCCTTCCTTTTCGAGCTTTGCAATCAGAGCATTTAACCCATCTTCGCTGTCAATGATTGTATAGGAGAGGGTCTCTTCAACCGGCACTTCGCCAAGCTCTCTTAAGAGAGTATTAAAGTTTTTCTCCTGGTAAAAGGCTCTTAGCTCCTCAATATTGGAATCCTTAATATGATAAAACTTCTCTTCTATCGGATAGGGAACATCGACGATGAGTTGGGCCAATTTTTGACTCATGCGAGCATCTTCAACGTGCGCGCGGATCTTTTCAGCCCGCTTTTGGTTTTGCATCGTGTCGAGGCTGCCGAGCATATTTTCCAACGTGCCATACTCTTGCAGAAGAGAGGCTGCGGTTTTTGGTCCGAACCCCGGAATTCCCGGAATATTATCCGATTTATCTCCCATAATGGCAAGGTAGTCGACGATTTGCTCTGGCTTTACACCGTGGAGCTCTTCTACTTTTTTTCGGTCGACGAGGAGGTTGTCTTTGTGGGTGTTGAGCATAAAAATCCGATCAGAAACGAGCTGGCAAAGGTCTTTATCGCTTGAGCAAATAAAAACCTCGATATCCTTTTTCTCTGCCCATCTGGCAATTGCGCCGATGAGGTCGTCTGCCTCGACCCCTTCTTCCGAAAGATAGGGAATTCCTTCCATCTTGCAAAACTGGTGGGCCCATTCGAGTTGGTAGACGAGGTCCTCCGGCATCCCTTCTCGGTGACTCTTGTACTCTTCGTAAATTTTTACCCGGGAGGCCTTGTTGTTGGGACCGTCAAAGACGGCGACAATGCTTTCGGGGGCAAAGTCTTTGATGATTTTCTGAACGGAGCGGATGAAGCCATAGAGGGCTCCTGTTGACTGTCCCTCCTGGTTGGTCATCCCACGGATGGCATAGTAGGAGCGGAAAAGGAAGGAGACCGCATCGAGGATATAAAGATTTTTCATCAAACTGACGACGCGGATACCCCTTCCTTTAGGGAGGGGAGGAAGCGTCGCTCCTTTTTAGATTGTTTAAATTGCAGCCAGATTTTAAAATAGTCCTTATGAAAAGAACCATCTCCCTTAAACTTACTCTTCCTGAGGGGGGCTTTGAAGCTCTTTTGGAAACGCAGAGGCTCTTTAATCAGGGCTGTAATGCCGTTGCTGTT
>JAJFMJ010000033.1 GCA_021772275.1 Chlamydiota bacterium | reverse complement strand
TTGCCCTTCTTCGAGATAGGTAAAGCTATGCGCTTCTGAAAACGCCCCTTCTCCTAGAAGTTTTTCAATTGTTAGCTTAGGGTACGCCTCTTTTAGAAGAGGAGGAACATTTTCTAAAATTTCATGAGTTTTCCGCATGCTCAAACGTGTTAAAATAGAATCAAGGCTCTCGCCTCCATTTACTCCATGAAACGCCGCCGATGATGATGAAGCTGCTGCACATACCTTCATTTTTCCCCCTTAATGTCTAGCTGATGAGCTGGATGCAGCCATCGATGAAGAGCTAAGTGGCGCGCTTAAGGATGCATCTAACGATTTTAGGTAACTCTCTTCAAGCGCTTTTTCTGCGGTGAGCCGCTGTTCTGGGTCATACTGAGAAAGCCCTTCGATAAGGTTTTCGAGCTTGTCACGTTCGCCATCTAATTTTTCGTTGCGCATCACTCCAAGAAGAGTTTGAGACTGATTTTGCATAACTTCATATTGTCTCTTTGATGTCCCAACGCCGAAATAGTCCAATGTCCCTGTAATGACCCTAATCAAAGTAGCTGCGATGGAGTAGATGTCAGCTGGAGTGTGGTATTTTCCTCCAAAGACAACCTCAGGAGCTATGGTATATGATGTACCACAAATAGAAAGAGGTCTCCTTTTTTTAGAAGGGGTCTTCTGCTCAGTGGGGATGTGAAGAGCAAATCCAAAATCAAGAAGCTTTAGGGTCCCATCCGGCGTAACTAAGATATTTTCCGACTTAATATCTCGATGAACGATCTCTTTGGCATGAACCGTGGAGAGCGCCTGAAACATTTGCTTTGCAATCTTAAGGAGAGTCTCTACCTTCTTAATGCCCTTTGTTGTCGCATAGTCCTCCAAAGTCTGCGCCCCTTCAATATACTCACTGACCGTCCCAATTAATGTATAATCTTTCCCTTCACACTTCTCTGGATCCTCGAACATCCCCTGAACCGTCTCTGCATCGACTAAAATGTACTCTCCTGAGGCGCAATCACGGGCTAAAGCATGATAGGTCTTTAAAACATTTGGTCCATATTCAAGAAGAGCAAGCCATTCGCCCCCCATTCGCTTTTCGGTCAGCTTAAAATATTCCGAAGTCTCGATTGTTTCCTTAGATAGCTTGAGTACTCTTTGCTCCCCTTTACCATAGGTAATAAGGCGAGCTATCGAATACCTCCCTTCACCTACAGGCTCTCTAATTTGTAGATTTGGATATCCCTCTTCTTCTAAAGTATCAAGCTGCACTTGCTCTTCCTTTGCTTCAGCATCAAGCCGCGCTTGCTCTTCCTTTGCTTCCCAGTTTTCGGGATTGGTACTAAATGAACTGCACAGAGAGGACGATTCACTCAAAGAACCAAATGAACAAACACGACTACCAGAACTCATTATTAAACCCTCTTTTTAACTTTTATGCCAATATTATAACATAATTACGATTTTAATTGAACTAAAACGTAAAGGATTGATCAAAAATTACTTATGGTTTAAAAACAAATTAAACACCTTAAACCTGGTGATTTTTCCCTGAAATTGTGTAAAAAGAGGGGATGGATGTCCCAGAAGAGATCAAAAGGCGTGCTGCCCAGTGGCTCAAGGCCCCCTATGATGAAAAGACCCAAAAAGAGGTCCAGGCTCTTTTGGAGGGGGACCCGGCGGCTCTGATCGATGCTTTTTATACCACGGTGGCCTTTGGAACCGGAGGGATGCGGGCCGTCATGGGGGCTGGGACCAACCGGCTCAACACATATACGATTCGAAGCGCCACCCAGGGGCTTGCCAACTATATTCTCAGCCAGAATGTGGATAAGCCAAAGGTCTTTATCAGCTACGACTCTCGGATCAACTCGCCCCTATTTGCAGAGGAAACGGCGCGGGTTCTAGCTGGTAATGGGATTGAAGTCTTTATCACCAAAGAGCTCCGCCCCACCCCCTTCGTCTCGTTTGGGTGTCGGGCGCATGGGTGCACGGCAGCGGTGATGATCACTGCCTCCCACAACCCCCCCGAATACAGCGGCTACAAGGTTTACTGGAGCGACGGGGGGCAAGTCGTTCCCCCCCACGACACAGGGATTATGGCTGAGGTCGAAAAAATCCAAGATCCCGAAGAGGTCAAACTCGCCCCTTTTGACCATCGACTGATCCACCAAGTGGGAGAGGAGGATGACGAAGCGTACTACAGAGCGCTCATTCCCCTTCGAAACCACCCTAAAGAAACCGAAGGAAGCTCCCTCAAAATTATCTATTCTCCCCTCCATGGCTGCGGCATCACCACCCTTCCCAAAGCGCTCAAACGGTGGGGTTTTGATAACATTTCCTACGTCGAAGCGCAGAAAATCCCCGACGGAAACTTCCCTGCAGCCCCCTCTCCCAATCCCGAACAGGAAGAAACGCTGAAGTTGGGGATCGACCAGCTTGTACAGGAGCAGGGAGATCTCTTTATCGCTACCGACCCTGATGCCGACCGGATGGGAGTGGTCGCTTTACATGAAGGAAAACCGGTTATTTTAAACGGGAACCAGATCGCCTCTCTTTGCCTCCACTACCTCTGCACCACTAAGACGCTCCCCAAAAATAGTGCCGCTGTCACCACCATCGTCACCACCGAACTTTTTAAAGCGATCGCCGAGTCTTTTAACGTTGCCTACTTCGAAGTTCTGACCGGCTTTAAATATATCGGAGAAAAGATTCACGAGTGGGAACAAAATCACGCGCACACTTTCCTCTTCGGTGCCGAGGAGTCGCTCGGTTTTCTGTATGGAACCCATTCGCGCGATAAAGATGCGACGATTGCCGCTTGTCTCGTCTCCGAAATGGCCCTCCAGCTCAAGAAACGGGGGAAAACTCTCGTCGATCAACTCGATGAGCTCTATAAAACCTACGGCTCCTTCTTAGAAAAACAACTTTCTGTTCCCTTTGGGGGAGGTCAAAAAGGGATGGAAACAATGAAGAAACTGATGGAGGCTCTGCGCCAAAATCCTCCAAAGGAGATCAACGGCGACAAAGTGGTCGAAGTGGAAGACTTTCTTACTGGAAAGACAAAACATCCCCTTCCCAAATCGAATGTCCTTCTCTTTCGAACCGAAGATCAGAGTAAGTTTATTATCCGCCCCTCGGGCACCGAACCCAAAATCAAGATCTATGGTTTTGCGCGTCATAGCGATGTAAAGCGGCTTTACATCTCACTAGACTTTTTGAAGGAGCATTATCTGACAATCAGAGATGCCGATTAAGCTCTTCTTTTCCCTCTCGTTTCTTTAATTTCATCCTTAACTCAAAATTCTGCAGCATAGTCTTTTGCAGCTGCTCGAAAGGGGGCTCACTTTGATCTCCCCAAACCTCTTCGCGGTTTGCTTTTTGTCGAAACTGAAGGTTATCTTCTTCTTTATAGTATTTACGAATGGTTGAAAGCCGACTAAGAGGTGGATCACCAGCAGGACGCAATTCCTCAGCTTTCTTATACAGCTCTTCTCTAGACCATTCTTTTTCGCCGATCCTTATAGTGCTCCCTTCTGAAAGAACAACAGCCAGATTATGATAAGGTACATAGTACTCTGGATCTAGTCCTATTGCTTTCGTATAAAGACGAGCCGCAGTCCATTCAGAATTTCCTATATCAGTAGACTGATTGGGTGATAAATGCAGTGCCATTTCGATTAAGGGCCCTACAAAATTTGCATCAAGAGAAATAGAGTGTTTCAAAAGATCCATTGCACTCCATAATTTGCCGTTTAGTATTGTCGTGGAATCAGGAAAAAGTTGAAAGGCAATTTCATAGTAAGCATATGCGTGCTCTGGATCGATTCTCAAAGTCTCCTTCCAAACCCCTATAATTGAATTCTCAGTTTTTTCTCCCTTTAGTGAGGCAAGTTGAATCTTCTTGCAGATCTCCCTATGTCCCCCTTCACGCCAGTCCAGCTTCTGGTGGGCTTGACTGCAATAGTATATTTGTTTACATCCACCACACCTGTAAGTTGCCAGCTCCATACAGAAATTGCAATGATTTGCTACTGTTGACATAACTATAACTCCCTTGCTCAGATTCTCTTCGAGAAAGAGAATAGTATTTAGCCCCCTTTTCTAGCAACTAAAATCTAAAATTTAAGCGTTTGATTTTTTAGGATAGACGATACGCAGGTGTCGAGCAACCGATAAGCTCTCGATGATCGTCCGTTTAACCGTTCCAAACTCCTCGAAGGTGAGCTGGCAGTCATCGAACTGACCATCCTCGAGCTTTTCGGTGATCAGCCGGTTGACAAGCTCGGTGATCGCCTCTCTGTCGGCATTTTCAAGGGAGCGGGAGGCAGCTTCAACGGTATCGGCCATCATGATGATGGCTGATTCTTTGGAGCGGGGCTTGGGGCCAGGATAGCGGAAGAGTTTTTCATCAACGCTATCGGAATCTCCCCCTGCCTGCTCGACCTGCTTGCAGTAGAAGTAGTAGACGAGGGTATTGCCGTGGTGCTCGCAGATCACATCGATAAAACTTTGGGGAAGGCCATGTTTGCGAGCAAGGGTTGCCCCTTCGGTCACGTGGTTGATAATCACCTGGGTTGACTCTTGGGGGGTAAGGAGTTGGTGGATGTTAAAGCCCCCCATTTGGTTTTCGGTAAAGTAATGGGGATTAAAGAGTTTTCCGATGTCGTGGTAGAGGGTGGAGACGCGGCAGAAAAGGCCGTTGGCTCCGATGGCTTGGGCGGCAGCTTCGGCAATACTTCCCACGACGAGGCAGTGTTGGTAGGTTCCTGGCGCTTCAACGCTCAAGCGGCGGAGAAGTTCGTTATTGGGATCCATATACTCCATCAGAGTGATGTCGGTCATCACGCGGAAGAGCGATTCCAAAATGGGGAGGAGGCCAACGACTAAAATGGAGGTGAGGGAGAGGAAAACGAAGGTACTCATCAGATCGGAAACAACAAAGATGTTCCAAAAGATGTTGAGAGAAAAGTTATAGACAAAGAAGATCGGAATACAAGAGAGCCATACTTTACCGCATACGGCAAAGACCTCCTTTCTTTTCCTAAGGTTGCGCGAAGCTAAAATTGCAATTGCCCCCATCGTGATATTGATCACAATAAAGCGGCTATGGTCAACGGCAAGGGACAATCCTAAAATCACCGCAAGGAAGCAGGTGGAAAAAAGGGCCACTTCTCCACTTAAAAGGACACAAATAAGGATCGCTGCAAAAGGGACAAAGAGAGGATAGCGGACGATTTCGAGAAGACCTCCCGTATTTTGGAGGAGGAAAAACTCGGTGACTTTAGCAATAAGGAGGGTTAAAATAATAATCGTTGCATAGAGGGAGAGCTTGTAGATATTGCGGATAAGCTCTTGATGTTTGTAGTGAAAGTAAAAACCGCCAATCAGGACGATGAGCGTGGCAAAAATCAAACTACTTAAGAGGGGAAGGGGTTCCCAAATTTTCTGATCTTCGGCCATGGCTTTTTTCATTGCCTGGACCATGGCAACATGGCGCTGCGTCACCTTTTCCCCTTGGTCAACAATCCGATTCCCTGCCCGTATCTGACTAAACCGCTGGGGAACGGTGGTCTCCACCTGTCTTCTTAATGTCCGCTGCGCTGAGGTATCTTTATCTAGAGGCCAACTAATCCCTTGGAAGTAGTTCAGGACATAGGCCACCTCAGGTCCACTATGTTTCTTTTTAACAAGCTCTTTTTGGATCTGCTCCCAATAACTATCGGGAAGGCGAGCCGACTCTCCATTAAAAGAAGAGGGAATGAGAAAATACTCGGGGGGACGAAGATCCAAAGATTGCAACCGGTTAAGGGTGCGCTCCTCGGCAAAGCGGGAAGCGAGAAGGACCCGCTTAACATCATCGGCTGTTTGATAGAGCTCCTCAAAAGTGGTTTTTGTTAAAACATTGCGCCACCTTTGGTCATCGATCCAAAATTTTTCTATTTCAAATCGCTTCTGATCGACAAACTGAGGATCGAGCCGGTAGATGGCTCCAACATCCCGGGCCGATTCCTGCCTAAGAATCACCGTCCCTTCCTCATTGGGAAACTCAAAGTCGACCTGGGCCACGACATAATTTTTTGCGTGACTGTCGAGCTCAAGCATGTCGACGCGCACTTCACGAAAGTGAATGAACGCCGCCAAACACAAAAGAATAGCGAGGCCCACGAGTAATCGTTTGCCTAAATTTTCTTTCTTCAAGTAGCGTTGCCACTTGGGTCTATCTTTTGACTCTTCAGCCATTATTTTAGCTTACCACAACTTGCATTTTAACAACTACCGTAGCACAATCGTAAACAGAGGTTACACTATGTCCGTATATCAAGTCATTGCAAAAAAGTTCCGTCCTAAAAATTTTTCTGAGGTCTTCGCCCAAGAAGCGATTGTCCAGACCCTAAAAAATGCGATTCGAATGGGGAGAACGGGGCATGCCTACCTCTTTTGTGGAACGCGGGGGACAGGGAAAACAACCCTTGCCCGCCTCTTTGCCAAAGCGATCAACTGCAAAAATCTTGGTTCCGATCAAGAGCCGTGCAATAGTTGCCCTTCCTGCACAGAGATTACCGCGGGCCATTCTCTCGATGTGATCGAGATCGACGGCGCCTCTAACCGGGGGATTGACGACATCCGAAGCCTGAATGAAACGGTTAGCTACGCCGCTTCGAGTGGCAAATATAAAATCTACATCATCGACGAAGTTCACATGCTCACCAAAGAGGCATTTAATGCGCTTCTTAAAACCCTTGAAGAGCCCCCTGCCCATGTCATTTTCTTCTTTGCAACGACCGAGCCCCACAAAGTCCTTCCCACGATTCTCAGCCGGTGTCAACGGTTCGATCTCCGTCGAATCAACCCTGAAAAAATCGAAGAAAAGCTCACCGCCATTGCTCAAAAACTCGAGATTGCCATTGAACCCGCCGCCCTTAAACTCATCGCCCACCATGCCGAAGGGTCACTCCGCGACGCCGAGTCCCTCCTCGACCAGCTTCTTTGCTACGAAGAGCCTCCGATCACCCGCGAACATGCCACCAAAGCCTTAGGCCTCGTCCAAAACGATCTTTTCTTCGCCCTTGACCGCGCTGTTGGTCAATACGATCTTGCCGCCCCCTTTGCCCTGACAAATACCCTCTTTGAAGCGGGGTGTCATCTTGAGCATTTCCTTGAAAGTCTCGCTGAGCATTACCGGACGATTGCCACCGTCCAGATGGGAGAAAAGCCCCCCTTTCCCGAGTATGCCACCTCGGCCAAGCTCTATTCGAAATACCATGTCCTAGAAACCCTCGACTATCTAATAGGCGCCCTTGAAAAAGGAAAGCAAACCCCCTTTAAGAAGATCCATATCGAGGTGGCCCTCCTTCACATTATCCGCACCTCCAAACGGATCCCCCTCGAATCGCTTGTCGAGCGACTCGAGAAACTCCAAAAAGGGGAAGCGCCCGAGCCTGCCGCACCTCCACCCAAAATACAGCCCAAAGTTGCAAAAGCCCCCGAGCCGCCTCCCACGCCCAAACCAGCCGCCCCCGTCGAAGAGGTCCCCTTCTTCCCCGAAAAGCCAGCGCCTCCCCAAAGCCCTCCTGCGCCCTCAGCGGCCCAGCCGGCGCCCCCTCCTGCCACCATTCAAGAAAAGATTAAGCAAGAGCAAGTGATGCGCTTTACCTCTGTCGCCCTTAATGGTTCTCTAAAAAAATAAAAGGCTCCTTCAGAGGCCTTCCCCTTTTTTCTCTCCTCTGTTATCATCACCCTCATAAACAACATTCGAGGTTCCCCATGGGTAGCGGTTATTCCAAAATGAAGAAGCAAGCCAAACTCTTTCAAGATCAAATGGCTAAAATGCAAGAAGATATGCAAAAGCTAGAAGTCTCTGGCTCTGCAGGCAATGGTCTTGTTGAAATCACCCTCACCGGGGAAAAAGAGATCAAAAAACTCACTATTAAACCCGAATGCGTTGATCCTGAAGATGTTGAAGGTCTCCAAGACCTCATTATCGTCGCTTTTAACGAGGCTGCGAAGAAGATCGAGGAAAATTCCCCTCAAAATAACCTCTCCATGGGTAGTCTCCCCTTCGGTCTTTAAGTCTATTATCTATCTACCTTACAAACAATCACTTATATAGCAGTATAAATTAATTGTTAATTATGTTATAATATAACACATGTTAACAAGTTAATTACAATTAATAGGTGGGAAAATGAAGGTAGAAGGTTTTAATAAGGAAGAAGTTTATTTCTCCGACAGTGAAAGCGAAGAAGAGGATCTCTTATTCGAGGTTGTTGGAGGCGTTTTAAGACAAGTTCCATTACCAGATCTATGGACAAAGAAAAATGGTAAAATAGTACCGAGCCTCCCCAGAGGAGAAACCTGGAGCCGTTTTATCAACCAACCCGCTGATGGAGTTAGGAATGCAACATCGTTCCAGATCCCTAGCAACCGAAAAGGTTAATTT
Organism: Chlamydiota bacterium; assembly: GCA_021772275.1. Classification (GTDB taxonomy): domain Bacteria; phylum Chlamydiota; class Chlamydiia; order Chlamydiales; family Simkaniaceae; genus Neptunichlamydia. Next base: position 78,631 of record JAJFMJ010000033.1, on the reverse strand, counting down.
AGATTAAATAAAATATTATTATGTAAATTAATTATAATTTATGTTATAATATTACATAGTTTGGGAAATCCAAGAGACAATAAACATCTTTTGAACCTTTCCCACAGAAATTATTTTAAAAAAGGAAAAAAATTATGGCTACCGAGACTACAATAGTTAGAAAAGAGGGACAACCTTCATTCGTAGTGAAGCCACAGAACCTTACTGTTGTCGGGGACTTTTTCGAACGCTTTATAGACTTCTTTAAAGATCTTCTTACAGCTGGCTGGGGGGTCGGTATCCGCAAGGACGCTGACAAGATACAAACAAAACGGTTAACAGCGATCTTTGCCGGAGGTAAAGAGGTTACCGCAGCTCATCTGGTGCTAGCTATTAAGACAGAGGCTGTAGCTATTGGAAAGGAGACCAATCTTGAAAAAATTGATAGTAACCTTGACATGTTCGAACGACTCCTCAAAAAACTACATAAGTTCAACCCTAACTCGCGTCAAATGGAAGTCATATACAGTGTGGTTGCTTCGGAAAATGACCAACTGAATAGACTGAACCAAGTATTTAAAAAGTATGTCGAAAGATATGGCTCAGCAAACCAGCAGATCCGGTCTAAACCTAAAAAAGGTAAGTCTGCACAAAAACAGAGATTCGAAGATAGGGCTAATCTAAAAGAATTTTTAAGCATGCCACAATATTCTAACGACGCTCAGCAACTATCCGCTTTCAAAACGTTTGCAAAAGCACGAAATCTTTCAGATAGCCAAGTCGCACTTCTCCAAAGTGTTGGAACAACTAAAGAAGATCTTGAGAAAGCACTTGCAGCAGGCGTCCCAGATAAGCAAACATTTAGGGCTTCGCAGCCTAACGGAAAAGCTCTGGAAGATGCCGTAAGATTATCAGATCAACAAGGAGTGACAAGACTCCTGCCTGGCTCAAAACCAGAGGAAATTGAGGCTGCATTAATCACAGCTTTGCACTTTGATCACGAAAAAAAACTTCCTCTGACACAAAAGTTGGAAGAAGCTCAAAAAGGTGCTGCAAGAGCGCAAAAATTAATAGCTCAAAATCCATCAGATACAAAAGAGCTGCAAAATCCTGACCGACTCAAGAACTATTTGCGCTCTAAAAATGAAACAAACTGGAGCCTTAAAGAGGTTCAAGAAATCCTACACGATATTAATTATGAACAGATTAAAAGTGCGCTAGAATATATTCGTGAAAAAAACATCGCAAGCCATCCAGTTGTACAAAAGATCCTCGAAAAACAGATGGGGTTAGCAGCGGGTGAAGCGCTATTGCAACAATAATTAAAAATAAAATAATAAAAAGGTAATCATTATGGTAACACTTGTATTGCAAGATTTAGATAAAAACGGTGATCAGTTTGTTCACGATGGTGTTGTAGAATCATACGCCACTCGAGCACAATCTGTTGGGAATTCCGATAGTGGAATCTGGAGACATCAACTGGATAACTTAAGTAACCTCGTTTCACGAATGATGGAACTAATCTCTAATTTTTTTGGAGCAATCGTCAACTCTGTTTCTAAGCTTATGAATAGAGACATCTCTCAAAATAATAGCTCAAACGATGCTCAAAATCAGCCCGTCCAAATTTGGTTTACCGACTAAGCTTCTTCAACCAACTCCTCGGAGATGAGGTCGCCGTAAGCATACTTTAGGACGGCCTCTACCTCTTCAGCGGTGCGGAGCGCAAGCACCTTTTCGGCAAGAGTCTCAAGCTTATCCATAGAAAGCTCCGTAATCACACTCTTGATCTGCGGAATGTAGCGGGAAGCGCAAGAGAGCTTCCGGACACCCAGACCAAGAAGGAGTGGAATCATCAGCGGATTCGAAGCCATCTCCCCACAAAGACTCACCGGAATACCCTCTTCTTTACAGGTCTCTACAACCCGCTTAATCATCCTGAGAATACTGGGATGGGAAGGCTTATAAAAGGAATGGACATCTTGGGTCGCCCGATCAGCTGCTAAGGTATACTGCGTCAGATCATTGGTTCCTATGGAGAGAAAGTCGCAAGCACTGGCAATATGGTCACAGGTCATAACCGCTGAGGGAACTTCAACCATACACCCAATCGGAATCTCATCGGCAATCTCGTGCCCCTCAGAGCGGAGCTGCTGCGCCGCTTCCTGAAGAAGCTCCTTGGCCTCAAGAAGCTCATTGATATCAGAGATCATCGGAAGGAGAATCCGAAGATCCCCATCGAGACTCACCCGAAGAAGGGCGCGGAGCTGCTGAACAAAGATCTCTTTATTACGGAGAAGGAAGCGAATACCACGACACCCTAGGGCTGGGTTGGGCTCTTCTTCATAAAGGTTAACGTTCCCTTTGTCCCCACCAACATCAAAAGCGCGGAAGATGACGGGCATCCCTTTCGCTTTTTCCATCACCTGCTGATAAAGGACAAACTGATCCTCTTCGGAAAAGGTCTCTAACTCCTTCCCAAAGAAAAGGAACTCAGAACGGAAAAGACCGATCCCTTCGGCTTTGTAAGAACTCAGAAGGTCAAGGTCGGAGAGATTCTCAATGTTGGCAAAGACGGTCACCTTGGTTCCATCTTTGGTCCGGATCGCTTGTTTGTTCTCTTCAACGCCCTTTGTCTTAAGAACTTCACTTAGCTTTTGCGCCTGACGGTACTTTTCTAAAGTCGCTTTGGAGGGATTGATGATGATAATCCCTGACTTCCCATCGATAATGACAAGTGACCCTTTGTAGGTGTAGAGGGTGTCGATCGGGACATTGACAACGTAGGGGATCCCTTTGGAACGGGCAATCAGGGCGGCATGGGAGGTGTTTCCCCCTATTTCGGTGATGAACCCTTTGACTTGCCTTTTGGACACCTCGGCAATGCTTGAGGGGACGAGCTCTTTGGTGAAGATCACCGAGTTGTCGGGAATGTCTTCTGTCTTGATCGCTTTGCGGGGATGGAGATTGCGGAGAATCCTCTGAGAAAGATCTTTGACGTCTAAAAGACGTTGCTTGAAAAAGTTGTCTTTGACCTTCGAAAACTCTTTTTCATACTCGACCATGACGGAGCGAAAAACGGTCTCGGTGTTTTTCATCCCTTGTCGAATTTTCTTCTCCATGAAGGTGGTCATGAAGGGGTCTTCGAGCATCTGAATATGGGTATCGATAATCGAAACGGCTTCGCTCGATCCCTCTTTGGCTAAAAAACTTTGAAGATCATGGAGATCTTCCCGACTCGAGTGAACGGCGCGTCGGTAACGCCCTACCTCTTTTTCTACTTCTTTGGCAGAAATCGAAAGCTCTGGAACAACTTCTTCTTGAAACCCTTCTAGGAAAAAGAGGTTGCCAATGGCAATGCCACCACTAATAGGCGCCCCTTGTATGATAATTTCCTCAGGAGTGTCGGTCAATGATCTTCTCCAAATTTCGTTTCAAAAGCATCCAAAATCTCGTCTAAGGTCTCTTTTGCGTCGCTCCCTTCCGCTTTAATTTTCAACTGCGCATTCTTGGGCGCCGCAAGAATCATTATGCTCATAATGCTACGAGCATTGACCGACTGCCCCTTATAAGTCAATGTAACTTTTGCACTCCTCTTCTGCAAAATTTTCGCAATCGTTGTTGCAGGACGGACGTGAAGGCCTAACTTGTTCTTCACTTTTGTTGTTGACTCACACTCTTGTTCCAACCTTCGTCTTTCTCGCTATGGTTTCTAGTAATTTGTCGTTAAACTCTTTCGCCGAGTGATACCCCATCTCTTTTAACCGGTGATTAAGAAGGGCTGTCTCGATTAAAAGAACGCTGTCTCTTCCAGGTTTTACCGGCTGAATAATCAGGGGAACTCGGATGCCTAATAGTTCGGTAAAGCGCTCCTCTAAACCTACCCTATCGTAGTACTCTTTCTCATCCCACTCTTTTAGGCGAATGACTAAATCCACTTGCACTTCGCTGCGCACGCAAACCGCTCCAAAAAGGTGGGCAACATTGATAATTCCTATGCCGCGCAATTCAAGGAGGTGCTTGTTGAGCTCTGGCGCTGACCCAATAAGATGTGAGCCCCTCTTTCGAAGGAGGACAACATCATCGGAAATCAGGCGGTGCCCTCTTTCGATCAGCCCCAGGGCGGCTTCACTTTTTCCAACAGAAGACTCCCCCTGGATGAGGACTCCAATGCCATAAGCCTCGACTAGGGTCCCGTGGAGACTGTCGGTGGGGGCAAAGTGGTCGGAAAGGAGCATTGTTATCTGTGTCAAAAGGGGCATCGAGTGCACTTCGGTCCGAAAAAGGGGCACTTTGAGCTCTTGACACACTTTTGACAGCTCGCGGGGCGGAGAAAGCCCCCGTGCAACGATGACAGTGGGAGTGTCGGAAGTCACAACGCCTCTTAACCTCTCCAGACGAAGCTCGGGATCAAGATCGCGTAAGTAACTGAGCTCCATCCGCCCAAAGATGAGGATCCGGTTGTCGCTTTTCCGCTTCACATAACCAGCAAGGGAAAGCCCAGGCCTTTGGACGTGAGCAACTTTGATCTGCCGCCTCATCCCTCCATTGACTCGGGTAGCTTCGAGACCAAGAGCTGCCCCATGGGTCTCATAAAACTCTTGAACGGTTAGCTTCATATTTGGCCTCTTCTTGCATCTTGATTAACAGAGCAGTTTAAAAAGGGTTTATACTTTTTTGCAAGCATGTTATGCAGAAAGAAGGGGAGGTCTCATGATTTATACACGTGTTGTCATTGTTGGAGGAGGTTTTGGCGGACTGAACTGCGTCAAGACGTTACGGAAAGCGAATCTCGATGTCCTCCTCATCGATAAGAAAAACCACCATTTATTCCAACCTCTTCTTTATCAAGTGGCAAGCGCTGCTCTTTCTCCTGCCGATATTGCAACTCCTCTTCGGGAAATCTTTGCAGATCAAAAGAATACGACAGTAATCATGGGAACGGTTGACAAGATCGACAAGAAAAACCGGAAGATCACACTCGAAAATGGGGATGAGGTCCCTTACGACTACCTGGTGGTTGGCACGGGAGCCCGCCACTCCTACTTTGGAAATGATCAGTGGGAACCTCTTGCCCCTGGGCTTAAGACGGTTGTCGATGCACTGAAAATCCGGGAGCGGATTCTCATCTCTTTTGAAAAGGCGGAGCGAACCGACAGCATTCAAGAGGCTGAAAAGTATCTCAGCTTTGTCATTATCGGGGGAGGGCCAACGGGGGTTGAGATGGCGGGGGCGATTGCTGAGATCGCCCACAAAACGATGTTTAAGAATTTTCGCCGGATCAACCCTGAAAAGTCGAAGATTTATCTCGTTGAGGGGGCTCCTCGTGTCCTTCCCCCTTTTCCTGAAAAGCTTTCTGAGCGGGCGCGGAAAGATCTCGAGAAAATGGGAGTCCGCGTCATCACAAGTGAAATGGTCACTAACGTTACTAAAGAAGGAGTCCAGGTCGGCGAGGACTTTATCGAAGCGAGCAATATCATCTGGGCTGCGGGCAATGCCGCTTCTCCCCTTTTAAAAACGCTCGACATCCCTTTGGACCGGCAAGGAAGGGCGATGGTCGAGCCTGATCTTTCCATCCCCGATCATCCAGAGATTTTTGTCATTGGCGACGCTGCTTGCTCGGTCGGTAAAGATGGAAAGCCTCTTCCCGCTGTTGCCACTACAGCGATTCAACAAGGACGCTACGTAGGAAAACTGATCCGCCGTCAAATTCCTAAAGAAAAGCGACGTCCCTTCAAATACTTTGACAAGGGGGGAATCGCTACCATCGGAAAAAATAAAGCGGTGGGCTACTTCAAAGGGTTTCGCTTTAAGGGGACCCTTGCCTGGCTTCTTTGGGGCTTTGTCCATATCTTCTACCTTGTCAATTACCGGAGTCAGTTTGGGGTGATGCTCGATTGGGTTTTCCACTATATGACGGGGTTGCGTGGTGCCCGTCTCATCCATAAATCGCTTGACGAATCCGCTGACAAAAAATAGTCTTTCCCTCACAATACTTGCATGTACTTGTGGAGACGCTACCCCGCCTTTTGCACTTCCCTTTTTGCCCTTTTCGGAGCCACTATTTTTCTTTGGATTCATCCTCCCCACCTAGAAGAAGGGCCTGCCATTTTTCACATCGAAGAGGTGAAAAGGCGCGCTGGTCCTATCCAAACCTCTATCGTCTACATCGGAAAAATTCGGGGGAAAACCTGCCATATCTACTTTCATCCCGATCAAAAACGGCCCGTGGCAAACACCGCTTACCATATCTCTTATGGAACGCCGGTAAAAATGGGGGTGGGGCGCTACCTCTTTAAGCCTGAAAAGGGGGCTGTCTGGACTCCCCTTCCAAAACACTCAACCCTTGCAGAGTGGCGTTTCCAAGCCAAAGAAAAGGTGCGCCGCCATATTCATTCCCGCTTTAAAAAGCGCGAGGTAGCCCATTTGATGGTAGCCCTAGCCACAGGAAATTTGGAAAACCGCCTCCTTGCCTACCAATTTCAAGTAGTAGGGCTTAGCCATCTTCTTGCCATCTCAGGCTTTCACTTTGCTCTTTTAACCTTTTTTCTTTCGACCCTTCTCAAGCCCTTTTTACCTGAAAAGGTTTTGGCCGCTGTCCTTCTTGTTTTGCTTGGGGGATATTTTTTTTATATGGGAAGCGCCCCCTCGATTAGCCGCGCGTGGGTGGGGGTGGTGATCTACTTTGTGGGGATCCTTTTGGGATACCGCCCTACTCCTCTAAATACGTTAGGGGTGGCCCTTCTTTTTGCAATTCTTGGGGATCCTTTGGTCATCGCTAACGTGGGGTTCCAGCTCAGCTTTGGCGCTACCCTCGGTATTATCCTTTTCTATTTCCCTTTTGAACAAAAACTCCGTAGATTTTTCCCCAAACGTCCCTATGAGATGCTCATGAAGATGAACCTATTCGATCAGTGTGGCTATTTGGTGTGTACCTATTTGAGAAAGGTAGTTGCCCTTCAAGGAGCGGTCCTTATCTTTACCTTTCCTCTGGTTTTAATCCATTTTGGAAGCTACCCACTTCTTGCTCCGATCTACAACCTTTTTTGCCCCTTACTTTTCACCGCACTTCTTGCTCTTTTTCTCCTTCATCTCGACTTTTTGACCGCCCCTTTCGCCTCTTTTCTTATCTCACTGATTGCGGAAGCGCCCAAGCGCTACCTCTTTGAAATTAGAGGGAGCGTTTGGGCACTTGTCGGTATAGCAAGTGCTTTTTTACTCATGCTCTTTTTTTACAAAAGGAGAGTACTCAGAAGAAAGAGCTAACCTGCCAACAGTGCTGAAGCCAAAAGCCCCTGCAACTAGTTTAAAAGGAGCATGTTGATATGCATCTCCATCCAACGCTTTAAAGATTCTATTCGTCACATATATTCCGAAAAAAATGCCCATGAGTTGATAAAGAGGGGAAAGCACATCTGATTTAGAACCTATAATCGCTCTACTAGTCGCGAATAAGAAGGCAATGGATATCGTGGTAAAAACAACCTTTGAAATGGTGCTCAAAATTTGAGTGATAATAGAGAATCGAGGAACACGCCGTTTAAGTAAAATGAGGTATCCTATCATCATAGAAAATTCCAGCACAGCCTCAGCGCGTTGTTGCCAGGTCTCATCTGTGGACAGAGTCTTAAAGAAGGTCTTTGCTATCACAGTAGCTCCAACCAAGATAACGGGAGCTTTCAAAGAGGCAAAAGAACTTCCCAGAAACCTCTCGCCCAAATGGAGAACGATGACATTTACCATTATACCAATCGCGCTATAGGACGCTGCCTTTGCCAACGGATTTTCTATATCCACATATGAGTTTGAAAAAATTTCGGCCAAGGACCCAGAAACATCCACAGCCAATGTGGGCAAAGTACTGAAGCTTGGCTCATAAGCTTGGTATGTCGTACTCCAAAAAAATCTCCTTACACCAAAGTCAATAGCATTTGAGTATGCCTGACCTGTTGTTTTTTCTAACATTGATTTATCTCCTTTATGAATCCCACCAATTTGTGCTTTGATTATATTTCTCGCAAAAAGACCAACGGCTTTTTGAAGCAAAAGCAAGCCGACTGACCATGCCAATAAGGATCATCCCCACCTCGAACTTGAAGGGGACGGGTTTCCACACCTTTTTCTTCAAAAGCATCTTTGCTCCCCGGTAAGCCACATAGGAGCTAAAAAAGGCGATTGCAGTGTGGCAAAAAATCTTTAGGTGGGTATCTATTTCAAAGGAAGGGACCTTATTACTATATTCAAAACCGTCGGGAACCCCTCCATTTAAAGGTTTGACCTCTTCTCCCTTGACCTTGCAGATCGTCTGCATCACAACCCGATCAAAAAAAGCTCCGTGGGGGGCTCTAATAAGCTTTATCTTCTCTCCCTTCTGCTGAAAAAGGACCCATCCCTCTCGGTTTTGCAATACAGTTTGCTTTGCTTCTTTGGACTTTTCCTTTGCTTTTTCTAGCAGCTCTGTTGGATTCCAAGAGTTAGGGATCATCTCTTTTGCTTCATCAAAAAGATCTGGCAATAGTGAGGAGCACTCCCCATTTTCTATGTCTACAGCGTGGGGATACTCTAGCCTAACCTTTTTTATCTCTCCCTTTTTGGAAATTTTCCTCCAAAGATTGATTTCTTTGTCTAAACTCGTTCTGTAACAAGGAGTCTCTACCTCTCTCACCTCTTTGGTGTACCCTTCTGGAATCTCCTCGGTGGGCATTTCTGTTTCTTTTCCCCGAACATAACCATCTCTTTTTGTCCAAAAAATTCTTGAGGCGGCCTTTGTAATGCCGTGCTTAACAAGGAAACTGAAGCTGGTTGCCTGAGCAATAGCAACGGATGTCTCTCCTTCTGGGCGGAAGAGGTAGGGTAAAACGCGTTTACACAACTTAGCAATCTTTTTGGCTTGTTGAAAGGTTGTATTTTTGGGGTCGATGTTGCAAAGGATTTCTGTAGCGTCAAGAAAAGATCTGGCGATCAAAAGCTTCTGCATCGAGGAAGAAATGGCCCTTTTTTGCCACTTTGCAACTCCATAAGCAACCCCTAGCTTAAGAAAAAGGGGGAAAGCCACATGGGTAGCAAGAGCTATCCAACGTTTCTTCTCGCTCGAGGAATGTTGCCTAACCCCTTCTAGAGCAATTTTTTCTACGCCCTGGCCCACCACCAGAGGGAGGATTTCTGAGAGATCTCCCCCCTGTCCCCAGGCAACCTTCGTAAAAAACTCTGTCTCCTGCAGGATGTGGTCGTTGTAGCGCGCCCTTGTTTTTTCAAGCAAACTCTATCTCCTTTTTCGATAAGTTGGAGCCAATTATAAAGAATTTCTGGATAAGCTTCCAGAAGAAATTGACCAAAATCTCCTTTTTAGGGTAGGGTAATGGGTCAGACCCTTTACATGGCGGTCGTAGCTCAGTTGGTTAGAGTGCTTGATTGTGATTCAAGATGTCGCGGGTTCGAGTCCCGTCGATCGCCCTTTTTGTCAAAAATTCCCTTTTCCATTGAGGAAAATTCTGTTAAATTAAAAATATGGATAAAAAAAAACGTTTACACCCAGAAGTTCAAGGACTTCTCATCTTAGTGGGAAGTTTTCTCCTCTCTCTTTGTATGCTCAGCTTTATCCAAGGCGCCCCCCAAAAAAGTTGGTTCGGGGTGATTGGCTATGGCCTTGGATATGGGATGCTTTGGACCTTTGGCCTTTCCGCTTATCTCATCGCCATTTATATCGGGTGGATCGGGTGGAAAAAACTGATGGGAAGTCCCCTCACCCACCTCCGCATGAAAACCCTCTACCTCGGCATCGGAATTTTCTCTTTGTCGATGCTTCTTAACCTTATTGCCGAAGCAGGAGGACTTGCAAATGGATTAATCGAGCCGCGGGTCATCTCAGAGGTTTACGAAGTCTACTACCCCTACCACCAAAAACTTGCCCGCTTCAATTTGGGTGGCGTTCCCCTCTACTATTTATACCGCGATCTCCCCATCTTTAACCTGCAACACCTTCTTAGCAACATCGGTGTGATGATCACCTTTTCCCTCACTGGCATCATGGCGCTGATTTTGTTTACCAATACCCGCATCATCCCCCTCGCAAAAAAGTGTTGGGAGTTTGCTAAAGAAACGGGAAAATTCCTTAAAAAAGTAGCCAAAGATTTTAAGCCCCGCACAGTCCGGCGAAAAGTGGTCCCCATTGCTCCAGCAGCAGCTCCCCCTTCCCTTCCCTCCATGGAAGAAGAAGAGGAAGAAGAGGCTTCCGACCTTAAAATTTCGACCCATCTAGAAAAAAGACCTCTCCCTGGGCGGAAAGTCAAGACGATGGACAATAAAAATTATATGGGAGCCTATAAGCGGTACCGTCTTCCCCCTTTAAGCTTGCTCACCAACGCGAAAAAAGTGGACCAGCCGACGCTGAAAAAAGATCTCGAGCGGCAGGCAAAGATTTTAGAAGAAACCCTTCTTAGCTTCGGTGTTGAGGGAAGGGTTGGAGAAATCAACTGCGGCCCCACTATTACCTCTTTTGAAGTTCACCCCCCAACGGGTGTCAAGGTTCAAAAGATCAAAGTGCTTGAAAATGACATTGCCCTCAACTTGCAAGCCAAGTCGATCCGGATCATCGCTCCGATTCCAGGCAAAGCAGCGGTAGGGGTTGAAGTTCCCTCTCTTTATCCCCAAGAGGTGGGCTTTAAGGAGATGCTCAGCGAGTACCAGAAAAAAGGGAAAAAGCTTCACATCCCTATCATGCTCGGGCAGACGGTCACCGGCGACAATGTCCTTTGTGATTTAACGAAGATGCCCCACTGCATCATTGCAGGGGCGACGGGTTCAGGAAAATCGGTCTGCATCAACAGCATCGTGATGTCGATCTTGATGACTGCCCGCCCCGATGAAGTAAAAATCCTCCTCGTCGACCCGAAAAAGGTCGAGCTAAGCTCCTATACGAACCTCCCCCACATGATCGCCCCCGTCATTACCGAGGCGCATGGCGCTTATGCCGCCTTGAATTGGCTAGTGAAGGAAATGGGTGAGCGGTATGAAATGCTCAAGCGACTTAAATTGCGAAATATCCATGCCTTTAACAACCGGAGGTATAATCCCCAAGAGGAAGCTGAGCTCGGGATGGAAATTCCGCGGAAGATGCCCTATATCGTCGGTATCATCGACGAGTTTGCCGATCTGATGATGGCTTCAAGCTCCGACTTAGAAACGCCCATTGCCCGGATCGCCCAGATGGCGCGGGCCGTCGGGATCCATCTCATCTTGGCAACGCAGCGCCCCTCGCGAGAGGTGATCACCGGGCTGATCAAGGCAAACTTTCCCAGCCGGGTCGCCTTCAAGGTAGCGAGTCGGGTCAATAGCCAAATTATCCTTGATGAAAATGGAGCCGAAAACCTTCTGGGTAACGGAGATCTCCTTTTCCTCCCTCCTGGTTCCCATAATCTCACCCGTGCGCAAGGAGTCTTTGTCCGCGACGAAGATATTAACCGAGTGATCGACCACATTGAAAGTCAGCTTGGCCCTCAATATCTGATCAAGTCGTTTGATCAGATGGCCCCAACGGACCTTTCTATGGGAGGGAGCGGCGAAGGAAAAGATGACCTTTATTCCCAAGCTTATCAGATCATTACTGAAACGGGAACGGCATCGACTACCTTCTTGCAACGGAAGTTGAAGATTGGGTATGCGCGCGCTGCGTCGCTGATGGATGAGCTGGAGACCAATGGGATTATTGGTTCTCCCGATGGCAGTCGCCGCCGCATCCTCCTCAAAAAAGATTAATTTTTGTATGCCTTTGACGGGTTGTTTTGTGTGAAGATTGGTTTTTAACCCAATCTTCACTCAACAAACCACTACTACGACTCCCCCTCACTTGTGTTTTAACACCTCTTCTGTAAGATGCAGATATGAAGAAGAAGCCAAAAATTCTGATCGCCGACCCTTCTACCCCGCTCATCGATGGGATCCTAACTGCTAAAGAGGCCAGCAACTACGAATTTGCCACTGCAAAAACAGGGCCAGCAACCCTTCGAAAAATCCAAGAATTCGAGCCCGACCTTCTCATCATCGACCTCATGATGCCCCACATCCATGCCGTCGAGGTGATGAAAACGATTAAAGCCAACGCCCGCTTCTCCAAGATGGGAATCATCGTCTCTTCCTACCATGTCATGGTCCAAAATTACCACGCAGCTATTGACGAGGGAGCCGACTACTTTTTGACAAAACCCTTCGAGATGGAGGAGTTTTTCAAGTTGGTTGAAGCTTTTTTCAAGGGGGAACTCAAGCCCAAACCCTTTTGTTTAAAAAGTGGCGCCGAGGTCATCCAAAACCACTGCTATCACCCCATTCCCTCAACGCTCACCTCTTACCTCCGTTTTTGGGGAACGCGGGGCTCCAACCCCGTCGCAGGTGCCGAGTATGTCCGCTACGGAGGGAACACCTCTTGCTTAGAAGTGCGTCACGGAGACGATCTGATCATCATCGATGCGGGAACAGGAATCCGGCAGCTGGGCGATCTGATCGACTTAGAGGATCACCAGACGGTCCATTTGTTTTTATCCCACACCCACTGGGATCACATTACCGGTTTTCCCTTCTTTAGCCCCCTCTACAAAAAAAACTGCGACGTGGTGATTTGGGCACCGGTCGGCTTTGAAAAAAGTACAAAAGAGCTCTTTACCAGCATGCTTGCCTATGCTTACTTTCCGGTTCGCCTTGATGAGATGAAGGCAAAGGTCAGTTTTAAAGAATTGCGCGATGACAACCCCGTTTCGATCGGCGATTTGATCATCGACTGCCATTTTACTAACCATCCGGGGCCCACCGTTGGCTTTAAGCTCAAAGCCCCTAATAAAACTGTGGGCTACATCACCGATAATGAGGTTCTCCTTGGCTATAATGGTCACCCCAATGCGATCCACCGAAAACATCCCCTCCTCGAGCCCCACATAGGGCTAATTGAGTTTTTGAAAGAGTGTGACCTTGTAGTCCATGAGGCGCAATACTTTCCCGAAGAATACTATCGAAAAACGGGGTGGGGACACTCTTCGATCCCTAATGCCACAGTGCTTTTAAAATATACCGGCTGCAAGGAGTGGCTCGTTACCCACCACGATCCCAACCATAAAGATAGCGATCTCCAGATCAAGCTACAACTCCACAACGACATTATCCAAGAGTGCAACCTCGATATCAAGGTTGATATTGCTTATGATGGGCTGATGATACCGTTATAAGATCGCTAACTTTTTCCTGATAGGCGATAGAAAGGGAGAGCTCCCTTTTGATTTTCTCGCGCACTTTCTTAAGGGCAAGTTCGGGATTGTTACACTCGCTCGAAAGGTGAGCTAGATAAACATGTTTCAGCCCCGGATGGTCGATCTCTTCAAGAAGCTCAGCGCAAGCGTCATTGGAAAGATGTCCCTGCCGCCCCAGCACCCGCTGTTTATAGACCATCGGGCGATTGCACGCATAGACCATTGAGGGTTCATGGTTTGCCTCAAGGTAAAGGTAGTCACACTCGACTAAGCGCGCCTTTACAAGGGTTGTGACAAATCCCAAATCGGCGCAAATCCCAAACTTTGTCCCCTCCATCTCAATCGTAAAGGCGACGGGGTCGAGGGTGTCATGCTGAATACTAAAGGGGTGGATCTCCATCCCTCCATACTCAAAAGATTCCCCCGTTGAAAAGATCTTGAAGCGGGGACGGGTTTTCATCTCTTTCAAAGTCGCCTTGGCCGTTTCACTATTGGCAAAGATCGGAATGTCTAGCTTCTGAGCGGTCCTTTCAAGTCCTCGAATGTGATCCCCATGCTCATGAGTCACTAAAATTGCGTCAATCTCCCCCACATCAACATCGATCTCCCCCAATTTTTCAGCAAGCGCCTTAAAGCTAATCCCTACATCGATCAAAAGTTGCGTTTCCCCATCGCTAATGTAAAGCGCATTTCCTTTTGAACCAGATGCGAGAGGGCAAAATCTTTTCATACTGCCACTTTTTTATCACGCCTTGCAAATTCTTTCTACAAAAAGATCAAGACCTTACCTAAAAACAGAACAACTAATGTTGACACAATTAATTGCATTTAATTATAGATGGAAAACTAACGAGAAAGCAGATGAGCCGACAAAAAATATTAAGTGAAATCGATGTGACATTGGATCAATTGATCAAAAATGCTGCAGCGCTTCAGGAGGGCAAAAACGACCCTTCCTGTGAAACAGAAATGGAAGCGCTCCAGAAAACGCAAGAGAGTCTGCTTGCCCGTTTGCTTCATCTCGATGGGTGTTTGAAAAAGGATCCGAAAGGCAGAGTGGGCCGCTCGATCGACACCAAGCGAGAAATTTTCCTAGAGCTTTCTCGCCACCGCCAAAAAAGTCAGCACATAATCAGCTAATTTTCAACAGCAAATTTCGCAAAAAAATCAAGAGTTTTCTTGAAAATTGAACCTCTTATGAGATATCCTAGCTCATGAGAGGATAAAGGTGAACTGGTCAACGGATGAACTATTTGAGCGCCTACAAACTCGAGACGAGTGCTGCTCTATAGAAGTGAAAGAAGCAAAAAATGCCCTTGGAAAGAGCGCTCGAGAAACAATTTCTGCCTTTTCTAATGAAGGGAAAAGGAAATCAAACATATTATACGCTCTCTACAGATCTCTCGTATAATGAGCCAACCCCTCATATTAACCCCTCATATAAGGGACTAGATGCTTTGCCTAAGGAATTTCCTAAGATTCCAGAAGGACTTAAAAAGCAAGTCATAAGCTTACAAAAGCGCTCCTCCAACGATCAAATCAAACACGTTATTAAAGACTTATGTTCTTTAGGCTCACTACGACCTAACCAATTAAGCCGAATTTTAAATAGGGATGCTAGATATTTAAGGGATTATTTTCTTTCAAAAATGGAAAAGGAAGGAGAGCTAACCTATCAATATCCCGATCAACCTGCTCACCCAAAACAAGCGTACAAAACACCAAGCCCAATATCTTGATCCGGAATGGGCATACAAGAGCACAGAAACATCAGGGGTTTTGAAAAAGTTGAGAAAAAAGAATAATGTTGTTAAACTATTGCAAAATCGAGCTTGCATACAATGTTAGTCTGTTTCAACATCGCTTTACTCACCCTGTTCCCCATTTATTTGGTCCTCCATTTCTGGAGAAGGAAGCAAGTCAATCTTGTTAAACATGTATCTGATATTGTCGTAATAGGAATTTTCATACTCTATATTTTTCTCGCCGCCTTCTGGCCTTTTGGAAGTGGATATTATGCACGCTATTTTGTTGAAATCTTTTTTCTCACTTTCTTAGTATGGCATTGCTTTCGGTTCAAACGACTTACTTTCATAAAAGCCACATGGAAAGATCACTTAGGAATCGGCTTTAACCTACTTTTTTTAACGATTCTTTCCTTCGGTCTTTGGAAAGTCGTGGAAGGCAAACAAAAACCAGAGAATACAATCGATCTCAGTTTTCCTTTGAGAGGAGCGTCTTATTATATCGCACAGGGAGGGGGCGAGCAAATTATTAACCACCATCATTCGGTCTCGGCTCAAAGATATGCCCTTGACATTACCAAGCTAACACCTACTGGTTTAAGAACTAAAAAATTATTTCCTCAAAAGCTGACAGACTTCCCTATTTTTGATCAGCCCCTCTACAGTCCTTGCTCAGGGGAGATTGTTGAGGCGGTTGATCAATATAACGACCATACCCCCCCTTTGAAAGATTCTGAGCATCTCTTAGGTAACTATCTAGCTATTCAAAAGAAAGACTCCAATATTATCTTAATCCTTGCCCACTTAAAGCGAGACAGCGTGACTAAAAGGAAGGGTGACCAAGTCTACATGGGCGAAGAAATTGCTCATGTGGGTAACTCAGGGAACACTACTGAACCTCATCTCCACATCCATGCTACCAGCTCTCAATCCACCGATTTTCTAGTTGAGGGGGAGGGAATTCCCCTATCATTCAGCCAACGATACCTTTCTAGAAATGATCTCATTAAGAATTAGTAGTTTGTGAGAGAACGAACCGCAGCCTCGATATCCTCTTTTTGGGGGAGGATCGTATCTTCGAGGTGTTTGGCGTAAGGAACGCAGCTGTTTTTGCCGCCAAGACGCTGGATCGGCGCATCGAGAAACTCAAACGCCTTTTCGCTGATTTGGGCGGCAATCTCCGCTCCAAAACCGCAGGTAAGAGGCGCCTCATGGAGGATCAATGCTTTATTGGTCTTTTCTAGAGAGGTAAGGACCGTTTCGATATCGAGAGGGACGATAGTGCGAAGGTCGATGATTTCAACTGAAATCCCTTCATCTTCGAGTTTTTGGGCCACCTCGGAGGACATATGGACCATCAGCCCCCAAGCAATGAGGGTGAGATCTTTCCCTTCACGGACAACGCGCCCCTTTCCAAGGGGAAGGGTCTCTTCTTTGGTTGGCTCGGGATTGGCCGAGAAAACTCTTTGCCGGTAAAGCGCTTTGTGCTCAAGGAAGATGACTGGATTGGGATCGCGAATGGCACTTTTAAGGAGCATCTTGGCATCGGCGGCGTTGCTGGGGAAGACGACTTTCAGTCCGGGGCAGTGGGCAAGAAACGCTTCGATACTTTGAGAGTGGTAAGGCCCTCCCTGAATATATCCTCCTGTCGGCATCCGGATCACGATGGGACAGTTCCACTCTCCATTGGAGCGGTAATGGAAGCTCGACAGTTCATTAAAGAGTTGGTTCACCCCGGTCCAAAAATAATCGGCAAATTGGATCTCTGCAACTGGCTTGAAGTGGCTATGGATTGCCATCCCAATGGCGGTGGCAACAATCGTCGATTCGGCAAGGGGGGTGTTAAAACATCTCTCTTCCCCATACTTGTCGGTAAGACCACGGGTAATCCCAAAAACGCCCCCTTTTCCACGCGCAACATCTTGCCCAAAGATGATGACGCCCGAATCACGCTCCATCTCTTCGTCAAGAGCATGGTTTAAGGCGTCCATAATAACAACGCTTTCGCCCCGCCGATCGGGAGTTTGGGTGAAGATCGTTTCGACCTCTTTGTAGACATGGTCTAGAGCGCGGCTCGTTTCTTGAAGGGGAAACGTTTCTCCTTTTAAGGCAGCCGTCTCAATCTCTTCTTTAACTTTCTCACGAAGGGTGGTGATTTCTTCAGGGGTGATGAGCTCTTTTTCAAGGAGCCACCCTTCATAACGGGGAAGGGGATCTCTTTTTTGGTCTTCTTCGGTTTGCGTTTCGGTTTTGTATTTTTTGGGATCGTCACTGCTACTATGGGCACCGATCCGAGGGATCTTTGCAACGATCAGGGTCGGCCCTTCGAGGTTTCTCCCTTTTTTAATAGCAGCGGTAAGGGCTCCATCGACCGCTTCAAAGTCACACCCATCGATTTCATGAACGGTGAGTCCTGCGTACCCTTTGGCCATGTGGGCGATGGAACCGCCGGCCGTTTGGTCTTCAACGGGAACGGAAATGGCCCACCCATTGTCTTGAATGACAAAGATGACCCCAAGCTTATGGATGCAGGCGTAATTGAGCGCCTCATGAAAATCCCCTTGCGAAGTCGAACCATCTCCTCCAGAGACGTAGACCACCTCATCGGCTCCCGCAAGGCGAGCCCCTTTGGCAACACCAACGGCCTGGAGAAATTGAGAACCAACAACGCTCGATTGACAAGGGATCCGAAGCTCTTTATGGGAAAAATGATCGGGCATCATCCTCCCCCCAGAGTGGTGGGGAACTTCACGGGCTAAAAAAGCGCCAAAAAGTTCACTTAAATCGCATCCAAGGCCAATTGCAAAGGCGCGATCGCGGTAGTAGGGAAGGCCCCAATCTTTCCCTCCTTGGAGGGCCTGGCCACACATCACCCCAATAAGCTCATGTCCTGCCGTGTAGAGGTGAAACGTTCCCCCTTTGTTTTGCCGGACGAGTTTTTGCATCTTCTCATCCATAAAACGGGCGGAGTAGATCCCTTCAAGGATCTTTAAACACTTCGTTTTAGAAGAAGCAGAAAGAAGGTCTTGCAAAGGTGTCTTTGTTTGCATCACTCTTCCTTCTTTTTAGACCGTTTGATCGGAGTCACTTGCTTGATCCCGGCTTCCCGTTTTTTCTGGAGCATCTCTTGGATCTCTTTCTTCTCTTTGGGCTGTTTCTTCTTCTTTCCAGGGAGGAACCCTTTCGCAATGCCAGCAATTTTACTTTTCTTCTCTTCTCCCCCTTCGCTCACAGCTTGGAGAAGGCGCTCTTCTTTCTCAATGCCGAGCCCTGAAGTGGACTTGAGCCTATCAGAAAGGTGGCGGAGAGACTCAAGGCGTTGCGAAAGCGCTTCGAGTTTCGAATCAATTTTGACCCGAGAGCTTCCTCGAAGACTCGCAATAAGTTGCGCCTCTGTATCAAACTTCGCAGAGAAGGTAACCGAGGTGCTGGTAAAGTCGGGGTTAAAGAGAAAGGGACGAACCGCTTGAGGAACGGTCTTATAAATATCAAGGGTGTACTGAGGCTCAAGCTCTATTTTGGCCGCTTGCTTTGGAGGACGTCCCCGCTTGGGACGGGGGTTGAGCGCTTCATTCGAGTAGTAGGTCTTTGATTTTTGGACGATGGCTTCGCGCGCACTTTGAACATCTTTCGAAACCTTCGCATCAAAGTGGTGGTGTCTTACTTTTTCTAAGACATGCTTAGGGACATCGAGATCCTCTTCGAAAGCAAATTGAATCTCCTCTTCTCGAAGCCACTCGATAATGCGGATCCGCGATCGTTCATGGTAATACTGTTGCCACTTTTCAAGTTCCGTGAGATGGTCATAGATAAATTCGAGAAAGTTTTCTCGCGCCTCTTTTGAAGAGATGATATCTAGAAGTTTTTCCTTGGTATCGACATCATAAACCTTTTCGTTGATAAACCCCTCCATAAACTTCTTGGTTTCATAGAAGGTCATCTTGGGAAGGAGACGGAAGCGCTCTACACCTGCTTGAAGCTCTTTTTCGAGCCCTGTAAGTTCTTCGAGACTCTTATCCAAGTCAGCAAAAACAATGAACCCCTCATTGATATCGAGATAAAAATCTCTTTCGTCATCAGACTTTGCAAATGCATCCATCAAACGGTGGAAGCGGAGAATAAGGGGGTTTTGCGTTTTCAAATCTTTTTGTTTTGCCATGAATCTGCCTGTGGTGAAATTTGTCTTTACCTTAACAACAATTTTTCAATCTTTCAAGTAGGAAATATTTGTCTCATATTGTACACTAGATCCCTTGGAGAATAAAGGAAAAAACCATGCTTGACATCAAACAGATTCGAGAAAACCCCGAAGAGGTGGAGAAAAAACTTCAAACGAAAGAAGAAGGGGTCTCTATTCAAAATATCCTTAAGCTCGATGGAGAAATCCGCTCTCTTAAACTTGAGGCTGAAGAGCTTAAAAATATCCGCAATCAAAGTGCCAAAGAAGTGGGCGAAAAAAAGCGGCAGGGAGAAGATGTCAGATCCCTTCTCAAGTCGATGGAGGGCGCTAAAGAAAAAATCTCAACCTTTGATCGCAAGTGCGCTGAGCTTGAAGAGCGATTAAAATTTGAATTAGGTTGCTTGCCTAATCTTCCCGATGATGCGGTCAAGGTTTCTCTTGATCCCGCCGACAATGTTGAAATAAAAACCTTTGGAGAAAAGCCCTCTTTTTCCTTCGAGCCGAAGAACCATCTTGAACTCAATGAAAAATTGCATCTTTTTGATTTTAAACGGGGGGCAAAAATTGGAGGAAGTGGGTGGCCTGCCTACCGAGGGCTGGGCGCCCGCCTCGAATGGGCTCTAATCAACTTTATGCTCGATACCCATATTGACAATGGTTTTGAGCAGTGGATTCCTCCCCTTTTAGGTCGCTCCGAGATCCTTTTTGGATCAGCCCACCTTCCCAAGTTTGAAGATCAACTGTTCAAGCTCCGCGATAAAGATCATGATCTCTATCTTATTCCCACCTCTGAAGCGGTTCTCAACGGAATCCACTATGATGAAATTCTAAACGAAGAGGAGCTTCCCCTAAAATATGCTGCCTACACCCCTTGTTTTCGGCGCGAAGCGGGAGCTGCAGGAGCAGGAGAGCGGGGGCTGATCCGGACCCACCAGTTTAATAAAGTGGAGATGTTTTGTATTACCCGCCCCGAAGAAAGTGAAGCCATTTATAACGAGATGGTTGAAAGTGCCGAAGCCATTCTTCAAGCGCTGAACATTCATTACCGAAGCATGCTTCTTGTAACGGGCGACATGTCATTCGCCTCTGCGAAAACGATCGATTTAGAGGTATGGCTTCCGGGGCAAAACCGGTACTATGAGGTCTCTTCGATCTCTAACTGCACAGATTTTCAGGCTCGCCGCTCAAAGATCCGCTTCAAACGGGGCGAAGGAAAACCTGAGCTTGTTCACACACTTAACGGCTCAGGCCTTGCCACCTCCCGCCTTATGGTTGCCCTCCTTGAGAACAACCAAGAAGAAGATGGCTCTATTACGATCCCCACCGTCCTTCACAAATACCTCGGCGGGTTAACTATTCTCTGAGTTAGAGCTACTCGCTGGAGTAGGAGAAGGGGTCGCTTTATCAACAATCAGCTGATTAAAAATTGCTCCGATATTGTCATTATTGATGCTCCATACGTACTGATTGACGATAGACACAAGAAGCGTCTTCGACAAGATCTCATGAAAGCAGGCATTTAATCTTGTACAAAGTTGCTCTTTTGTAATCTCTTTCTCAGGGCCGTCTAAACCAATGGCATAGTACTGTTTTTCGATGCTTGCATGAGCCATTGCCGCCTCATAAGTAAGCCACAAAAACGCATAGGAAATCGTTTTGAAAACATCTTTGAAAAACGGGATATATCTTGAAATCAGGTGAAATCCCACCGTTAAACCCACTAAAGCTACGATAATGGGCTTTAAACTCCATGTTGCCTTTGCAAAAGCCTTTTGGACACGGTCAGCCGTAACATCTTTCCCCTCCGAATAGCGGGAGATGATGACGATCTTTTCTGCGTCAAACATTGCGTTCAACCCAGTTTTGGCTTTTTCTTCATCTACTTGGATGTAATCCTTTAAAGGGGCGATCCAGCTACCGACATACTGAACACAATTGCCCACAAACGCAAATACTTCCATCCCATTTCCTCCTTGTTGGAAACTTGTAAGTGTCAAGTTTAAATTTTTTTTCGATTAAAGAAAAGCTTTTTCGTGTATTTTGAAAAATATGTTTTATGATCTACTAAAATTCCTCGAAAACGGCCCAACGCCGTGGCATGCAAAAAGAGAAATTGGAAACCGGTTGGCTGAGCAAGATTACACCCCTCTTGATGAGCAAGAGAAGTGGAATCTTAAGCCGGGCGTTCCCTATTTTGTGGAACGGGGGGGATCGATCTGCGCTTTTGTCCTTCCCAAAAAGGTCCCTAAGCGGGCCACCATCTTAGCTTCTCATACCGACAGTCCTGCTCTAAAGCTGAAGCCCCACCCTATCTTTATTGAAAATGGTCTTCCCTTTCTTCGGGTGGAGACCTATGGAAGTCCGATCCTTAGCACTTGGATGAACCGGGATCTTGTGGTTGCGGGGCGACTTCTCCTTTCTCAAGGAAAAGAGATCGTTGAAGAGCTCGTCTATTTAGAACATAGTCCTGTGATGATCCCTTCGCTAGCAATTCATCTCGACCGTGAAACCAATGAAAAACCGAAAAAGATCGATAAGCAGCACCATCTTTGTCCCCTTCTTGGCGTTCATGGGGGCCACCAAGAGGCTGAAAAGATTTTCGAAGAGCTCTTAGAGGTCCCGCTAAACACCGTTTTGGGAGCCGACCTCTACCTCGTTCCGTTTGAACCTCCCCATGTTTTAGGGCTTCACTCCGATCTCTTAAGTGCTTACCGCCTCGACAATCTTGCTTCTGCTCACGCCTCTTTCATCGCCCTTTTAGCAACAGAAAAAAAAGCTAAAGAGACCCTTCAGATGGCGATCTTCTGGAATCATGAAGAGGTGGGATCGGGAACCGATGAAGGAGCAGAGTCCCCCTTCCTGCTTGACACCTTAAGGCGGATTTCTCTTAGTTATAAGATGGGCGAGGAAGATTTCCTTAGGATGAAGCAAAGCTCTTCTTGCATATCGATTGATATGGCCCACGCCTTTCATCCCGGCTATAAGAAACAGTATGACGCTGCCAACGCTCCCCAAATCGGCAAAGGGATTGTCATAAAGCATAATGCCAATCAAAGGTATGCCACAAGTGGTCTCACCGCTGCTCATATCGTTCAGCTGTGCCAGGAAAAAGACCTTCCCTACCAAGCATTTGCGTCGGAGTCGAACCTCCCCTGTGGAAGCACCGTCGGTGCGATCGCAGCTAGCCGCACCGGCATCCCCACCGTTGACATTGGCCTTGCCCAATTCTCGATGCACGCCGCCCGCGAGCTCATCGCCCCCGCCGACCACCACACCCTCTGCAAACTCCTCAAGGCACTTCTTGAGAGATAGCGCTGTTTATAGGCCATAACCAGCGATAACTCACTTTTTAATTGAGTTATCGCTGGATATAGATAGGTTCTTGGGTTTTTAATAGAGGTCGGGTAAAATAAAAAACATGAATGAGAAGACCCATGAACATTTTGAAGGGAAAGATGCCGCTTTACATCTAAAGGCAGCGCGAGAAAAGGGGGCGCGAGCGACCTCCGAAGTCCATGGCGTCGAAACTCCTGGCTATATCACCGCCGCTGCAGACAGCATCAAAGAAACAACGATTATCCTCCTTGGAATGGGCATTTTGCTTAGCGGTTTTGGAATTGTCTCCTCAAAGATCGTTTGGATCCTTGCTTTTTTCTCTTGTGGATGGCTCTTTTGGCGTGTCGGAAGGAGTGCCCTTTTAGGATGGGCGCGGCTCGAGCGACTCCACCGCCTCATCGAACAAGAGCGGTGGGAGATTGAGCACCACCGGGCTCAAGAAAAAGAAGAGCTAACCGCTATGTACCAGCAAAAGGGACTCACGGGAAAACTTCTTGAGCAGGTGATCGAAGTGCTGATGGCCGACGATAACCGCCTGTTGCGGGTCATGCTCGAAGAGGAACTTGGCCTCACCCTCGAGTCTTATGAGCACCCTCTAAAGCAAGGGATGGGAGCAGGTGTTGGGGTCCTTATTGCAGCCCTTACACTAGGGGTGGGCTTTTTCTTCGGAGGATTTATCGGAAGCGCTATTTTCTCGGGCCTTATCTTCGCGACTGCCACCTTCATTGCAAGTAAATTGGAAGGGAATGAACTCATTAAGTCAGTGGTGTGGAACTTAGCTGTCGGAATTTTAGCGATTGGTACTATCCACTTCTTAGCTCTTTGGATCGCCCATGCCTTACATCTTTGATGAATTTTTCACTTCGGGACAAGAGGAGAGCATCAGCCCTTTTCTTAAAACAAACTCCCGCCGCTGGGCCCATAACCTCAGTTTAAAAAGCTCTCTTCTCTCCGCTTTTTTTCTTCTTAGCGCTTTTATCGCCTCATTTTACCGAATGGACCTCTCTCATCTCTGCTTGCTTTTCGTCTACTTTCTAGCGGGAACCCCTGCCCTTTTAGGAACGATCGAAGATATTAAAAACTTAGAGATCAACATCGACGTCTTGATGACCCTTGCTGCCTTTCTCTCCTTTATCATTGGGAGCCAAATGGAAGGGGGGCTCCTCCTCGTCCTTTTTGCCTTTTCGGGAGCAATGGAAGAGTCAGTCTCTAAAAAGGCGAAAGGAGCGTTGATTAACCTCAATCACCTCTCCCCAACGACAGGGATAGTGGTGAGCGAAGATGGAACACGCCTCGAGCGATCGGTAAGAGAAATTCATGTCGGTGATCATCTCCTTGTTCGAGCAGGAGAGGTGGTCCCCCTCGATGGCAAGGTGGTCGATGGGAGCTCGTTTGTCAACCTGGTCCACCTGACCGGAGAGAGTGTCCCCGTTTCAAAGCAAAAAGGAGATGAGGTTCAAGCAGGAAGTCGGAATCTCGATGGAACGCTCACCGTTGAGGTCACAAAAACAAGTGCCGAGTCGACCCTTTCTAAAATCATTAAGCTGATCAACGAAGCGCAAGGGATGAAACCGAAACTGCAACGGTTTTTAGACAGATTTGGGAAGCGCTATGCAATCACCATCATCGCCCTTTTTTTCTTTTTTGCGCTGACTCTTCCCCTCCTCTTAACGATCCCCTTCCTAGGAGTAGAGGGGTCGATCTACCGCGCTTTGACCTTTCTCATTGCAGCGTCGCCCTGCGCCCTAATTATTGCCACCCCTACCGCTTATCTGAGCGCCATTAGCGCTTGTGCCCGTAAAGGGGTTCTCCTAAAAGGGGGGATTACCCTCGATGCCTTTGCAGCCTGTCGCGTCATTGCTTTCGACAAAACAGGGACGCTGACAACGGGAGAGCTCACCTGCACCGGCGTAGAGCCCATAGGAGAAGTTGCCCTTTCGGTTGAAGATGCGATCGCCTTGGCGAGCGCTTTAGAGCGGCATGTCACCCATCCGATGGCAGAGGCGATTTGCCAGTTTGCCGAGAAGAAAAAGATCTCTCCCGCAAAACTCTCCAACTTCCAATCTGTCCCCGGGTTTGGGCTGCAAGCGATGATCGAAACCGGAGAAGGGGTCAAGATCGGCAATGAAGCTTTTATCTCCCCCGATAAACCTCTTGAAAAAAAGGAGATGGTCACCTTTTTAAAGGTGGGAAGTTCTCTTTTTCGCTTCTCTTTTTCAGATACGCTTCGTCCTCAGGCAAAAGAGATTTTGGCCTCTCTTGGTGACAAAGGGCTAGAGATCGCAATGCTTACCGGAGATCATGAGGAAAGTGCCAATAATGTCGCTAAAGAGCTTGGGATCGACCAGGTCTACGCCGATCTTCGCCCCGAGCATAAGCTTGAAACCATTTCCAAACTTTCAGCCGAAAAACATCTCGCCATGGTAGGCGATGGGATTAACGATGCCCCTGCTCTTACCCGCGCAAGCGTTGGCATTTCGATGGGGAAAATTGGAAGTGCGACCGCTGTCGATGCCTCTGATATTGTTCTCCTTCAAGACGATCTGACCCTTATTAACTGGCTCCACCGGAAAGCGAAGAAAACCCTCCGGATCGTCCGAGAAAACCTGACTCTCGCCCTCGCAGTGATCTGCCTCGCAACGACTCCAGCCCTTTTAGGGCTGATTCCCCTCTGGCTTGCCGTTATTTTGCACGAAGGGGGAACCGTTCTCGTCGGACTCAACAGCTTAAGACTTCTTAAGAACAAGTAACTTATTAACATATCGGAAAAGTCACTTTCTTCAAATTTCGCGATGATTTTCGAGAATAAATTTCTCACCTAATCCATGCTTTTTCAAACTCCTCAAATCTTTGATCGTCCCACTCAACTGACTCTACCTCTTGTGATAGCCTTAATTTCTTCAGACTGTGTTCAAACACATAGTACTGAAAAAATTTTTCAAATCCATCAATCGGTGCTTCAATAAATTGGTATTCTTTGAATAGCTTCTTTATATTTGCGCGTACCCCGGTACCTATACCAGTGAGATTGGTATTTTGCACCGCATAAATTTTAATTAGTATTGGGTTCCCTTCCCCTTCTTCTTTGGCCTTCTTATATGCAAAATAGGATGCCATTCCTTGATCTCTTGTAGTATAAAATCCTTTCCCTTTAAATTGACGTTCTTCTGCTCTACGAGGGACTATCCCTTCTTTCCGAAAGCTCTCAAGGTGAGTATCTGTAGTTCCATGGTATCCCATCGGAGCACCTCCTGAAATCGAAATGCTTTGGGGGTTAAGACTTCCCACTGGAGAGGGAAATTCCATTTTACGTATAGACTCCCGTATTTGCTTATAGAGTTTCTGCTTATCTGCTTTTAAAGCCCCGTTTACATAACCCATTAAATGCTTAGTCTCAGTGGAATCTACACCTGTTTTTGCAGCTTCAATCGCCCACTTCTTAGCTTCTTTAGTATCGCCACAAAGAATCGAAGTCCCAGACAAGCAAAAATATACCTGAAATTTTCTAAGGGGATTTGGATCAAATAAGATTGTATCTTGCTTTTTATCCAATGCCGATTCCAACAACTTCTTAGCTGTGGTCCACTCTCCTTTATTGTCCCCTTCTTTTATGATAAGCACCCTGGCCCAATGAACCTTTGCATCCCAGTTATCTGGATCATAACGTAGCGCTTGATCATAAAAACATTCTGCTCTCGTTAGAGATTCAGATGAAGCTTCTTTTGCTAAAAGAACATAGGCTGTCCCAAAATTTCCCAAAAGAGCTCCAATCTCTTCTTTTTCACCCTGTTTAGCAAGCTCCGGAAGTTGCGACTCTAATTCCTGCCACAGCTGATTTAGTTTCTCTTCATTTTCTAAAAAGGCGTACACTGAAACTAAGTTTATACAAGTAGAGAGATTTCTGGGATCCATCTCGATTGCAACTTTTAAATGTTCTTCCGCTTTCTCAAAATTGCTTAATTGTGAATATAGAGCCCCTATTCCAATATGCAATTTAATAACTTCTTCACTGGAAAACATCCCACGGCTCTGATAAATATTGGCATTCTTTAGCATAGACTCATAAAGGAGAAGGGCAAACGGAACTTGTTGAAGGAAAGCTAGAACATTTGCCATTTCGGGAAGTAGACTTAAATACAATTTCGCACCCTGTTCTCTCAAGGGAATACCTATAGATGTCATTGCCGTTGAAGCAGTTAATTGATTTTTGGTAATTTCGCAGAACTTATTGCATGCATTTACGACACTCTCAACTTCTTGCTGAGTAGGGTTGGATTGATGTTCTCTTATTTTCCGCACTTCATTTTCAACATCCGCTGATGCAACCCAACTCTGAATTTCTAGACTGTCTGGAGAAAGCTCCAGCGCCTCTTTAAAAGAGCTTAGAGCTTGCTCGGTATTCTTTAAAAGACGTTCTACTTTTCCTAAGTTTAAGTAAACGGTAATCTCTTTTTTCTTTCCAAGGAGCCCTTCGAAAACTTCTTTAGCCTCACCCAGGCGTCCCTTTCCGGCTAACAATTGACCATATGCATTGGCATAGATAAAATATTCATCCGACAAGCGATTAGTGTGGCAGTCTAAAAACTTTTTCAAATACTCAGCAGGTTCTTCTGGTATAGTTTGACCAACTTCTTTTAATGCTTTTAGAAATTGAAATTCATATAGCCTTGTCTCATCAGAATTTGCAATCTGAGCCGCTTCTCGGGTAGCTTTTAATCCTTTTTGAAGCAAAGCGATTTTTTCTTCGGTACCTTCGCAGTTTATTTGAGGATAGCAGAACTTAACGCGTACAAAACAAAACCAAGCAACATCCAAAATATTTTTAAAGTTTAGGCTTTGATCTGAAGATGTCCACTCAGTCCCCTTCTCTATGTACTTGAAAGCTTGTTTCCAATACTTATCTCCCTCTCTTGAGTCATCAGATGTATCGTAATGGCGAGCTAACTTAAAGCAGTTTCGTGCAATTTCCATACAGTCTTCCTTAATAATATTAGTAGCTATTTCAACTCGCCGATAGTGAACCCATATAATCCCGCGATAAACCTTCTCAATGCGCTCCTCACACGTCTGAATCTTTTCTAAACGACCTTCGACCTCCCCAGAAGACAGAGAGTCTCCAGTTGGAGAAGATTCCCTTCTAGAAACGGTAACCTTACTCTGAAAAAACTGATCGCCTACATTAACTAATCCAGAGACTTGATCAGAATGCTTTCCTTCTGAATTTAACTCGACTATTTCTGTAGAGGATGAGCTTGAAGCTGCAATAGGAGGTTCTTCCTGACCACCAAAATAACTAGAGCTAGGGGGGGGGCTGGGTGATCGACTACTCCCTCTTAATGAACTTGCCATTGTTCTTCCTTGGTTAAACGAAGATTTCTAAAGAACATTTATTTTAAAACATTACAAAGAGTTTGTAAAGAATAGCTTTTTCTCTGCTCACTTTATCAAAATCATATTGATCAATAGTTTCAAAAAATCAGCAAGGTTGTATGGTAGGGGTAAGGGGGAAATGCATTCCCTAGTTACATTTTTAGAATCAACAAGTTAAGATGAAGCGACCTGATAAAAAGGATAAGCTGTCTAAGCAAAAGGCAGTCGAATTTGAAAGCAAGCAGTTCGAGGAGTACTACGTTTGGCTTCAAGAACATATGCCCGATGGCTTTTTCGAAGAGATTGAGCCTGACCAGTATATGCTCATCGCTCATTACCTCATGGGATTTCCCCTACTCGACTACTATTGTCAAATTCAGCTAAAAGGGGAAGCCTTTGTCCTTATGCTCGACTCTCCCGATGTCGACATGCAGATCCTTAAAAAGTTTAACTTGCACGGAATCAAACACTACCACACCTTTATTTCGGATGCTCCTCCCCCGTTTTCAGGGGTTAAAAAGCAACTCGTCATCGCTCATATCAACTTCACCTCTTATGAAAAACCAAAACCTACAAAAATCGAAGAGCTCCTGAGCAAGGAGAAGCTAAACGAAGTCGTTGAAGGACTTAAAGAGCTTGTCCCGACAGCAACAAAGGAAGAGTGTGAAAAGCTTATCACTTCGATGGACCCTCTCTTTATTCGCTCTCTTTCAACGGAAAGGCTCATCCTCGCCCTCCATATGTTTGACCGGGCACGCACCCGGGACTACTGCCAATATGAGGTCCGCTACCACGAGGATTGGAAAAAGCAAAAGGGGGAAACTCCCTCAATGCAAATTGTCTTGGCATGGCGCAATACACCAAAACATCGCTTTTTATTCCGCCTTGCAAAAATGATTTTTCGCCACCATTTAAAAATCAAGCGGGTGACAGCATCCTATGTCGACCCGTATAGCAAAAACAGTATCTTAATCATGTCCTTAGGACTCCATGGAATCAAGGGGAAAGCTGCATGGGAAGAAGCCGACATTCACGATTTTCTGCAAGAACTGGCAACTCTAAAGTACTTTCAAGAGGGCGACGACATCGAAAAGGTGTTTGTCGAGCCGGGGCTGCTCAAGGGCAACATCGGCAATCTTTTAAGAAGTGCGGCCAGCTTTGTTCATCAAACACTCGTTCACGCCGACCTCAACCTGTATACGCTGAGCAATGTCATGGAGGGGCTGTGCCGCCATCCGGAACTGACGACTCAGATCTGTAAAGCTTTTGAGCTCAAATTCCATCCCGAGAAAAATAATCTCGATGCCTATATGAAGGAGCGGGAAAAGGTGATGACCCTTGTGGACCATCTCGATACCGGAAATGAGCTCTACGACAATCGCCGCAAAAACATCCTAAAGCAGACGATCTATTTTGTTGATTATACCCTAAAAACCAACTTCTACCGGAATAATAAAAGCGCCTTATGCTTCCGCCTCGACCCTCGTTACCTTAACTATGTTCCCTACAACCGGCGAGAACAGTTCCCCGAACTCCCCTACGGGATTTTCTTCACCCAGGGGATGCACTTTATCGGGTTCCAGATCCGCTTTAAAGATCTTTCAAGAGGAGGGCTCCGCACCGTCTTCCCGCAGCGGTACGAACAGATGATTGCCGAAAGAAATAATGTTTTCTTAGAATGTTACAATCTCGCCTACACCCAACAAAAGAAAAATAAAGATATTCCCGAAGGAGGGGCCAAGGGAATCATCTTCTTAGAGCCTTACGAACAACTTTTAACCGAAGTACAAATCTATAAAAAAGAGCTGAAAGAAGGTGATCTCGAAGAAGGTGAGATCGAGGAAATTGTCCAAAAATTTAAGAAAGAGCAAAAGATCGAATACCTCTACCAAACGCAGCGGGCCTTTGTCCATAGCTTACTGACTATTGTCAATTGCATGGATGATGGAACCCTTAAGGCTAAAGATGTGAAAGACTATTGGGGAAAACCCGAGTACATCTATTTTGGCCCCGATGAAAATATGCATAATGTGATGATCGAATGGATCGCCGCCTATAGCAAACTCTGCGGCTACAAGCCAGGAATCGCTTTCATCTCCAGCAAACCAACGGCAGGGATCAACCACAAAGAGTATGGGGTGACCTCCCTTGGGGTCAACGTTTGCATGGAAGAGGTGCTCCACTATTTGGGAATCAACCCCCAAAAAAACCCTTTTACCATTAAGATTTCAGGGGGGCCTGACGGAGATGTTGCCGGAAACCAGATCCTGAACCTCTACAAAAAATACCCAATGACCGCCCGCCTCCTCGCCATTACCGATGTTTCAGGAACCATTTTCGACCCCAAAGGACTTGACCTTTCGGTGTTAGCCGATCTTTTTCACCAAACAAAACCTCTCGCCTCTTATCCTCCTAAACGGTTAAATGATGGAGGCTTCCTCCTCGATCTCCAAACGAAAAAAGAGGAAACCGCAATTTCCCAAAAAACCCTCTGCTGGAAAAAGGAGAAGGGAAAGCTTCGAGAGACCTGGCTCTCGGGAAGTGACATGAACCACCTCTTCCGCCATAACCTTCACCAGGTAGAGACCGATATTTTTATCCCTGCAGGAGGAAGGCCCCGCACACTCAACGAGCAGAACTACCGCGACTTTTTGGTTAAAGGAAAGCCTACCTCTCGCGCTATTGTTGAAGGAGCCAACCTCTATCTCACCCCGGGAGCTAGGAGGGAACTCGAAAAGCTAGGGGTCATTATCATTAAGGATAGCTCGGCGAATAAGGGGGGGGTGATCTGCTCTTCTTTTGAGATTTTGGCAGGGCTGACCATAAGTGAAGAAGAGTTTTTAAAAGATAAGATGGAGCTGATGCCTCAGATCTTAAAAATTATTGAAGATAAAGCCCGCGACGAAGGGCAGCTCCTCCTTAAATCGCGCGATGATACGGGAGAGTTTTTGACCGATTTATCCGACAAGATTTCGGAGAAGATCAACACCTATACCTACGAGCTTCTCGACTATCTCGAGGGGATTCCCCTCACCTCTCAGCCTGACGACCCTCTTGTTCGGGCCCTTCTCAATTTCTGCCCCCCACTGATCGCCGAAAAGTACCGGGATCGGGTGACTAGCAATATTCCTGAAATCCACAAAAAGGCGATTATTGCCAGTTTCTTGGCCTCCCGCCTCGTCTACAAGAAAGGGCTCTCCTGGTCCCCATCAATCGTAGACGTCTTACCCTTAATAGCTTCCGATCCAGACATCACCAGCCGGTAGCACCTAAACTACTGATCATCAATGTGATAATTAATTTATTTAAATAAAAACTTAAAATATGTTATAATATTTTGTGTAAATAGATTAATTAAAGTGTGGTTTTATGGAAAAATCAATAACTATCAATTCTCATGATATTGATGTCAGCGGATTTTATGCGGAGACTCTTTTCGTTGGTAAGAACAAGCAAGTAGGAATAACAGTCGAAGGATTGCCTTTTAAACACGCAGATGCAACGTATGGGCAACACACAGAGATCAAAGAACTTCCAAAGCTTCCTAAAGTGCCTCGATTTTCATCAAGAGCAAAAAAGGCCGTTCTTATAGATAGAACAATACTTGTCATTCATGCGCTGCAAAACATTTGGGGATATGAGACTCTAAATAATAAAATTCTAGAATCTCGAACTAGACTAATCAATAATCAAGCTGTTCTTCTTCAAAAAATACTCTCTAACAAAACGCTATTAAAAAACACCTATATTGCCCACGCAGAAACATTTAGAATTAATTTAAATCAATTTATTGAGTCTAATTACAGCCTGGATAAACAACGCACTTACCAGCCATACTTTAAAGTTGCCAATAAAGAGCTCGACCGTCTTCATAAGGCTCTTATCAGGTGAAGAGGTTTAATAGATAAAAAATAATAAATGAGGGTTTATGAAAGAAGTGTTTACATATTATATGGATCGGTACATGGATCCACATACTGCTCATGGCATGCACCTGGGTGAGCCAGAAGAAATAAAAGGTAAAGAGTTTGAGTCGCTTGAACCCTTGCCTCAGGCTCCTAAATGGTTAGGTCTGAGATCCGAAAAAACAAAGCGAAATTACTGCATTGAAAAAGTTGCAGCCCTATGTGATAGAGCGCTTAGAGCTTTTGCTCATCAATATAATTCCTCAAGTGATCCTGACTGGTCAACATTAGAGATTTATGGGGCTACCAACTCCTTTAAAGAGTATATTTCAACTCCGACTTATGTAGAGAGTTATATTGCTCAAGCAAAAACATTTGAGTCAGATTTAAATAAGTATTACGCAAGCAGCATCTCCAATACAGTTAAACCATTTTATAAACAGCACCTTTTGCCACTTATAAAAGAGCTACCAAAACTACATAAGCACCTCGAAAGAAAGTATTCTAAATAGCTTATCTTGAATTGCTTACGCAAATAATAAGCACTCGGTGTAATCGAGTGCTAATTTTCTCTTGCCAAACAGTTTCTTCCTTGCTATACTAATAACCGATGACAACAAAGAAGAAACAAAAATCTGAAAGACAGCATGAGGTCCTCCTAGGACTGGTAGAGCTTTTCCTCCTGACCGGAAAGGCTGTGGGTTCTAACACCCTCAAAGAGAGTGGCTTCAGCCACATCAGCTCGGCCACCATTCGAAACTACTTTGCCAAGCTGGAGAAAGGGGGGTTTTTAAAGCAAGAACACTCTTCAGGGGGGCGCATCCCCACTTCTGCGGCCTATCGCCTATTCGCTAAGCACCACCTTGACTCTGAGGAAATCTCTTCGGAAGAGCTCACTCTGATCAAAAAAGAGCTCGACCAAGACACTCGCGAAGTCGCCAGCTATTTGCAGAGCGCTTCTGAACTTCTTAGCGAGCTGACCCAAGGAGCCGTCTTTCTCTCCTCCCCCCGTTTCGACCAGGACCTTGTCACCGATATTAAGCTACTAAAGATCGATCCGAAGCGATGCCTGGTGGTGATTGTGACCGATTTTGGTCTGATTAAAACTGAAGTCTTACATATGCAAAAAAAACTGAGCAGCTTTTCTTTAAAACGGCTCGAATCCTATTTCCGCTTCCGCTTAAGTGGTTTGGACCGTCCTAAACTCAGCGCTGAGGAAGAGGAGATCGGCGCCAATTTTTATAGCGAAATCTTGATGCGTCACATCGTTGGCTACTCAAACTTTAGCGCCGAAGACATTTACAAAACAGGGTTTTCAAAACTCATCCGCTTTCCCGAATTTCAAGATGCAATGGTTTTGGCAAGTGGCCTTTCAATTTTTGAAAACACTTCCTACATGCGGGGCCTTTTAAGTAGCTGTACCAAGTCAGAAAACCTTCGGGTATGGATTGGAGATGATATCTCATCGGCTGCCCAAAGTAGTATCATCGCCGTTCCCTACTTTATTCATGGAAAGGCGGTGGGGGCCATTGCCATTTTAGGGCCGATCCGAATCCCTTACCCAAAACTTTTTGGGGTCCTGCGCAAGTTTTCAAAAGTATTGAGCGAAGCGCTGACCCGTAACCTTTACAAGTATAAAATCACCTACCGCCAACCCGAAACTTTACAGATTATAGACCAAACATAGGAGAAAATAAACGTGGACGAAGAGCCGCAAGAAACAGAAAATCAAGAGGAAGTGGACGAGCTAGAGCTTCTTAAACAGCAAGTAAAAGAGGAGCAAGAAAAATATCTCCGCTCTCTTGCTGACATGGAGAACTCACGAAAACGGATGCAAAAGGAAAAGCATGATGTCACCCGTTTTGCCGTCGAAAATGTGATTGGAGAGTTCCTTTCTCCGCTAGATAACTTTGAAAATGCTATGAGCTTCATCCACCAAGCCTCAGAAGAAACGCAAAACTGGGCGAAGGGATTTGAGATGATCCTCACCCAATTTAAAGACATTTTATCGACCCACAAGGTGACCTCTTATTCATCAGAAGGGCAGCCATTT
Source organism: Chlamydiota bacterium (assembly GCA_021772275.1). Lineage (GTDB taxonomy): Bacteria > Chlamydiota > Chlamydiia > Chlamydiales > Simkaniaceae > Neptunichlamydia. The sequence goes on along the minus strand of JAJFMJ010000033.1, from coordinate 44,828 downwards.
GACCCCCACCTCCACGAGGTGCTTGAGATCGAAGAGACCGAAAAACATGAAGATGGAACGATCATTCAAGAGTTTATCAAAGGGTACAAATGTGGCGATAGAGTCCTCCGTCCCGCGCGGGTCAAAGTTGCCAAAGCGCTGGCGAAAGAGGAAGAAAAAGATCAAGAAGAAGAAAACGAAGGAGAAAAATAATTATGGCTAAAAAAGCAAAAATCATTGGAATCGACCTTGGAACCACTAACTCTTGCGTCGCTGTGATGGAAGGGGGAGCAGCAAAGGTCATTGCCAACGCAGAAGGAACACGGACAACCCCCTCAATCGTCTCCTACAAAGATGGAGAGCGTCTCGTAGGGGTTCCCGCTAAACGACAAGCTGTCACCAACCCAGAAAAGACCCTCTACTCGACCAAACGGTTTATTGGACGGAAATTTTCTGAAGTGGAGTCAGAGATTAAAACCGTCCCCTATAAAGTGGTTGCCAATAGCAACGGGGATGCCGTCTTTGAAATGGATGGGCAAACGCTTACCCCTGAAGAGGTCGGAGCGCAGGTCCTCAAGAAGATGAAAGAAACAGCTGAGGAGTATCTCGGTGAAGAGGTTACAGAAGCGGTCATCACCGTCCCCGCCTACTTCAACGACTCGCAGCGGCAGTCGACAAAAGATGCAGGAAAAATCGCCGGTCTTGATGTTAAACGGATCATCCCCGAGCCAACAGCGGCAGCCCTTGCCTATGGCCTTGACAAGGAAGGGGGCGATAAGAAAATCGCTGTCTTCGACTTGGGTGGAGGAACCTTTGACATCTCGATCCTTGAGATCGGTGATGGCGTCTTCGAAGTGCGAGCCACCAACGGAGATACCCACCTCGGTGGAGATGACTTTGACAACGTGATTATTAACTGGATGCTTGAAGAGTTTAAAAAAGAAAGTGGCATCGATCTTTCCAAAGATAAAATGGCGCTCCAGCGGATTAAAGATGGCGCTGAAAAAGCAAAGATCGAACTTTCGGGAACTCAGCAAACAGAGATCAACCAACCCTTTATCACCATGGATGCGACTGGCCCCAAACACTTGGCGTTGACGCTAACCCGTGCAAAGTTTGAGAGCTTGGCTGCTAATCTAGTCGAAAGGTGTGTGGAGCCTTGCTTAAGCGCCCTTAAGGACTCTGGGATCAGCAAAAATGAAATTCATGACGTTCTCCTTGTAGGAGGAATGAGCCGGATGCCCGCAGTTCAGGCAAAGGTCAAAGAGATCTTTGGAAAAGAGCCCCACAAAGGGGTGAACCCTGATGAGGTTGTTGCAACAGGAGCAGCGATTCAGGGAGGAGTGCTTGCTGGAGATGTGAAAGACGTCCTCCTTCTAGATGTCATTCCCCTTACTCTTGGGATTGAAACAATGGGAGGAATCTTGACTCCCCTTGTCGAGAGAAACACCACCATTCCAACGCAGAAAAAGCAAACCTTTTCAACCGCTGTTGATAACCAACCTGCGGTAACCATTGTCGTTCTCCAGGGAGAGCGCAAAATGTCGAAGGATAACAAGGAAATCGGCCGGTTTGACCTAACCGAAATCCCCCCTGCGCCACGAGGAACACCCCAGATCGAGGTTGCCTTTGACATCGATGCCAATGGAATCCTCCACGTCTCTGCAAAAGATCTCGGCTCTGGAAAAGAGCAGAAGATCGAGATCAAGGCGCAGTCAGGTCTTGATGAAAAAGAGATCGAGCGGATGGTCAAAGATGCAGAGGTCCATGCTGAAGAGGATAAGCAAAAGAAAGAAGAAGTGGAAAATCGGAATAAAGCCGACAGCCTCGTCTTCCAAGCTGAAAAAGCCTTGACCGACTATAAGGACAAACTTCCCGATCACCTCACCAAAGAGATCCAAACCCGGATCGATAAGGTGAAAGAGGCGCTGAAAGGGACCGATAACGGTGCGATTACAGCAGCCACTGAGGAGCTTAACACCTACATGCAAAAGATTGGTGAAGAGGTCCAGAAGCAGGGTGCTGCTCAGCAGCAACAAGGAACCCCTCCTCCTCAAGGAGAGGCCAAACCTGATATCGAAGAAGCAGAAGTCGAAGTTCTTGACGAAGAAGAGGACAAATAATCGATAAGCGCTACAGCTTCTCGACTATGTAACTTTTGCATTAAATCGCCTGGCATCTTCGTCAGGCGATTTTTATTTAAGCCAAGCCTTTCCTTTGTTCGAAGAATTTTAAGAACATGATAATCTAATATCTCATCGGTAATGATCCCTTGCTGATAAGCCTTTTTTAAAGCGGCGTAAGCAACTGGAATTAGTTTTGTCAAAATCACTTCCACATCTTCATAGCGGTGAGCTCCGTAAAGGAGAAGATCGTGCCCGGCAAGAAGAGCCCCCACCACAATTTCTTCAGCCGTATAATTTTTAGTAAGCGCCTTCATATTCAAGGCATCTGTAATCATCAGCCCCTCAAAGTCAAGGGCCTCCAAAGTAGGAGCCGATAAAGAGGCTGGCATCTTTGGGTCAAAAGCAGGGACCAAGATGTGGGCTGTCATCACCGCGTCGACGCCCCCTTTCACCGCAGCTTTAAAAGGGACTAACTCCACCTCTTCTAATCTTTTGCGCGTATGAGGAACGAGAGGAAGTCCCACATGAGAGTCAACGATGGTATCTCCATGGCCAGGAAAATGTTTCGCGCAGGTCAAAACTCCCCCATCAGACATCCCTTGGATCATCAAAACAGCGCATTCCGCCACCACATGAGGATCAGCTCCAAAAGAGCGGGCCCCGATAACGGTATTATCGGGGTTACTATTCACATCAACAACAGGGGCAAAGTTGAGATGGATTCCAACCGTCCGACACTGCTCCCCAATGATTTTTCCCACCTGATAAAGGAGCTTTCGATCTTCCAGAGCGCCCAGGATTTCATTTTTTGGAAAAGAAAGGGTCTCTTCCATCCGCATGCCGAGCCCCCACTCAGCATCCCCACTGCAAAGGAGGGGAAGAGAAGCTTTTTCTTGGAGACCGTTTAAAAAAAGAATTTGCTCCTTCGGATGTCCTTGTTTTACGATCACTCCACCAATGTGATAGGTGGCAAGAATTTTTTCTAAACTCTTAGAGTCAAAGCGAGGACAGGCGGGAACAACGAAAAGTTGCCCGATTTTCTCCTCAGGAGTCAAGGTTTTTAATGTCTCTTCAGCCCATCCTCCATAGAGGGATTCAAAAAATACTAAGATAAAAAGAAAAATTTTAATCATTTTACTCCCCTAAAAAAAACCGCTATGGTATACTTATTCCAAAATTCCTGGCAAGCAAAGACCGGGAGAGGATATGTATGGTCGAACCAGTAGCATCGAAAAAAACTTCTTCCCCTCCTCCTCAAAACGAAGAGCCCTCTACTCTTGAGTGGATTGTTGGATGGTTGCATTTTTTCAACCCTCTTAGATCTTCTCCCTCTCTAAAAGGGGAGGTGACCCCTCTTTCTGGTCTTGAGCTCAAAGAAGACGCCCCCTTTGAAGAGTTCACCACTTATGTGAACAAATATGATGCTGCTTTTACGGAAGTCTCAGCTGCGATTGATGCGCTTAATGCCCAGAGCGACTCTAAACCGGTCTATCTTAGACTTGAAAAGCTCAGGCAGATGAAAATTCAAGCTGAAAAATGGAAAGTTCTCAATGTGGGGGGTGAGCATAACTTCGAAGCGGCCGATACGATCCTTAATAAAGACATCTATGAGCTAGAAAAAGCGCTTTACAAAGCTCTTCCCGATAGTGCCTCTTCTTCTCTTGTTCAAGAATCCGCAACCGCTCAATCTCTTTCTCTCCCTGTTGGTCTTGAAAACAATGGGACCGATTGTTTTTTCAATGCTCTTCTTCAAATGATCTTTCCAGAACCCGAGCTTGCTCAGCTCATCGTTGACCAAGACGACCAGCATGGCTGGTTAAAGCAAGCTTACTGGCTATACAGCAATGCTCAAGAGTCGGGTAAGACTCTGAACTTAGGAGTATTAAGAGATCGCTATTCGTCCATTAACAATGGGCAACAAGACACCCACGAAGCTTTTATGCAGTTAATTGCCCCTTTAAAAAATTCATCTCTTGCGTTTGAAATAAACTATACAACAACCTATTCCTCATCCTCTGACTCAGACGAGTCCGGTAGTGAAGAGCAGCCCCCACCCGTTAAAAAAGAAGAAGCCCAATTCTGTCTTGAACTGCAGTTTGAAAAAGATTCCGCGATAGAAAATCTTTTTGAGTCATACACTGCAGAGGAGTTCTTAAATGAGAACGAAAAGAATCCGACAGAAATAGATCAGTTTGAGGGGAAGGTCACACCAGAGTCTCGCTCCATAAAACTTAAAACAGCCCCCAAACATTTTCTTATAAATATTAAACGATACAAGCAAGTTTCTCTCACGCACGCGAAAAAGCTTTCAGGGCCTTTAGGGATGCAAGAGGTTTTTTATCTCCCTCCTAGCTGCACCTCAGATGAAAAAGGGGCTAAATATGAACTCCGCTCCTATGCCTACCATCGTGGAGGCACGGGGGGAGGACATTACTGGTGTAATTCCAAGAGGGGTGGTGAGTACCATTGTTGCAATGACGCAAAAGTTTCTGAACTAAAGCCCAAGACCTTCCTGAAAGAGGCCCAAGAAGCTCACTTCCTCTATGCTGTGCGGATCGACGATGAAACCTCTCAAGAAGAGATTAAGAAAGGGATCGAGGCAAACAAACAAAAAGCAAGCGAAATGCATTTTGAAAGCACGCTAACAAAAGCTGAAAAGATAATCTCTCCGAAAGAAAAAGAGTCTAACCTTCTTCCTCTATTCACTAGCCTTCTAGAAAAGGGGGATGAGGAAAAGCTGAAAAAAGTTTATGATGCAATGCCCACCTCCTTTACGAAGTTTGTAGAAAAAATGTTAGGTACCGATACACCGGTAAAAGAGCGCCTTCTTGAGCTCAAGACGGTCGAGAAAAAGATCGCACCTATTGAAGGAAATGTTGTTGAGCAATATGCCTATCTTACGAAAAAGCTAGAATCCTCGAGTATAGACTATGGTGTCTTTGCCCTTGTAAAGAAAGCTATGGCGAAATTACCCAAACTCGAAAAGAAACAAATTCTTCTGAAGCATTGGCAAACACTTCCAGAGGACCAGATCGTTGATATTATGACGATCCCAGCCTATGGAAAGAAGCTAGCTAGTCGGACATCTAAAGAGAAACCTCTCGATAGTGTGATCAAAGCAGAAATTGAAAAAATTGAAGAAGAGATAAAGAACTCTAATAAGCTCAAAAAATCTTGGGAAAAAACCGCTTCTCTTGCTGATGGCATTCTAAACAAAACTTCCTAGGTTCTGTTGAGGAGTTTATTCTCTAGATCTTCAGGGTTTTTTTCAGAAATTTGAAATTTTTTTGCCTCAAAAATAGCACCTGACTATTTATGTTCGGCAAAAAAATCCCAAATTTCAAGAAAACCTCCTCCGAATCTCTAGGCCCTAAATTTCTCAACAGAACCTAACACGATGTAAAGCCGCTTTACATCTATCCCGAACCAAACTCCTGCGTGAGTAGATTCTTTTAACTTGCTTTTGCAAATCAGAAAAAACGGCCGAAGATGCGGGTGAGGTCGTTATATGTTAGGTATATGAAAACGAATATAAGAAGGGCCACAAAGGGGATAATCATCCGCTGCATCGTCTTTGCTTTGAGGGGCTTTTTACGGATTTTTTCGAGAAGGGAAAAGCAGATGTGCCCCCCGTCGAGAACGGGAATGGGGAGGAGGTTGAGGATGCCGAGGTTGAGGCTGATGGCACCGAGCCAGAAGAGAGCTTCTTTGATGCCAAGACCCCAGCTTTGCTGCATAACTTGAACGATAAAGATGGGTCCTCCAAATTGTTTGGGACCGAGGGAACCAGAAAAAAGGGCGGTGAGGTTGCGGGCGATTTCTCCAAAGACGCTGCCAAAGAGGTTGAAAGGGTTGGGGTTGTAGGTGACTAGACGGTCGGAGAGAGAAACGCCGAGGATGAGACGGTTTTGGTAGTTATTTAGAGCGGCGTAGGCCTGCTCTCTTTCTTCGGCATCGGAAATTTTTTCGATAGCGGCTTGACTTGCAGCGATCGTTTCTTGAAGCTTTTTTCTCTCTTTTTCAGAAAGGGGAAACTCTTTAAGACGAATGGGAGTTACAGGTTTAAGAAGGTGAAAGTTCCCATTTTGGGCCAGAGTCTGCGGGCTTCCGATGCTTCTCACCATGGGAAGAATCCCCTCCCAGTTGGTTGTTTTTAAAAAGGCTTCGTCTTCGGTTTTCCATAATCCTTGCTCTTTTTCTGGAGCCCTTTTGACAATAATTTGGGCGCGGGGGGTTTGGAGCTCTTTTAAAAAGTCTGTGGAACGAGATACAGGAATCCCATCGACGGCAATGATCCGATCTCCCGGTCTAAGCATCAAATCGAGGGGGGAGGTTTTGGTTGAAGAAGAGGCGCGAGAAACTTTTGAATCTTCATCGATATAGTAAAGCCCTTTCTCAACATAAAGATCGGAAGAGAGGGTATAGGGGATAAAGAGGTAAGACTCCCCTTTTTGATGCAAATCCGCGGCATATTTCCAGTCGCTTATCTCATCGGCTTCTTCGGTGGTCATCCGTAAGTCGCCGAGAGGAATGCGTGGCACTGCTCCTAAAAGGGGGTGTCCATCCCGCTCAATGGTAAGTAAGGCCTTTCCGCTGTTGAGAACTTTAGAGAGTTGCTCGTTAGAAAAAATGAGCTCTCCATTGACCCAGACGATCTGGTCTTGGGGCTGGATGCCGCTGGTGGCCAGGGGGAGGTTTTGATAGATCGGCGCTTCATAGATGAGATAACTTGCTGGAGCGAGGACACCGATCGTTTTCATCCCCTTTTGAAAGGGATTGTCGTAAGGGGTAACAGTATAGTCGTAAGGGATTTTTTCTTGGGTAAAGTAGTCAATTTTTTCCCCTTCAACAGTGGCGGGATGACCATTGACAAGGGCGGCATAGAGGAGATCTTTATAGCCTTCAAAGGGCTCATGATTATATTCGGTAATGGCATCTCCGGGACGAATTCCACTTTGGTAGAGCTCTGACTGGGGATCGACATAGCCAATCAGCTGGGTGAACTGAGAAAAAGGCTTTTGACGCCCCCCTAACCCCCAAATGACGGTAAAAAGGACTAGGGCAAAAACGAGGTTGACAATGGGACCAGCAAGGGCCACTTTGACCCGCGCCCACGGCTTTTTGGAATAAAATCCATCGGGAACCTCGTAGGGCTCAAGATCTCCCTCTTTTTCCATCCCTGCAATCCGGACATATCCTCCAAAAAAGAGGGGGCAAACCTGCCACTTTACCCCTTTGCGCATCCAGCTAAAGAGGGGTTTTCCAAAGCCAATGCTAAAGACCTCTACCCTCATCCCATTTCTTCGGGCGACGATGTAGTGACCCAGCTCGTGGATAAAGACAAGCAAGTTAAGTCCTAGAATGGCTAAAAGAATGTATAAAAAGGTCTGCACAGCGGCCTCATAAGGTAGTTGCTAGGTTTCGCGCCTCTTTATCCACTTCTAAGAGAGCTTCTAAACTCTCCTGGGGATAAGCTTTGTGCGCTTCCATTAAGGTTTCTAATTTTTGTCCAATCTCGATCCAACCTATCTTCCCAGCCAAAAACTGGTCGACAAGAGCCTCGTTTGCTCCATTCATAAAGCAGGGAAGGGTTCCCCCTACCTTGGCTGCTTCATAGGCAAGCCTCAAACAAGGAAATTTTTCCAGGTCAGGGGTAAAAAACTCCAGTTTAGACCATCTCTGGAAATCGAAACAAGGGGCAATTCCCTTTTTTCGCTCTGGATAGGTCAAAGCGTACTGGATCGGAACTCTCATATCATGCACTCCCATCTGGGAAATCAACGATCCATCGACATATTCAACAAAACTATGGACAATACTTTGGGGGTGGATCACCACATCGATCTTCTCGATCGGCGTGTGAAATAAAAATTTAGCCTCAATCACTTCGAGCCCTTTGTTCATCAACGTCGAAGAGTCGATAGTGATTTTTTTTCCCATCTTCCAAGTGGGATGATTGAGCGCCTCTTCGCGGGTGATCGTTTGCAGCCGCTCTTTGGAATGGCTCCAAAACGGACCTCCTGAAGCGGTCAAGATGAGCCGCTTTACAGTGGTGGGACACTCCCCCTGCAAGCATTGAAAAATGGCGCTATGCTCACTGTCGATCGGAAGGATCTGAACCCCTTGTTTTTTCGCCGCTCCCATGACCAGTTCTCCAGCAGCAATTAAAACCTCTTTGTTGGCAAGGCCAATGGTTTTCCCCGCTTCGATCGCTTTAAGGGTCGGCACAATCCCTGCAGCTCCTACAATCGCCGACACCACAAAATCAACTTCGGGCAATGTGGCTGCTTCAATCAGTCCCTCCAACCCAAAAACAACATTCATGTCAGGTAAGCGGCGCTGAAGTTCTCGCCCCTTATCTTTATCAAAAACGGCAATACACTTGGGACGAAGCTGCTTGGCTTGGGTCTCTAAAAGATCAATGTTAGAGTGGGCGGCAAGTACGCTCACCTCATACCCCAAATGGGCAGCGACCTCTAGAGTGTTTGTTCCTATCGATCCGGTACTTCCTAAAACGGCAATTTTTTTCACGCTGTTTTTCTCCACCTGTAAAGGGCCCCCAAGGCAAAGGTGATGCCAAGCATTGTAGCAGCAAGTCCCGAGGTTGCTAAAGGGATTGCATAAACCGAAAGGACATGTCTGGAAAGAGCCACCGAGATTAAAGCGACAAAAGTCCCGATTCCTCCTGCTAAAAATAGAAGGGATTTAAGGCGGTGGGCAAAAAAACGGGCGGTTAAAACGGGAGCCACTAAAAAGGCCAAAAAGAGAAATGCTCCTACAGCGCGAAAAGAACCAATAGCGGTCAGCGCCGTTTGAAACATGAGGAGGTAATTAAAAAAAACGAGGGAAATACCGAGGTTGCGGGCAAACTGGCTATCAAAAATAGCGACTTCAAAGCGTCTAAAGAAAAGAAGGGCAACCGCCCCGTTAAAAAGAAAGAGGGAAAAGACCTGCTTCACATCATCGGGGTGAAGAGCATCGACATTTCCCATCACCGCTTCAATGCCAAGATGGCTATTTCTTGAAAGGGTGGTGACCAAGACGACCCCAAGGGCAAAAAAGGTGGTGAAAATCAGGCCAATACTCGCATCTTCTTGGAGGCGGAGTTTTTTGTGTAAAAATTCGGTGCTAAAGGTGGTGCAAAAGGCGGTGACAAGGGCCCCGATAATCAGAGTGGTCAGATTAAAGGAGTAGATCCCACTACTTTTTCCGATTAAAAAAGCTGCAACAATCCCGAGCAAAATGGTGTGGGATAAAGAGTTGGCAAGCATCGTCCTTTTTTTTAAAACTAAAAGGGTGCCAACAAGGGCAGAGGAAAGGGCAATAAAAAATAAGACGAGGAGCTGCACTTCATCGGAAACAAGAGCCTCAATATTTCCCAAAAGAGCTTCTTTAACCCGCCGTCCTAAAACGGCAAAAAAACCAAAAAAAGAGGTGCCTGAGTAGGGGTTCATAAAAACTCTCCTTGAGGGATGGGCTTTTCATGGGGGTCTTTTTTCGGGTTGTTAAGAAGAAGGCTCAACCGACTTTCAAGTTCAGGAGTCAGAATGTGTTCCATCTCCTCAGCGCTATGGTGGACCCTTTCCTCGTCCACTCTTAAGCAAGAGACGAGGTAAAGCTCCCAAAGACGGTGGAGTCGGACGAGACGCTCTGCTCGCTTTACACCATCGGAGGTGAGGAGGAATCTCCCTTTCCCTTCTTGGGCCACCCACCCCTCTCTTTGGAGAGAAAAGAGTGTTTTCTTAAGGTGGAGCCTCCCCATCCCATTCCATTTGAGGACCTCTTTTGCGCTAAGAGGGGTGTGAACGCCTCCTTTCCACAGGGTCTTTAAAACATTTTCCGAGTGGCAACGTCGCCGAAAACGGGCTATCCGAACAAGGCGCGATAGGGCTCCTTTTTGGGGAGCAAAAAGGAGCGATAGAAGGGTGACAGATGCAGCAAAGAGGAGGATCATCGGCCCTGTAGGATAATTCACTCCATGGCCACTTAGTTTTAGGGCCAGATAGTTCCCCCCAAAACCACTTAAAAGGCCAAAAGCTCCTGCTAAAGAGAGGACCCGCGAAAGACGGTTTGTAAAACAGCGGGCAGCGGCAGCCGGAGCCACAAGCATCCCAGCGATTAAGATAACTCCCACGCTTCGGATCCCCACAACAATCGATAGGATGAGGAAAAAAAAGATCGCTTTAAGGGTGGGGTTCGAGGTAAAGGAGGGATCAAAAAGGAGGCGTTCGATCTCCCGGAAACGGTAGATGGTAAAGGCGAGAATCATTAAGGAAAGGGTCCCATAAATGGCGATGTGAGCATCGGTCATTGTTGCCGCTTGTCCATAGATAAAAACTTGGGACTGTTGATACCAAAGGGGGTGGGTAAACTGAATCCGACTGGCAATTAAAGCCCCCAAACCTAAAAAAACAGAAAGGGCTAAACAAAGGGCGGCATCCAGATGAATTTTGAAGCGGTTTTGGAGTTTTTCAACTACCTGGAGACCGAGATAGGCAAAAAGAAATGCCCCCCCTAAAACAACAAAGATCGCAAGAGGGTCGGAAGGTTTAAAAAAAAGAGAGGCAACGACTACGCCCAAAGTCACCCCTGGATAGGCGGCGTGGGAGAGGGTTTCCCCAAGCAAACTCCGCCGCTTGACAACCATCAAGCTGCCCATAAGCGCTGCTGCTAAACACATCAGCATCGAACCGATAAAGGGGGCGCGATATAAAGGGTCGAAAAGGTTCATCGAGATAAAAGTCCTGCTTTTTGCTCCTTGGAAAGGCGGGTTGCCTCACTAAAGAGCTCTTCTTTATCGCCATAGGCACGGGCCAAATTTTCGGGGGTAAGGACCTCTTCTACCTCTCCAAAAGCAACCACCGAAGTATTGAGAAGAAGCGCTTGATCGAAATAGGTGGTGGCTGTTTTCAAATCATGATGAACAACAAGGATGGTTTTTCCTTCGTCTCGTAGCGTTTGCAAAAGAGTCATGATCACTTGTTCGGTGACCTTATCGACTCCTGCAAAAGGTTCGTCAAGAAGGAGGATTTCAGCTCCTTGAAGAAGGGCACGCGCAATGAAAAGGCGTTGCTGTTGTCCGCCCGAAAGGGCGCTGATCTGCCGGTCGGCAAGAGAGGCCATGTCGAGGCGTCGTAAAATAGTTAGGGCCGCTTCTTTATCAGCTTTTCGATACCATTTGAGTCCTTTAAGTTTCCCATACCGTCCCATAAGGACCACATCCAAAACCGTGATGGGAAACTCCCAATCGATGCTCCCCTTTTGAGGGACATAAGCGATTTTTTCCTTCACCTTCTTAAAAGGCTTTCCCCAAAAGTGGACACTTCCCGCTAAGGGGCGAACGATTCCCAAAAGGGCTTTTAAAAGGGTGCTTTTTCCAGCGCCATTGGGACCGATAATCCCCGTGAGGCTCCCTTCAGGAATCGAAAGATTGATCTCCCAAAGGGCAGAGGTCTTCTCATAGTTGACAGTGAGTTGGTGAATATTAATCATGGCAAATAATCGCTGAGCGTCTCCCCGTTGTGCTCCATCATTTCTAGGTAGCTTTCTTTTTTTCCCATCGTATCTCCATAAAGAGGAGCGGACGCAATTTTAACATGAAGCCCCTTTTCTTGGCAGATCGAAACAATTTTTTTAAGAGCGTCTTGGTTGATGTTTGACTCAGGGAAAACGGTGTTGATCTGGTGGGCGCAAAGAAACTCACTCACTGCTTGGATGTCGAGGATGCTCATCTGTCCATCGGGAGCAAGTCCTTCCGGTGCCATAAACCGCTTTTTCCACTCCTTTTCATCAGGAGATGCGAGATATCTTTTAGCAAAGTAGTAAAACGCATCGTGGCTGGTGACGAGGTATCTTTTTTCATCAGGGATGGTTTGCATCTTTTTCAAAAGGTTTTCATCTCTTTTAGCCATCTCTTTTTTAAGCGTTGCTCCCCGCTCTTTAAAAAGGGAGGCGTATTGAGGAGCTTTTTCAGAAAGAGCACTGACAATCGGATCGATTGTTTGCGCAAAAAGGGAGACGTCCATCCAGAAGTGGGGATCGAGCTGACCTTCGATCAAGATAAAAGAAGTGGGGTCTTTCTGGTAAAGGATATCTCCAAGGGGAATTGCCTCTGGGTGAGAGGCCAGATGTTTACTCAAACTTGCCCCATGCTCAAGCCCCAGTCCATTGTAAAAAATAAGATCGGCGCGGGCAAGTTTTTCATCATCCCCTTTCACCAGCTCATAGCTATGAGGATCGAGATCTCCCACAATCAGGCTTAAATGATCAATTTCTTCTCCTCCAATCGCTGCCACTAGGTCGTCAATCATCGCGGTGGTCGATAGGACTTTTACCTTTCCACTCTCTTCCATATAGGACTGATGGACCGGCTTTCCACAAGCGGCTAGAAAACAAAGAGCTAAAAGAAAAAGAAGCCGTTTCATCCTAGTTTCCTTAATAGAGAAAAGGGGTAAATTCCTTTAGAGCATCCTTTCGAAAAAACCATCTGAACCCCATAGTTCCCAACCGGTATTATTTTTTCCCCTTCTACATCAGTAAGAGATAAGGGTTTTTTCATACATTTTACACAAGGGCAATGACGTTGTACATCACTAAACCGGTAAAGACTTTCCTTGCCATCGATCCACCCAATAGAGAAATGATACCTGTCTTTGATTTTTATTTCACATCCATTTTTTTCTTTTAAAAAAACCTTTTCCACCAAAGCATCAAAAATCTCTGGGGTAGGATGAATTGGAATCTGCGCTAGAAGAGGGATGGCAAACTCATCGGCAAGTTTTTGTCCCCCTCCTTCCCCAAATATGGGATATTTTTCTTTGCTTCCAGGAGGAGAAAAATAACTCATATTTTCAATCACCCCGATCATCTCTACCCCCATCTGCAGACACATTTCCATCGATTTTCTCACATCAAGAAGGGCAAGCTCCTGGGGGGTTGTTACAATGAGAGCTCCTGTAAAGGAAATTTTTTGCATCAGCGAAATCTGAACATCTCCCGTCCCTGGCGGAAAGTCAACAATCAAGTAATCCAACTCTCCCCACTCCACCTCCTCGATAAATTGAGAAACAATCTGGGTGGCAATGGGAGCGCGCACAACACAGGCCCCCTTTCCCCTGGGGAAATGGGCACTAGAAAGAGTCTTAATGCCTCCAGAGTCGGCAGGAAGGACCTTTTCTCCTTGAACTTGGGGTAAAGTGTCGGGAGGGAGAAAATGGGAGCTTGAAGGGCCATAAATATCGGCATCGAGAATGCCAACCTTAAACCCTTTCCTATAAATCGCTTGAGTAATTCCGTGAGCCACCGTCGACTTCCCTACACCCCCTTTTCCTGCCAAAACGGCAAGAGGAATCTCTACTTTTTTTAAATTTTTTTTGTCACCCTTTTCTCTGCTCATAACCCACTCATTTCAAGCTATTCCAATATCCCAAAATAGGCATTCCAGGAATTCCTATGCAAGAATTAATTGTTGCATGAAAGCGGTTGTTTTACTAAAATTGCACGAGGTGTGAAACTATCTCACCTACGAGTTAGAACTATTTTCAAAAAAATGAAAATAACTATTGCATTAAAAATTGGCAATGTTATAAAACTACGTCTAGATTAGAGAATAAATAGTGAAAAATAAAACTTTCATTATTTAAATTAAATTTATTTTTAAAAAACAAAGGTAGCTACTATGAGTTTTACTGAGCAAGAAACTGCCAAGACAAACACGAAGAAGCTTGAAGAGCTAGAAAGTGTGATTGCCAAAGCCATTAAAAAGGTAAGAGGCAAAAAAGAGAATGATTTGTGTAAGTACATTCCAATAAACACTGGTGGGTACATTCATCATTTCACCCTTAGAAAGATGAAATATAAGGATCCAGGCGAGCTTTCATCCATGATTGAAAAATTTATTATTAAAGCGGACCGTCCTCTTGTTGTTCCTCCGAAGCAAAGAGCTGCACGAGGGTCTCGGAAGAAGAAAGAGGGTCTTGCTTTTTCAAAGCTTCAGCTAGAGAGGCTTCTTAACATTGCCAGGCTTTCTGGGGATAAAGAGATGATTGCTCTTTTGAGTCCAAAAAAATCTTTAGCGCAGTGTAAGCGAGAGCTCATTCAGGCGGTCCGTCATGGGATTGTTGATCATGAGCTTTGGAATGGTTACGTTGAGGCTGTGAATGCTCAGCAGGCGATGATTGCTGCTGGAGCGGAAGGGATGGTTTAGAAGTAAGTCTTTCTTTCCCTTTGTCCTATGAAAAGCGCCCTATTCTAGGGCGTTTTTTACATGTAATCGAAAACTTCAATGATAAAGTATATAGATCCGTCGGGGACTAAAGTCCCCCGCTGCCCCCTTGAGCTTCAAGCAAACAGTCAAATTGGACCTTCAGTCGGGGGGCCGTGCGAAGCACTGTTCCACCCCTCCTTCATGCCAATTTTACAGGTTCGCCTTGAAGCCATGGACAGCTCACCGCGTTCGTTCGGGCGCCCTCCGGGCTTGAACTCACGTCAGTTCGCTGGAAAAGAAAGAAGTTTTTTCCAGCGGAGGGACACCCTTCAACCGTTAGGTTGAAAGGGGCAGTCCGTAGCTGTCCGCGGACTCAGGAGGGTGGCGAAGGGCTCTGCCCCCGACAGGTCTGCCGGTTCACAGCAAAATTTTTACCTTACACAACTCATCAACCCCACACCTCCTCCTGTGCTCCTTTTTTTCTTGATTTATAATGCAGATCCTCTATAATGGGTTTCCTGAAAATTGAAGAGTTCTCAGCGATTGCTCGAGAACATCACGAAAAAATTTGCTTTAAAGGAAACGCAATATGGCATCAACTACACAAGAATTTGGTAAATGGCGCTCACGCCTTTGGCCTGTTCATCGCTTTGAGCTTAAAAAACTCATCCCGATGGTTCTTCTCTTTTTCTTTATTCTTTTTAATTACACCATTTTACGAGATACCAAAGACACCCTCGTTGTAACAGCAGCGAAGGGATCACAGGTCATCCCCTTCCTCAAGCTGTGGGCGGTGATGCCTTGTGCCATCTTGTTTATGTTGCTCTATGCCAAATTGAGTAACAAACTGAGCAAACCAGCGCTCTTTTACTCGACAGTCGCCCCCTTTATCCTCTTCTTTGGACTGTTTGGACTCGTTCTCTATCCCTTTAGAGAAGCTTTGCACCCACACGCTTTTTGCGACATGTTGCAAACCACCCTTCCTGCGGGAATGAAGGGACTGGTCGACGTGATTAGGAACTGGACCTTCTCCCTCTTCTACGTCATGTCGGAGCTCTGGGGAAGTATGGCGATCTCCCTCCTCTTCTGGGGATTTGCCAACGATATCAGTAAGGTTTCCGAGTCGAAACGTTTTTATACCATCTTCGCGATGTTCGCCAATATCT
Source organism: Chlamydiota bacterium (assembly GCA_021772275.1). Taxonomy (GTDB): domain Bacteria; phylum Chlamydiota; class Chlamydiia; order Chlamydiales; family Simkaniaceae; genus Neptunichlamydia. The sequence continues at coordinate 29,352 of JAJFMJ010000033.1, read as the reverse complement.
CCCTGATCATCTCAGGACGCTTTATTCAGTGGGCCGCAAAAATTCGTGATGGGCTGACTGCAGATGACCCGTGGCAGGTGACCCTTAACTACACCATGGCAATGGTTGTGGTTGCTGGCCTCCTTGTCCTTGGTCTCTACTGGTGGATCAATAAGCATGTCCTCACCGACAAACGCTTCTACGATCCTAATGAGCAAAAAGCAGCAAAGAAAAAGAAGCCAAAACTCTCGATCAAAGAGAGCTTTATGTATCTACTCCGATCGAAGTACATGGGGTGTATTGCCCTTCTCGTCATCGGTTATGGTATCGCGATCAACCTCGTTGAAGTAACCTGGAAAGACCAACTCCATCACCAATACCCAAGTAACAATGCGTACCAAGCCTTCATGGGAGGATTCTCAGAGAAAACCGGGATCGTTACCATTCTCGTCACCTTCTTCTTAGGAGGAACGGTTGTAAGACGTTTTGGATGGGGAAAAACTGCTCTCATCACTCCAATCATGATCCTTGTAACCGGTGTGGCGTTCTTCACGTTCATCATCTTCGGTGGAAAAATGAGCGGTATGGTTGCAGCAATTGGAACCACTCCGCTCATGCTTGCAGTGATCTTTGGAACGGTACAGAATATTGCCAGTAAATCGGCGAAATACTCCTTCTTTGATCCAACAAAGGAAATGGCCTACATTCCTCTTGGTCAGGAAGAAAAAGTTAAAGGTAAAGCGGCGATTGACGTCGTTGGCGCCCGTCTTGGCAAGTCAGGTGGAGCCCTCATTTACAACATCCTTCTCCCTATCTTGGGAGCAGCGACTGTTGCAGGTGCGGCCCCTTACGTTGCCATTATTCTTCTTGGAATCGTCTTTGCGTGGATTACAGCTGCTCGCTCGCTGAACAAGCAGTTCCTCAATCTCACCACAAAGAAGCCCGAAGACAAGGGAGCCGAAGAAGCCGAAACTGCGGAAGAAGCCGAGCCCACTGCCAAAACGGCAGAAGAGCCCGCTGCGACAACCTAAACCCAGGAGTCCCATTCGAGGGTTCAAATTAGAGAAGACTCGATATCTTTTCGAAAGCCCTTCCCCGCTGGGAGGGCTTTTTTTTTATGTTTGAATCGTGTAAACTTAAGTCTATGAAGAAGCTCCCCATTGGAATCCAGACAATTGACAAGATCATCACGAACGGGTATGTCTATGTCGATAAAACGGAGCATGCTCTCAAGCTTATCAATGGTGGAGAATATTACTTTCTTGCTAGACCTAGACGCTTTGGAAAATCTCTTTTTCTAAACACCCTTAAAGAAATTCTCTCGGGAAATAAAGAACTTTTTAAAACCTGCGCGATTTACTCAAGCGACTATGGGTGGGAAAAATATCCTGTCCTCCACTTTGACTTTACTCAAATCCCCTCGCATACCCCAAAGCAGCTAGAAGAAAGTTTAAAAAGAGCTCTTAAAAAGGGGGCTGATCTCTATAGCAAAAAGATAGAGATTCCCTCGGTAGAAGAAGGTCTTGCACACCTTGTTGAAGCACTTGCCAAAGAAAATAAGGTCGTTGTCCTTATCGACGAGTATGACAAGCCTCTTATTGACCGTCTTGCATCGACCGAAATTGCTGAGGCTAACCGCGAAATTCTGAAGAGCTTCTTTGGAGCTTTAAAAGGGCTTGACGAGCACTTAAGGTTTGTCTTTGTCACAGGAGTGAGCAAATTCTCTCAAGTTTCACTGTTCTCTGGATTTAACAATCTTGATGACATTACGATCGACCCAATATCTAGTACAATCATGGGCTACACCGAAGAAGAGATTAAAACCTTTTTTGCTGACCATCTTCACCACCTTGAAGATGGGTCCACTCAAGAGATGCTCATCGATAAGATGCGTCAATGGTACAATGGGTACCGCTTTTCAAGAGAAGTCACCTCTGTTTATAATCCCCATTCAACGTTAAAATTTCTAAAAACAGGGCACACCCAAAGTTACTGGTACAGTACAGGCACCCCCTCCTTCTTAATTAAGCAAATCAAGGAAAAGCCCCTAGCCTCATTAGATCTTAGCCGATGTGAGGCAAAAGAGACTGAGCTTCTAAACATCAATGACCTCAAGAAGGTCGATCTACAAGCCCTAATGTGGCAAACCGGCTATCTTACCCTTCGAAACTACGATCCACAAACCTCCCTTTACGAGCTTGACTTTCCCAACCAAGAGGTAAGAGAGGCCTTTTTCGACTCCCTCCTCTCAGATTTTGCAGACATTAAACCCTCAGATGTTGTCACTGCAGCTGCAGAGTGCAAAAAAGATCTTGAAAACCTCCATCTCGAGCCCTTTTTTAAGCGGATAAATAGCTATTTCGCAAACGTCCCCTACACTCTCTTTGAGAAAGCTCGAGAAGGCTTTTACCATGCCCTCTTCCTCAGTCTACTAGAGGGAATGGGGATTAAAACCTACTCTGAACAAAAGACCAATATTGGAAGAATCGACCTTATTGTTGAGATGCCCGAAATCACCTACATCTTCGAGTTCAAGAAAGATCTATCGGCAGATGCCGCTCTTGAACAGATCGAGCACACAAAGTACGCTGAAAAGTATGCTCAAAATGAGAAAAAGCTCATCCTCGTTGGGGTAAATTTTAGTTCCGAATCGCGCAATATCTCTGAGTGGAAAGCCCTTGGATTCTAAGCCGCAATCGAGTAAAATCACGGTATGACCTTTCACTACGACCCTAAATACATTCGCAACTTCTCCATTATTGCCCATATCGACCATGGGAAGTCGACGATTTCTGATCGGCTGCTCCAGGTTACCGGCACCGTCCCCGACCGAGAAATGCAAGAGCAGCTCCTCGATGACATGGAGCTTGAGCGGGAACGAGGGATCACGATCAAGGCCCACCCCGTCACGATGTACTACACAGCCAAAGATGGCCATACCTACCAATTTAACTTCATCGACACCCCCGGCCATGTCGATTTTTCCTACGAAGTATCCCGCTCCCTATCAGCGTGCGAAGGAGCCCTTCTCATTGTCGATGCGGCGCAAGGGGTGCAGGCTCAAACCCTCGCCAATGTCCACCTAGCAGTTGAACGGGATCTCGAAATTGTCCCTATCTTAAATAAGATCGACCTCCCAGCAGCTGATCCCGAAGAGGCAAAAAAACAGATCGAAGAGGTGATCGGTCTCGATGCAGAAAATGCTGTCCTTTGTTCGGCGAAAACGGGGCAAGGGGTTGAGGAAATCTTAGAACGTATCCTTGTCGATATGCCCCCTCCCAAACCGCCAGAGGATGAGATCCTTCGCGCCCTTGTCTTCGACTCCCACTACGACCCCTACCGCGGGGTGATGATCTATGTGCGGGTGGTGAGCGGCGAAATCAAAAAGGGGACACAAATCAAAATGATGGCCACCGATAAGGCCTTTGAAGTTTTAGAAGTGGGGATCTTTTCCCCTGACGAAAAAAAGGTCGAAATCCTCCGCCCTGGAGAGGTGGGCTACCTCGTTGCTAATATTAAAAAGACCTCAGACGTCAAGATCGGCGATACAATTACCTCCTTTAGAGGAGGTGCAACCGACCCTCTCCCTGGCTTTAAAGTGATCCAGCCAGTCGTCTATGCAGGGATTTATCCCATCGACTCTTCCGAATTTGAAAATGTCCGTGATGCTCTTGTGAAGCTCCAGCTTAACGACTCTGCCCTCCACGTCGAGCAGGAAAGTAGTCTTGCCCTCGGTTTTGGATTCCGATGTGGCTTTCTTGGCCTTCTCCATTTGGAGATTACCTTTGAACGATTGCAGCGGGAGTTTGACCTCGATATTATTACAACGGCCCCGAGCGTTATCTACAAGGTGACCCTCTCGAATGGAGAGGAAAAACATATCGACAATCCCGCTCATCACCCCGATCCAGTGACGATCGAGTATATTGAAGAGCCGTGGGTCGTGGCCCACATCATGACCCCTTCCGATTTCCTCGGCCCGATCATGGCGCTGGGAACCGAAAAACGGGGCACTCTCGAAAAAACCGAGTCGATGGGAGGCAACCGCCTCCTCCTCACCTTCCACTTCCCGATGAATGAGATCATCACCGACTTTAACGATAAGCTTAAGTCGGTGACCCGTGGCTACGCCTCTTTTGATTACGAGTTTGATAAGTATGACGTTGGCTCGATCATCAAACTGGAGATCCGGGTGAATGATGAAGTGGTCGATGCCTTCTCTTGCCTCGTCCACACCACCAAGGCCGAAGCAAAAGGGCGGGCGATCTGCAAAAAGCTCAAAGAAGCGATCCCCCGCCAACAGTTTAAGGTGCCAATCCAAGCAGCGATCGGAGGAAAAATCGTCGCCCGCGAAACCCTCTCCGCCCTATCGAAAAATGTGACCGCCAAGTGTTATGGGGGCGACATCACTCGGAAACGGAAGCTCTGGGAAAAGCAAAAGAAGGGCAAGAAAAAGATGAAAGAAATTGGAAAGGTGACCATTCCTCAGGAAGCCTTTATGAAAGTGCTCAAGGCAGAAGAATGATCCTATTTTTATTATTACTTATTGTACCTTTGTTTGCGCAAACGGAGGATAAACCTTGTCACCTCGATCTAAAAGCGATCCGGCTTGGAGTCCGCCATACCGAAGGAGAAGGAATTGGCTATAATAAGGGTTACTCAACCCTTGATCTTGTTTGGATCCCAGTGACCTTTGATCCACTGATTCTGTTTACCGACCTAAGAGGTCACCGCTTTACCGACGGAAAGTTCGCCGGCAACGGAGGAATTGGCGTGCGCTACCCCCATCTTCCCACGGGCTACGCCTATGGAGCCAATATATTCTATGACTACCGCCGCCTAAAGCAAAGCAACCTTAACCGTCTGGGTGCGGGGCTCGAAGCGCTAGGGAGCTTTATCAGCTTCCGAGCCAATGGTTATTTTCCTATAGGGGCAAGGAATACCAGACGGACCGGCTCGGGAAAAACCTTTCATAATATGCCGGGAGTCGATGGAGATATTGAAATCCGGGCCTACTCCGGCCTCGATCATTCTCTTTTCGTGTCTGGAGGACCTTACTACTATATAGGGGACAGAACTAAGAATGCCTTGGGAGGGCAAGCACGCCTCCTCCTACGGGTCTTGGGAATGTTCGACCTAGCAGCAATGGCTTCTTACGATAACCTCTTCCACTTCAATTTCCAAGGACGGCTTGGGATCACCTTCACCTTTGGCCCAAGAAAAAAGGTGACCCAGGCTGATAAATATAAGAAGGGAACGCTGAAATGCTTGAGGTTAAACCGCCTGTTTGATCAGCTGAACCGTAGAGTGCAGCGGGGAGAAATCCCCGCTACCGTTAAGCAAAGCGGTTGAGGTCTATAATCTCAGCCGCACTTACATTGCCCTTACTTGCACTTACATTGTCCTTGTCCTTACTTGTGAGCAAGACTCTTTCGAAATATAAATCGACAACATTTGCATGATTATAACTGGCTGCAAAAACACAGGCAGCCCGTATTTTTTGATTTTTTGTTTCCTTTAATTTCTTCCCTAGATCCTCTATCCCTTTTTTGAAACCATTCCAAAAGTTGGGCTGAAGTTTCATTTCATCGATGGGATCTTCATCCCACAGAACGGTAAGACAGGCTCCAGCATATTTTTCTAGCATTTTCTCATCGTCTAAAATCTCAAAAAAGCTTCCAGATTTTCTTTCAATCTCTTTTTTTGGCAAGGTTGCATTTCGAATAACAAGCCCCCATTGCCCTTTATCCCCATATTGTTGCTTGACAAGAGGTAGAATTACCCCGTGAATTTTTGTCCGATTTCCAGCCGACATTTCCTGAATGGCTTTCCAAAGAGCTTTCTTAGCAGATGGCCTATTCGCATTACCAAGCCCGGTAAGCAAAGTCTCCATTTCTTTATTGGAGTCTTTAAAGAAGCCAACAACATTATTTAAATCAGTTTTTAATTGACCTACTGTTTCTATCATATATATCCCCCTTAGTTATGACATCTATTATAACAAATTTTTTAATTAATTTAAATGATTTTATCAAACTGCTTAATTACAGATATTTAGAAACATTGGTACAGCGCGAAAATTCTTGACAAATCTTATATCTCGTAATATAATACGGGAAAAATGCTATTTTCTCGGAGTATACTACGAGATGTTTGAAGAAATTCTCATAGATCAGAACCCTCATTGGGAAAATGAGAAGTACCTCCCTGGAGCTGCACGTACTTGTTTCCCCAAACTTATTGAGTACTTTGGAACAGGACAGATTGTGGCCATTATGGGGGTCCGTTGTGCAGGAAAAAGTACCCTTTTAAAGCAGCTGATCGACGATCTGATTGAAAATCAACAGGTTCCTTTTCAAAACATCTTGTTCTTTAATCTTGAGCACCCCTATTTGAGCCCTTATCGTGAAGATGTAGAAACGCTCCAACAGATTTACGAAGAGTACTTAAAGCTGATGCAGCCAGAGGGTGAAGTTTATGTCTTCCTTGATGAGGTGCAGTTCTTTGAACAATGGCCCGTTTTCGTAAAAGCGCACCATGAAACGAAAAAAGCCCGTTTTGTGATCACCGGTTCCAATGCTGCAATGCTCTCTTCAGATATGGTCACCCTCCTCTCAGGACGAAGTCTTCCTCTTGAGGTTTTCCCCTTTTCCCTTAGAGAGCTCGCCTCTTTTAACGCAATCGACTTTGAAAAGCCTTTCGAGGTTTCAAAAAATGGTCCCAAGATTGCCCACCTTCTCGATGAGCTTCTTAAATATGGAGGATTTCCGATTGTTGTCATAAACTCAAAAAGTGAAACAGCCTATGATATTTTAGGGGCGCACGCCCGGATGGTCCTGTTGCAAGATGTGGCTCCAAGACTTGCTGCACGTAAAGTAGCTGACTTAGAAAAGCTCTATGTCTATCTCGTCACCCACATTAGCAAACTTTTTTCCTATTCAAGTCTTAGCAAACTCTTTGACCTTGCTGACAAAAGCATTAAGGAGTATATCCAAGCCCTTGAAGATGCCCATCTGATCTATGAAGTCGATCTCTTTTCCTATTCGCTTAAAAAGCAGATCCGCAATCCGAAAAAGGTCTATGCCATTGATACAGGACAAGCTAATGCAATGGGGTTTAAGTTCTCTGCAAATCGGGGAAAGCTCCTAGAAAATCTCATTTTTCTTGAGCTTAAGCGCCTTGGACTTGAAGTCTATTACTATGTAACTAAGGAAAACTATGAGATCGACTTCGTCGTCAAAAGGGGAAGTGACATTGCCCTTCTTCAAGTTGCTTGGGAAATCAATGACCCTCAAACAAAAGAGCGAGAGCTTCGCGCCCTTGAAGGAGCAAAAAAAGAGCTAAAGTGTCAAAGAGGGATCGTTCTTTCCTATGAACCTCTAGAGAATCAAGAGGTTGGAATGACTGCTCATCGATTTCTTTCTCTTAGCCAAAAAAAGCAGCTCGAATATTTATTTCAGTAGAACAATAATTCAGAGCCGTTCTACAATATAGGTAGGGAGTGTCTTACATGGGGGAAGTTATGGACCAAGACATTAATTATGAAAAGGCTATGAATATGCTCAACACGCAGCTTCAGCAGATGAAAAAGGAGCTGGATGAGGTGGATGAGATGTCGCTTCGGGGGGAAGACAAGAAGCTCGCTAAGCGGATGCACAAGGTATACGATGAGCTTGAAGAACAGGTAGAAAAATATTCTAAGACGCAGGACCACAAGGATTTCAACTGGGTATGTCGAAGCTTAGAATCTCTGCAGCCCGCTTTTACGCTAAACTACAACGAGATCTGCTACCAGAATAAGCGCGCTAGCTAAACGTTATATGTAGAGGAGCTGATGTCTCCTCCGGAGCCGGTCCAGTTGGTGTGGAAGAACTGGCCACGGGGCTTGTCAACTCGCTCGTAGGTGTGGGCACCGAAGAAGTCCCGCTGCGACTGGAGAAGGTTGGCGGGAAGACGGCTCGAGCGATACCCATCAAAGAAGGAGAGGGAGGTGCCAAAGCAGGGGGCGGGAATGCCAAACTCTGCCGCATGGGAAACGACCCGGCGCCATCCTTCTTCGGCTTTCAAAATCTCTTGTTTGAAAAAGTCGTCGAGAAGGAGACTTTCTAGCTCTTTGTTTTTGTCGAAGGCTTTTTTGATCTCGCCAAGGAAGCGGCTCCGGATAATGCATCCCCCTCGCCACATGAGGGCAATGGAGCCATAGTTAAGGTTCCATTTCATCTCTTTTGCTGCTGCCCGCATAAGCATAAACCCTTGAACATAGCTGATGATCTTGGAAGCATAGAGGGCCTGGCGGATATCTTCGACCATCTTTTCTTTATCACCAGAAAAAGCTTTTTCGGGCCCTTTGAAGTGTTTGCTCATCTCAACTCTTTGATCTTTTAGAGCAGAAAGACACCGAGCAAAAACGGCTTCTCCGATGAGGGTCAACGGCATCCCAATATCAAGAGCGCTAATCCCTGTCCATTTTCCGGTCCCTTTTTGCCCTGCGACATCGAGCACTTTTTCAAAAAGAGGGCTCCCATCTTCATCTTTAAAGGCAAAGATCTGGCTGGTAATCTCGATAAGATAGCTATTGAGCTCTCCTTCGTTCCACTTGGCAAAGATCTTGGAAAGTTCATCGGCTTGAAGGCTGAGTTTTCCTGAAAGGAGCTGGTAAGCTTCGCAGATAATTTGCATATCCCCATACTCGATCCCATTATGGACCATCTTGACATAGTGGCCTGCTCCCCCTTCTCCGACCCAATCGCAACAAGGCTCTCCATCTTCTGATTTGGCGGCGATCGCTTGAAAAATCGGCTTAACCTCGGGCCATGCATCGGGGTTGCCCCCGGGCATAATCGACGGACCATGGCGAGCTCCTTCCTCCCCTCCTGAAATCCCCGTTCCAATAAAGAGAATCCCTTTTTCTTTAAGGGATTGAAAGCGGCGCTCACTGTCGGGGTAGTGGCTATTCCCCCCATCGATAATAATATCCCCTTTTTCTAGAAGGGGGACAAGCTCGTCGATCGTCTCGTCAACAGAAGAGCCAGCGCGGATCATCATCATCACTTTTCGGGGGCGCTTGAGAGCTCCAACGAGCTCTTTGAGGGAGTGGGTCCCCACTACTTCGGTTCCCTTGGCAGGACCAGCTAAAAAGTCGTCGACTTTGGAGGTTGTCCGGTTGAAAACGACCACTTTGTAGCCATTGTCATTCATATTTAGAACAAGATTTTGCCCCATCACCGCTAAGCCAATGAGTCCAATATCTCCATCTGCCGACATAGGTTGCCTCCAATTCGATTTTCGATTAGAATAGTTATCTTCTGTCCTCGTAGCTCAGGTGGATAGAGCAATTGCCTCCTAAGCAATAGGCCGCGTGTTCAAATCACGCCGAGGACATTTTTTCATTAGATTACGATCTTAAGTATTTGTCAATCCCATTGGCAATCGCGAGGGCCATTTTATCAAGATAGGCATGGGTCTTAAGCTTGGCATGCTCCCCAGGATTTGTCATAAAACCTCCCTCAATGAGAATCGCAGGCATCTTGGTCTCTCGAATCACATGAAAATTTCCTTGCTTGATCCCGCGATTGCGAGCCTCTGTTGCAGCAACCATCCCATTTAAAATGATTTGGGCGAGTTTTTTCGATGCGTTTTGCCGCCACTTCGTCCCCTTGTTATAATAGTAAATCTCAATTCCATGGGGCTTTGGCCCTCGAAATGAATTAAAATGGATGCTGACAAAGAGTTTGCTTTTTGTATCGTTGGCAATCGTAGCCCGCTTACTAAGGGGGAGAAAAACATCGCGACTGCGGGTGAGGATGACCCGATACCCTTTTTTATGGAGATACTCTTTCACTAGGGTAGCCGTCTGAAGAGCAAGCGCTTTTTCTTTAAGGGTTTGTACTTGCGCTCCAATGTCAAAACCTCCATGCCCCGGATCGATGACGATGAGCTGCTTCGGCGAAGCTGCAGCATAAAGGGCTACAGGAAGGACCATGCACAGAATAAATTTAAACATGGCGCTTATTCTATAGATTTGCGAATTCTCGCGCTACCTCTCGATCATCAAAGGGGATTTGCCGCCCATCAATTTTCTGAAAAGGTTCGTGTCCTCTCCCCGCAATGAGAAGGATGTCATTTTCTTTTGCCATGAATATGCCCCGTTCAATCGCTACTCTTCGGTCCACTTCGATCAATGCTTCTTTTTTTGTCAGTCCTTTTGCCACCTCTTGACAGATGGTAAGGGGGGCTTCACTCCGGGGATTATCAGAGGTGATAATGATCTGATCGGAATATTTTTCGGCGGCGCGCCCCATTTTCGGCCGCTTATCTTGGTCTCTTTCTCCCCCACACCCAAAAACCGTAATCATCTTCCCTTTCTTAATGGAGTGAAGGGTCTCTAGTACTTTAGAAAGGGCTTCTGGAGTATGGGCAAAGTCGACGAAGATATGGATCCCTTTCGAGTTTCCAATTCTTTCAAGCCTTCCAGGAACTCCTGGAAAAGTGGCGAGCTTCTTTTGGAGTGTTCCCATCCGCTCCCCTTTTTTAAGAGTAGCTGCAAGGGCCGCTAAACAGTTATAAACATTGTAGCGCCCCATGAGCTGGGACTGAAAAGGGATGACTTTTCCTTTATAGTGGAGCTCAAACGTGGTCCCCTTCAAAGAAAAATGAATGTTTTTGGCTACAAGATCGGCTGGATGGTCGATCGCAAACGTGACCCCTCTCGAAAATTTTTCTGCAACAGCGTCATCTCGATTATAAATAGTCTCGTTGCACTGTTTAAAAAGTTTAAGTTTTGCCTCAAGATACGCCTCCATCGTCTTATGATAATCGAGATGGTCTTGGGAAAGGTTGGTGAAAACCCCCACATCAAAGATAAGCCCTTCTACCCGGTTTTGATCAAGTGCGTGGGAAGTAACCTCCATCACCGCCGCTTTCATCCCTTGGTCTCCCATCTCTCGCAAAAGTTTGTGGTTGGTTACCACATCGGCAGTCGTCAGTTTTGAAGGAAAGCGCTGTTTTCCCATTACCGTTTCGATTGTTCCCATCAACCCACAGTTTGAAAGGAGATGATGGATGAGATAGGCGGTTGTCGTTTTCCCATTCGTTCCGGTAATACCGATGAGAAAAAGGGGCGTTTTCTCTGTCTCATAGTAACGTTTTGCTAAAAGGGCTTCTAATAGATCAATTTTTGGGGTAATGATTTGAACCACTCCCTGAAGAAAAGGGTTATAAAAATCTGTGAGAACTGCAACGGCCCCTGTTTCAACAGCCTTGGAGATAAATTCAGTTCCATCGTAAGACTCTCCTTTACGAGCAATAAAGAGATTTCCTGGAGCAATGAATTGGGAGTGGGAGGAGATTCCAGTCACTTCAATCTCTCGACTTCCCTTCACTTCAACATCTAAATCTTTTAAGAGTTTTTTTAGTTTCATTAGTTGTGTGTCCTATAAAGTGACTCTAAAATTTCCATCTCTTCTGCCCAGTCACTGTTTTCGGGATCGTCGGGAGGAATCCCTAAATAACGGTAGGTTTTCTCCATAATGTGTTTAAAAACAGGGGCAGCGCACCGCCCCCCAAAATGGATGCTTCCAATCCCTGGCAAGTAGCGATACTCAGGCTCATCGATCGCAATGTAGAGGAGAAATTTTGGTTCAAACGCAGGGGTAAATCCAATAAAACTCGAGTAGTGGTGTTTTTTAGAGTAGGTTCCATGGACAATTTTCTCTGTTGTTCCTGTTTTCCCTGCCTGGGTATATCCGGGGATGTCGGCACGGAAACCAGCTCCTCCTAGTTTTGTCACCGATTTTAACGCATAAGTGATTTCTCGGCTAATTTCTGCATCGAAAATTTGCTTTCTCTCTTCATTTAAGTGATCATAAAGGATCTCTTCCCCCTTCACAATTTTTTTAATCAAGGTAGGCTGAACCTCATATCCCCCATTGCAAAGAGGGGCATAGGCCTTTAAGAGTTGCATACTTGTTGTGAGGAGATTATAGCCAAAGGAGAGGGAATAGGGGGTGGGAATCGACCACTGAGGACGTCCACTTCCATAGCTTTTATCTAAAGAGGGTAAAAGACCCGTTGTTTCGCTGGGAAGCTCTATCCCTGTTGCTTTTCCAAATCCAAAAGTTTGCGATAGCTGGTCGCGGTACCACCGATCACCCAAGGTTCCAATGACCCGCTGAATCAATTTTGCGACATAGATATTAGAAGATTTTTGGATTGCTAAATACATATTGAGAAGTTCATGCTTTCTTACATCGCGAATCGGCTGTTTTCTCCCTGGAAAAGTCCCATCATGAGTGGGAATCATCGCAGCAGGATCAAAAATGGTCTCTTTTCCCTGACGCTCTAATTCTTTATTTGCAAGCATTCCAATGGCAATAGAGATCGGTTTCATCGTCGATCCAGGTTCAAAACAATCGGTAATTGCCCACAGTTTCGTTGCCTCTGTCTTCCCAGGGTCATTGTAATAGTCCCGATAGTTAGAAGGGTCGAAAAAAGGATATTGGGCCAAGGCATAAATCTCCCCTGTATGAGGATTCATCATCACTGCCCATCCACTCTTTGCCCCTGCTTCTTTAACGGCCCGCTCAATTTCTTCCTCGGCAATCGCTTGAATATACCGATCAATGGTCAGGTAGAGATCAGCTCCATCTTCGGCTGGATCAACGAGAACTCCTTCCTCCAAGGAGTGGCTGGGAGAGCGGAGACGAAGCCTTTTTCCCTTTTTTCCGCGAAGCTCCGAATCAAATTGAAGCTCGAGCCCTCCTGTCGGAATAGCTTGGCGCGTTTTCGGATCCCGCTCATCCCGCACCGTATGAAGGACAGCACCCAAAAGGTTTCCATAAGGATAGGCCCGTTTATAATCTTCTTCGAAATAGAGCGCATTGGAGGGAATTTTTTTCCAGCGGGCAAAGGGACGCCACCAAGAGGTCAAAACCTTTTTCTCCCTTTCATTTAGCCACATTTTTAAGCGGCGGCTCCGCGATTTTTTCTCAAATTGCTCCTGCACCCACCCTTTATCCTTAAGGGCAAGGAGCTCGCTGAGCTTTTCTACGATCTCATCTCGCACCTTTTCTGGAACAGCAATGGGATCAGCATAAAGGTGGTACCGTTTCACATCGAAGACAATCGGATCTTCTTGCTTAGGATGTTTTTCTTTGAGCGCACTATTAGCGAAAATACGGCCCCGCCTGTAAGGCTCCACCACTGAAAATTGGTGTTGTGCTTTGGCCTTTTTGGACCATTTTTCCCCTTCCACGATCTGCAATTTATAAAATTGGACAACGATAAAACAAAACAGAGCCAAGGTAAAAAATGAGATTCCCAGAAGACGCCGATTATCTCTTTTCACAGGTCATCACCTCATCGGCGTAAGGGTAGTGGAGATGGGAATACTCTTTTTGGCGGAGAAGCTTGATTAACCGGGTAGGGTTTTCAAGCTGCTCGATTTCCAAGCTTAGCTGAGCATTTTCTTCTTCCAAACTTCGGACAGTATCGACAAGACCTGGAATAGCCATTTTTAGAGCGGTGAGATCGTTTTGCCTATCGATATAATTGTAAAGGGCGACCCCCAAAACAACAATACAAATGAGAAGTCGAACAAGTAGCCCTTGATTCACATCCTTTCAGCAGCTCTTAGTTTTGCACTCCGCGCCCGCCTATTAGTGCGACTTTCGTGCAAGCTGGGAATGAGCGGTTTTTTCGTTAAAAGTTTTAACATCGGTTGAAGGTGTTTTTTTAGCGGTTTCGCAGCGGTTCGGAAAAGGTTTTTCACAATCCGATCCTCTAAACGGTGAAATGCTAAGACTCCAATTCTTCCTCCAGGAGCAAGTATCTCTAAGGCGTGACTGACCCCCTCTTCGATCGATTCTAGCTCTCGATTCACAGAGATTCTTAGAGCTTGAAAAACCAAGGTGGCAGGGTGGAGCTTTTTCTTCGAGCGGCCAATGGCACTTGCTAAGATATCTGCAAGTTCCGTCGTTGTTTCGATTGGTTTTTTTCGCCGCGCTTCAACGATAGCCTTTGCCGCTTGCCGCCATCTCCTCTCCTCTCCATATTCCTGGAAAAGTTTTCCTAACTCTTTTTCCGACCACCGATTCACAATCTCTTTTGCAGTGATCCCCGTTGAAGGATCCATCCGCATGTCGAGCGGTCCTTCCTTCATAAAACTAAATCCTCTTTCACCTTCATCTAGCTGCATTGACGACACTCCCAAGTCAAAAAAAAACCATCCACCTCAGTTACCTCCCGCTCTTCTAACGCCTCTTTAACAGCGCTAAAATTGGCGTGAATAAACTCCACCTTTCCCTCAAAATCCTTAAGATTTTCCCGTGCAATCTCAAGGGCTCTCTCATCCTGGTCACACCCATAGTAGATTTCAACCTCAGGGTGGGCCTCTAAAAGAGCTTTGGCAAAACCTCCAGCGCCCAATGTCCCATCAAAAAAGCTCTTGAGCTTTCGATCCTTAAAGATCTCCAAACTCTCCTCAAGCATGACCGGAATATGCTTCATTACACTTCCTGCTTTTCAGGAATCAGCGATGTTAAAAGCTCTTCATCGCCCCCCTCATCCAAAAGGGCAAAAGCCTCCTCGGTCATTTGGGCTAAATTTCCATCTTCTCCCCCTAGGAAACTCTCTAAGTCGCGCTCATACTTTTCTTTTGGCCAGATCTCAATCTTATTAAGAACGCCTGCAATGACGATTTCCGAATCGATTCCTGCCGCTTTTTTAAGGACAGGAGGGAGGACAACACGTCCTAACTTGTCACATGTTGCGTGGTGGAGAGTGGAAAAGAAGAGGGTAAAAAACTTCTGATACTTTGCAACGTGTTGTTTTGCCTGGAATTTTTTGATAATTTTGTCGATGTCACTTCGTCTATAAATCGCGAGCGCTCCCCCTAGACCGAGAGCAATTGTGAACTCTAAACTTCCATTTTCCACCAGGCCATAGCGCATCTGCTGCGGCAAGACAAAACGGTTCTTGTCGTCCAATTTTGAGTGGGTAGATCCATTAAAAAAGAAGTGACTCATGTAAACAGCTGTGTTAAGTTTTCCACTTATTTCCACATCCTAGCAAATTTGCGATCATTTTGTCGATAAAAGATGTCTAAAACTCTCCAAAAACTTCTTAAACAACTAAAGACAAGGAAGAAAAATAAAGTGGAAATCTGTGGAAAAACTGTTCACTAACGGTCGGTTCTTGGGTTTTATTCCCTATAACGGTATAAGTAGGGGAAATATAGGAAAAGCATATATGGCAGAACCAAGAACGATTGATAATTTAGGGGTTGAGACATCGGTCCGTTGGGCCCGAGATCAGGTTTATCTCGACAAAACCTTAACTAAAGAGTCCCCTTTTATCTCGCTGAGCACCTCAGTCGATGTGGCCGCCCCTTTCTTTGAAAGTGAGTTTGACGCCCTTTTTCAGACGAATCAGCGGCTAGCTCCGTGGGCTTTTCTCCTGGCTCCCAAAGGGTACAATATCCAGAAGATGCGTCTTTTTACCTTTCAGACGATCCCCTCTCTCGGCAGTGAAGAGTTTCTCACCGCTCAAATGCAAAAGATTCAGGAGAAGGTGGAGGCAGCAAAAAAGCAGCGGATCGAAAAGCGAAAAACGGGAAAAGGGGCTGAATATGCCTGGGAAGATGAACGGGAAGAAGAAGAGGAGATGCGGGAGTCAAAACTCCTTATTGCCCTTCTTGACTATCTCCAGGTGGCCGACACCTTACTCGGGGAAATCAATGGCCGCCGCAACCAATACTCTAAGGGATGAAAACGAATTGGATAGAGCTCCTTGGGTGGAGCAAAGAGCAGATTGAAGACATCCGCTTTGCCGGTTACTCCTTTTTAAAGCAGGGACAGTACGAGCATGCCCTAAAATTCTTCGAAGTTCTTGCCATTCTTCCTGAAGAAGATCCTTATGATTTTCAAACTCTCGGAGGTCTTTACCTCCAGGTGGGCAACAATCTTTCTGCCCTTAACTATCTTGAAAAGGCGCTGAGCTTTGACCCCGACCACGAGCCCACTCTCCTTAACCGGACTAAGGCTCTCTTTCTTCTCGGCTACAAACGGCAAGCGCTTGCCCAAGCCTCCCAGCTCGAGCGAAGCTCTGATTCCTACATCGCCGACCAAGCCCGCGCGCTTACCCTCGCTTATAGCTAACGTCAAAAGCTATTTTTTCTAAAAAATCTTTGACAGAAACCCCCAACTTGAATTAGGATGCTGCAACATGAAATCTATTGCAACTCATTCCTCTACTGAGGGAACTTTTCGCTTTCTTGAAACCTCTGAAGGTTCAGTCATAGCAAAAACACCTTCCGGAAGAACTATTCCCGTAGAATTTCCTTCTGCCCCTACAATGGTGGACACAACTAGAAAGATTGAAATTCTCCTGAACCATTCCCAATTTATCCTCCTATTTACTGGGGAAAAAATCTTTTTCAAGCTACCTCCTCCTGAAGATAAAGCTTGGGATGTCCTGTTTCAAACTCGGCTAAACTCACCTAATCATAAGTGGATCCCTCGATCCACCGGAGGGATTTACCAGTATTATGGAACCACTATTGACCTTTTGGATTGGAAAACAGGAAAAACTTGCCACCAAGAGCATAGCGCCCCCATTACAGCAATCGCAGAGGATCCGATAACACGGCAATTAATTATTGCGGATAGTCAAGGCCTCTTACACCTTCCCCACCAGCCACCCTGGGATATTGGTAAAAAACGACTCACCAAGCTTACCCCTCTCGCGACAAAGAATCATCTCTTTATTCAAGATAGTACAGCAACTCTGGTTGTTGATATCAGCCAAAGAAAACTGTTACTGACAATAACTGGTTACAGTCGGGTCCACACATTAGAATCAGGCATTATTTATGCCAAAAAGGGAAACACGGTAACATTCTGGAAGTGGGATGGAAATGAATACAAAAAAAACATCATCCCTTACGAAGAGATGGGTATCAAAAAACTTGAAGCGGCTTCCACTACAACTCTCATAGTCGTTGGTTTCTATCAAAGCAAAATTGTTCTACACAACCTCTTAGAAGGAACACAAAAAGAGTTTGACAACCCAAGGATCTCCCAATATTTAGAGAAAGTCGATCCTATTTTATTCCCTCTAAATGAGGAAACCCTTATAATTTTTTATAAAGAAAATACCGGTAAACACAACCAATGGGGACAGATGACTCAACGCCCCTACTACACTAGTTTCTTTTACAGTCATGGTGAAGAAAAACGCGTTTCCAATACGAACTCGTATCAGCGCCCTATTTTTACTCGACTAATGGATGGATCTTTAGCATACTGCTCCCATGTAAGAAACTCTAGGTCTCATATTACGATCATTTCTAAGGACGGTGAAACTGTCGTCGAAAAAAAGTATAATGAAATTGGACTTGGGACTTGGGACTCAGTAGAAGCTCTTCGAGAGCTTCCCGACGGCTCAATAGCCGTTGAAGCTCGAACTTCTTACTCCCCTACTATTACCATCCTCCGGCCAATATTAAGTGAAGTAGGGAAGATTAAGTTAGAGATAAAAGCCAATCCTAATGATCTGTCCCTATATGAAAAGCTGACGGAAGCCTATCCTGAGCCTTTTCTTTTTCACCAGGGTCCAAAGCTGCTTGAAGCCTTACTTGCAGGACTACAGAGGGCAATTCAAGCGGGCGACCTGTATCAAGCACGTCGTTTTTACAAAAAAGCAAAAAAGTTAGCTAAGGAAAATATATTGTCCTCATCGGATGAGAAAGAGGTATTGACCTCGTTCATCCTTTTTCTCAAAAAGACTCCTTACAGAAAAGAAAAACAAGAACTCTTACTTGAGTATTATAAGCGTTACACTGATTCATCTCAGGATACACAAAGAAGCACTGCTTCAAGCTCTACCACATCAACATCCAAAAGAAAGCAGTCGACTCAAAAATCTAACTCCGCTAAAAAACAAAAGGTAAGCCATTCAGCAGCATCTTCATCCCCCGTAGCCTTTGATGGGATAGAAGAAGATATTAACGAACTACAAGTGAAGTTAGAGAAAGGAAAATGCAAAACAAGATTGCTGGTCGGGGAGGGGGATTTTGCTTATTCCAAAGCTCTTACCGGCAAACATCAGGAAACACACCCTCTTTTAGGTCAATCAATTACAGCCACAGAATTCCTTGAACCCGATGATAAAAGATCTCAAACTCAAGCAAATATTGACTTGATCAGAGAGCGCGGAATAACCGTACTAATGAAAGTAGATGGGACAAAGCTTCACGAATCCAGAAAGCTTAAAGAAAAGCGTTTTCAGCGAATCCAGTGGAACTTTCCTTTTAGCGTTCCTGATGATGAAGCATTTAAAGCAACCATTCCAGCATTTTTTCGATCAGCTTTTAAACTTCAGTCTCCTGGGGACCGTATTCATATTACCCTTATGCAAGAAAAGGATAAGTACCCAGAGCTTACAAACAATCCTTATTGGCAGTATAGACAAATCGAGAATCCCATCGTCTTGGGATCAGCTTCTGCTGGATACCGCTTGATCCGTAAACGGCTATTTGAAAATGGTCGTTATCCCGGGTATCATCATACAAAAACAGGAAAGGATGAAATCCATGGAGGCTCTGAGTCACGAGAGTTTGTCTTTGAAAAAGTCGATCCACAGAAGCTTCCTCAAAAAGACTTCCCCTTAAAGTACGCAGAGGAGCTTATGGATCCTCAGCAGAAAAAGTATACCATTGAACCCTATAGGATAGGAGCATCCAGTTCCAATGCGGAGGCAGACTTTTGGAAAGAGCTCGAAGATTACTACTTTGCTTGTAGTACGGACGAGGACTCATCAGATTATTGGGACTCCTCCGACTCAGACTTTTAGTCAGAAGAGGCTGTGGAGCGCTTTCCCACCCCCTTCTCTAAGATGGCAAGTGCTTGCCCAAGCGGTCCAGCTCGAGAGAAGCTCCGATTCCTATATCGCTGACCAAGCCCGCGCACTTACCCTCGCCTATAGCTGAGGTCGAGTTGTTCCGCTGTCAGCGATTTCACTGCTATTCCAATCAACTTAAATAGCATAAAATTATTCATTGATTTTTTTCAGAGCCTTTACATACCCTTTAGAAAGACTGACGTTCCCGAGGAAGTTTTTATGGCAGCTGCTAGTCGTGACTCACATGACCTAACACCCATTGGCGTCTATCCATCCATTAATGGAACAATTCGTTTTTTTGAGGATTCTAAAGGGACTGCTCAGGCTAAAATACCCGAAGGAAAAACTGTCCAAGTTAAATTTCCAGACTCTCAGGGGTCCCTTAGCACTGCAGAAAAAATAGAATGTCTTCTTCAAAACTTTCACCTGATCCCTACATACGACGGCAAAAAGGTTTCTTTTAAACCAATCCCTCCTGAAAACAAAACCTGGGAACAACATGGCAGTCATTGGAGTGTTCCTGACACCAATTGCGAGATTAGAGCTTGTAAAAGTGGAGCGATCAAAGTCCTTTTTGGATTCACTAAAACCTATCTAACCTGGAATTGGAAACATAATCACCATTACTATTGCTATACAGACCCAAAAAACGGTGATGAAAGCTTTTCGACGATGAAGAAAAACACGGATATTCGCAGGCACAACTTTTTTACTACCCTCTTCAGAAAATACATCAGTGAGAATGAGATTGATGATTTCAAATACCATGACATCAAGGAATTATATTGTCTTATCGATCAATCTATTATTGTGATACCTTTACACCTGTGTGGATACATTTTTATGTTTCACAAAAAAGGTGCTGGCTTGGAGGGAAGGCATTTTCGCATAACAAGCTTCACAAACCGCGAGGAAGTTGTACGTAGCTG
The DNA here is from genome assembly GCA_021772275.1 of Chlamydiota bacterium. Lineage (GTDB taxonomy): Bacteria > Chlamydiota > Chlamydiia > Chlamydiales > Simkaniaceae > Neptunichlamydia. Next base: position 9,547 of record JAJFMJ010000033.1, on the reverse strand, counting down.
TATTGATCTTGCCGATGGCTCTGTTGCTGTTATGACAACTAGCTCTTCTGTTCTAATCTTGCAGCCAAAGCCTATCGATGAAGGTGCACCCAGTTTGGATTCTAATCCCTACTCATTAAAACTGTACCATGAAATGCTAAAAAATAAAAATGAAGTCTCCCAATATAACATTCTATTAGCTGGAATGGTCGCTGCACTAAAAAGCGACAAACTTTACGAGGCTCGCCGCTTTTACGAGAAAGCAAAAAAGATTAAATCAATCGAGGCTTGCTCCATATTTCTTTTTTATCTAAAGAGCTCCCTCTATTCTACAGAAAAAAGGCGGATTCTTCTGGAGTGGAAGCAACTAAATAAAAAACCTCCTTCGAATAAAGAATTAGAAGAAGCTCCTATTAGCTCTGAGTGGATAAACTCTGAACTAGAAAAACTGAAAAATCGAAAGTGTAGAAAAAGGCTATTTGTCGGAGAATGCGATTTCTTTTATACCGCAGCTGTTATAGAAAAACATGCAGAAACTCATCTTCAACTAGCTAAGGCAATTACTGCAACAGAACTTAATTACCCTGGTCTCGAAGAAGATGTATTAGACAGATTATTTGGCGCTACTATTATCGATGGTATTGATGCTACAAAGCTTCATAATGAAATAAGGTTCCGAGGCAAGCGTTTTAAAAGGATCCATTGGAATGGTCCCTATGGAGAGCGTGACCATAACCATAGAAATGAAAAGGAAGAAGAGTTCCAAGGAGCTGTTGTGGATTTTTTTAAGTCTGCATCCCATCTCCAGTTAGCTGGAGATCGTATTCACATTTCTCTAAAAAAAAATGAACTAGCAAAGAAGCAAGCAACTGACCATCAAATAGTTTCTGGATCCTTTGGTGCAGGTTATCGGTTAATCCGCAAGCGAAACTTTGATACAGGCAGATATAAGAGCTATCGCATGAAGAGAACCGATGGAAAGTCATGCGTTGAAACAGGTTTCTTCAGAGAACTTGTCTTTGAAAAGGTCCTTCCCGAACAAATTCCCAATGAAGGAACTGATATAGAGAAAGCTTACGGCCTTAGGGACACCACCCAGAAAGACTATAAAATTAAAACCCTTACAGCAGCCATCGAGGCATCCAGTTCTACAAATCAAGGAAATACTTCATCTGAAACAGATCTTCAAAATTGTTACTTTGACTGTAGCACGGATGAGGATTCATCAGACTACTGGGATTCCTCCTCTGACTCTGATTTCTAAATGCAAAACACCCACTGATGCGTGACTTTCTATTCCCCATTAGCTTTTTCTGTTGGACTTCTTCTATGGGAAGTCGACAAAGCTCGCGCTCCTACACTCACATATAGCTGATTATAAGATGTTTGCAAAATCACTTTTCTAAATTGATTTTGCATGATATAATCACGCTCAGAAGCTATTTTGAAAAAAATCATGCAAAACCACTATTTAAAGCGAGAAGCTGAAAAGCTTCTCAAAGAAGCCCGAGGGCAGTTTCCGGCTATCTTAGTAACCGGTCCTAGGCAAGCAGGGAAAACCACCCTCCTCCAAAAGTACTTTAAGGACTACTCATGGGCAAGTCTTGACGATCTTGATGTACGGCGCACAGCGATTCACGACCCTGAATATTTCCTTAGCCAGTTCCCTCCTCCTGTTGTAATCGATGAGATTCAGTATGCTCCCAACCTCCTCTCCTATATTAAGATCCATATTGATAAGAACCGGCGCGCCTACGGACAATTTATCCTTATCGGTTCTCAAACATTCCAAGTAATGCAGGGGGTCTCGGAAAGCTTAGCAGGCCGGATTGCTATTTTTGATCTTTATCCTTTGACATGGAAAGAGACCTTGGCAGGGAGCTCAATACCGACTGGGGCTGCAGGCGACGCTCTTCTTTTAAAGAACCTACTCCGAGGTTTTTATCCAGAGCTCCATATAGAGCCCAAGATCAGATTCCCCCTCTGGTTCAAAAGTTATCTACAAACCTACATCGAAAGAGATGTGCGCGATATCAAAGCCATTATGAATCTCCATGACTTTCAAGCCTTTGTAAAGCTACTTGCTCCCCGCACTGGACAACTTCTCAACCTTGCAGAGGTGGGCAAAGAAGTGGGAATTTCCCAGACTACCGCGAAGGAGTGGCTTTCTATCTTAGAATCGACTTATATTATCCGTCTTCTTCGTCCTTATCATAATAATCATACCAAGCGAATGATCAAATCACCCAAGCTCTATTTTGTTGATACGGGCCTTCTTTGTAATTTGCTTGCGATTACCTCCCAAAAACAGCTCTCTGAAAGCCCTTTCCTTGGCTCTATTTTTGAAAATATGTGCATCATGGAAGTCGTCAAGCATCTCGACTACTCCCTTTCTCCGATCCAGCCCTTCTTTTACCGCGATAGCTCGAAGCTAGAGATTGATCTCATCATCAAAACAAACACTTCCCTTCAAGCTTATGAAATCAAATTTGCAAAATCACTCCGCAAATCAATGGGCGAGAATCTAAAAGCTTTTCAAAAGCTCTTTCCAGAAGCAAAGCTTCATCTCGTTTCCCTTTCCGAAAAGGGACTTGGTTTTCCAGGCATCGAATCACTCCATTGGAGTGAGCTTCTTCCTCTATCTTTAACGGGCGAGGATCCGTGAAATGGTGTTAAACACAAAGTCAGAACTCGCGTAGCTGCTGTGGCGGTGGCCGTCTGCATTGATTTGATAAACATTGTGGGGCAGGTCTTCTGGATCTTCTGAACCAAAACGTCCAAGCGCCGTATCATAATCGACAAGAGGGAATCCAAAGCGAAGAACCCGATCATCATCTGAATAGAAGACAAACATTTTCGAGCATTTTGAGGGAGCAGTGCCATATTCTTCGTTATATTCAAGCTCTTCATCATCGACCGCGGGAGCGAAAAGGAAAACATTTCGAACTGCAATGTTTGAGGGCTCGGTAAGCGCTTCTAAGGCAAGACGACACCCCATGCTATGAGCAAGAATATCAACATTTCTTCCGTGTTGAGAAAGATCTTTGATCAGCGAGACAAGGCGGCTGGGAAGATAGTTGACAACGCGATACCTTGCGCTAAGATATTCCACGCGATGGTTTCCCCCAGGCCAAAAATAACAGATAAAGGTGTCGTAGAGATGGGCAGCTTTCTCCATAATTCTGGAGCAATAGTTCATCGCATCGCCAAATTCATTATTGTAACCATGGATCAAAACAGCAATATTTTTTCCTTGGGTTGCTTCCACCCAACGGTCGTGATCAACGGTTTGAAAGTTGTAAGGTTTTTCTCTTTTAATCGTCGAAAAAGAGAGGGCATCAGGGTCGGTAAAGCTATAACGATCACTTACATAGATCGCGTCGGCAAAAAGCATATGAGAAACGGTAAGTAAGAGAAGTAGACAAAACTTTTTCATAAGAAAACCTCCTGGTTTGGAACAAGGTTACTTTAAAAAAGATTTTTTTGAAAACATTTTTTCTCTGTGCTCTGCTATGTGATTTTTATGGCAATTCTTTTAAAAATTACTTAGCGAAAAGACGCTTGTCTCTTTTAATCAGCGGAAGTTTTCCTTTTTTCACTTCCTCCATCTCAGAGGGAAGGGAAACAAGGTCGATCTTAAACCCTTCGATAAATTTGTGCCCCCACTGCTTTTTTTGAGCGCGGGAAGGTTTGAGATCGAGGGCAGTAGCCTTTTCGTTTTCAAAGAAAAGGGCAACAACTTCTGGAGACAGTTTCTCTTTCCAAAGCTTTTTAAAGGAAGCCACATCTTTCACCCCGTCGAGATTTTCAAACAGGGTTTTTCGACAAAGAGCCAAGGTAAAGGGTTGATTCTGCTTCATAAGCTGATAGGCATAGATCTCTTGATCAACAGGGATGAGGTGAGCCCCTTCTCTAGCGGGCTGTTGAAGAAAAAAGTGATCCGCATGGGTTTTTTCAAGAGCAGTAATGCACTCATGAAATCTTATCTTTTCCTCAAAAAGATTGTGATCGGTCCCGATGACCACATAAGGAGAAGCGTGGAGGCGATTTTCTAAAACACCTTTCAAAAGGGAACCACAGTCGTTATCCGGGTAATCACAAATATTGAGGAAGTGGACGGTGTGGAACTCGTTTTGAAGGTTGAGATAGGCCCGCTGCAGCCCTGAAAAACTCGCTTCGTAGAGGACATAAACTTCGTTAATATCGCTCCCTTTAGAAAAAAGGGTCTCTAAAGAAGCATAGAGCTGAAGAGGGCTATCTTCTGAAAAGAGAATCAGATCGGTTTGATAGGGGTGGGCTGAAAGCTCCTCTTCCCTTAACTCAAGTTGGGAAAGGTTAGGATATTGGGGAAGGGATCGAAGGTAAGACTCGACCGCTGCGACTTTTTCTAGATGGAGCTCATGGTCGACCATTTGGTCCGCTTCATTGATCACATAGCTCACTTCATCGACAAAAAGGATATGCCCCGCCCCCATTTCAAGGAGGGGAAGCTGAATAGCCAAAGAGGCGCAGTCATTGATAAAGGTCCCCTCATACAAAAGGTCTTGGAGCTTGACCTTCTCAAAAAAGCCAGCGTAAAAGGTGACAAGGGGGGTCAAGACCTCTGTTTTGTTTTGCCGAAACGCTTTTTGGGTCCAAAGTTGGTCGGGATGGCTCTTTCCTCGAATGGAGTGGTAGCTCGGATGAGAAATAGCGCGGGAATAGGTCATCCACACATCTGGGTTAGCGTAGATACAGTTGAGATGATCATAAACATTTTCATGGGCGAGCCAATCTTTCCCCTCGATCAAAGCAATCACCTCATCGGAGCTGCACTGCTGAATGATATCATAGAGAATTTCAAGGCGAGGTTTAGGAGCGTCGTAGATAACAAACTCGACATTTTCTCCCCTTTCTTCAGCAAACACCTGAGCTTTTTCTGCCGCATGACCATTTGCAACATAGAAAATCCGTTTGTTGGAATGGGTTTGATCAAAAATAGATCCAAGCGCTTTCTCGTTGGAACCCTCCTCCCCAAAAACGATAGCAACAATCGTTTGGTCTTTACGAACCGGATGGACTGTCGTCAACCTTTTTTGGATCTCACATTCAGTCGTGGGTTTTGATAAAGCGGAAACAAGCCCAAAGTGGTTTCTAAGCCCATAATAGGTCGATCCTAAAACTGCTAGAAAGAATAAAAAAACTAAGCCCTTTTTCATAATTAACACTCCAATGTAGAAGTTGAATGTATAACTTTGGCCCTCTTTTTTGCAATCAAAAGATGGTTTTGCCACTCTATTTTTTGTGGCTCAAAGCGTTAGAAAAAAAAGATCGAAAGGGGAAGATTTTTTGTTGCCGAAAGAATAGGATGATGCTAGTGTTACGCCGAAAAAAGCAACCGCAGTTTCACTGTGGAAAACTTGTCGATAACTTTACAGCAAGAGAGTAGATGTCAACAGAAGTCGTAGAAGATGTGTGGTCAAATTTTGTCTCCTTTATGGAGAACCGATGCTCGCGGGCCGAATTTGAGAACTGGATTGCCCCCATTGAATATGTCGATGGGTCAGACCCGGTGACCTTGCAGGTCCCTAATGTTTTTGTGCAGCAATACCTTCTCGACAACTACAAAGAAACGCTAAACAACTTCTTCCCCAAAGATAAAAAGGGAGAGCCTTTGATCTCTTTCCTTATTAAGGAGCAGGAAAAACAAAAGAAAAAAAGCAGCCCTCCTCCCAAGCCAAAAAAGAAGTCAGACCTCGGACAGGAACTCTCCTTTAACACCTCCTATACCTTTGAAAATTTTATCGAGGGTCCTTCCAACCAATTTATTAAATCGGCAGCCCTTGGCGTTGCTTCCCGCCCGGGAAAATCGTACAATCCCCTCTTTATTCATGGGGGTGTAGGGCTTGGAAAAACCCACCTTTTACATGGAATTGGCCACTACGTTAAAAAGCACCATCCGAAGCTAAAAATTCAATGCATCACAACCGAAGCTTTTATCACCGATCTCGTTCACCATCTCCGCAATAAATCGATCGATAAGATGAAACGTTACTACCGCAACCTTGACATCCTCCTCGTCGACGACATCCAATTTTTGCAAAACCGCCTCAATTTTGAAGAAGAGTTTTGCAATATGTTTGAAGCGTTGATCAATCAAAATAATCAGATCGTGGTGACTAGCGATAAACCGCCAGGGCAGCTCCAACTTTCTGAGCGGATGGTTGCCCGGATGGAATGGGGGCTTGTTGCCCATATCGGAACTCCCGATCTAGAAACCCGCGTTGCTATTTTACAATATAAAGCTGAGCGGACAGGGCTCCACCTCCCCAGTAATATCGCCTTTTACATCGCAGAGCACATCTACAATAATGTCCGCCAACTCGAAGGGGCGATTAACCGCCTGGGCGCCTACTGCCGCCTGATGAACCTTACCGTTTCTCAAGAGGTTGTCGACTCGATCCTAAGCGAGATGTTCCAAGCTCCTGTCCGCTCTAAAATCTCGATCGACCGGATTCTTCATAGCGTCGCTTCGATGTTTAATGTCCGTGAAAGTGATCTCCGCGGCAACTCCCGCGTCAAAGAGGTGGCCTATCCCCGCCAAATCGCGATGTATCTTGCCAAAGAGCTCCTTGGCGAATCGCTTGTGAAAATTGCTTCTTCTTTTGGTGGAAAAACCCACTCCACCCTTCTCCACGCCTGGAAGAAAATCGCTTCCCAGCTAGAAAAGGATGAAGTGCTTAGACGGCAGATCCAGATGACCCGCCAAAATATTGAGGCTTAAGCTTAACGGTTGCAAAAAGGGCAAAGTAGCTTATGGAGCTTATACCCTTCCCTTAATTCTTGGCTTATGGTCCCTGTAATTTTGGTGCCCTTCCCTGCATGGATGCCGTTTCTTGCCCTAATTACTATCTGGTTTAGTTTTTGTCTGCTTATATCACCATGTTTATAATCAATATAGGCTTGCTGAAGATTTGCGTGCCGATTTCCTATTCTAAGCATTTTACCCTCCCTCCTTTTTGGTATTTTCGCCATAATTTTAACAAAAACCAAGCTTAAAGTAAATAAAAAGTTTTTTTTAATTATCTGTAATCTAAAAACGCTAGAGAGTAGACCTTTTTTGGAAAAAAGATTTGACACCCCTGCCGCGCCTCTGCAACCTCTTTAGCGCTCCGGATCGGGGCGGTGAGGAGGAGGACCGTTTTGTCCTGGAGCCGCTCGTGGGGAAGAGAAACGGGCCGTTCGAGCAATTTGCCCACACTTTTTGCCAAGATAAAGGGGGGATCTTGTTTGGGGAGTGGGGGCTCGCTAGGGGCAACGATAAGATCGGGGAAGGGCCAGGAGGTGCGGACCAGGGCCATGACGATGAGGGAAGCTAAGGTTTTTGTCCGCTTTGTTCTTAAAAACTCTTGGTAGAGGGGGAGGATAGGGCCATAAGGTTCAAAAAGGGAGCGGTGGGGACGCAAGGGGGTGGGTTTTTTCACGCAGGGTTTACAGGGAAGGGGGCCCCAGCAGATGGGGCACCGACTTTTGGGATCGATCAATTCGATCTGCTCAAAGCAGGAAAGACAAAGGAGGTGGTGGGGTCTTTTAACCGCTCCCTCGCAGTGGAGACAATGGGAGGGGTAAAAAAAGTGAATGAGAGGCTTAGCGAAGCTTATATTTAGGATGTTCAAAGGTGCCACCAATCGAAAGGGTAAAGGGTTCGGTCACCTTTAAAAGGACATACTGCTTCATCTTAATGCTCACATTGAGGTTTCCATCAAAATCGATGTAGGATTGGTGCGCTGGAGAGAGGAAAAACTTCGATCTCTTCCCATCGCTATAGCTTTCTTTGAGCTCGGTCAGATAGATTTTCCCATCCATCATCATATACTTTAAAGAGCCCCGTACGGGGACAAGAAGGCCCATATCTAGACCAAGACGGCCCAAGATCTCAAAGGGAATATCGAGAAGATGATAGTCCCTTTTAAAGGTGTTGATAAAAGATAAACTCCCTTTCCCCACAAAACTTGCAGAGTCGCCGAGATAACCCCGGATGTTATGTCCCTTTAGCTCCTGGACGGTGAGAGGTTTGATCCGAGTGGGATATTTTCCTATCTTATTTAGACGACTAGGACGAAAATCGGTGATTGTTAGTTCGGGAATTTGAAGCTCCCACCGCTTATCTTCTTTCTGAGTCAGATCGATCGACTCCATCGAAAAAAGGCCTGAGGCATCGCTCAGATTAAAGTGATTAAGCTCAATATGGCCTGGGCGGATCGTAATCTCGCTCATTAAGGTTTCCATCACCGATCCCATCAAGTGAAAATGTTTTCCTTTGAGGTAACCGGTAAAATGGCCCTTTTTAAGTTCTTCCTTAGGAATGACGACATCTCCACTGAGCTCATACCCTTTTCCAATCTCAAACTCTTCAACGGCCTTTTGGATGTTCTCTGGGAAAAGTTTTGCTAAATGGGGAACGTTCACCTTCAGCTGTCCTTTAAGGACCATCTTGTCTAGGGTCGAAGCCTTAGGGTTGTGGTGGAAGGAAAGGTCGAGACCACATACTTTTCCCTCAATGTTTTGAATAAAAAACCCTTCGTTTTGGTTCCAGCTGGTTTGAAGAATAAGAGGGTCGTTTTCTCCTTCTTGAACCTCTAGTCGAGAGGTAAGATGGGGAGAAAGATGGAGCTCTCCCTTTAAAGCAAAGGGAATCTCATCGAATTGAGAATTTAGGTGGAGCTGAAGAGCTCCCTCTTTAAAACCAAAAGAAACGTTGCTCAGGTGCCATGCTTTGTCTCCCACCCAGTAGTACCCCTCTTTTAAAGTCCCCTCGGCAAAAGGGTCCTTTCCCAAAACAAAGTCAAGAGAGGCCTCTACCTGATTGTCCCATCTTAAGGGGACTCCAAAAAGGATGAGCCTTTCCTCTTCATAGCTCAAGGAAGGAAGGGAATGGGTTTGCCCTAAGAAATGGAGCATCTCAGGGGGGACGATGAGATGCGCCCCTTTTCCAAAAAACTCCCCATTCCGATAGGCAAGGGCATCGAAATGACACTTGGCCCAAAGTTGGCTAGAGCGGGGGTGGAAAAAGTTAAAATCAGCACCATTTAAAGAAAAACCTGAAGAAGGATCAAAAAAGAGGTGGAGAACTTCAGGACTTTCGAGTTGAAGCTTTCCTCTTCCAATATCTTTTCCAGTCACCTTAAGTTGGGAGTCAAAAGACCACCCTCGGAGCCCTTTAGAAAAGTCAAAGACCACCTCTCCTGCAGCAAAAAGGGTTCCAGTCAAATAGCTCCAGTCAAATTCGGAGTGGGGAAAGAAGGATAAAGGCTCTTCCAGATCAATCTGCATCCCTTTTAAAGGGAGTTTAAAATATTTCCCTTCTTCATCAAAATAGGCAGCTTCTCCTTTAAGAAAACTATTTTCCCATATGATCTCTAGCTCTGGAAGGTGCCATCTCTTTTCCTCTTTTTTCATTTGGGCAAGGATCTTAAGCGATCCCACTTCAAACTGCTTTAAGTCGAAACGGTCCTTTTCTCTTACCCCACAAATCGCCAGATGGTCGAGATCGATCGGCCCCATTTTGAGGTAAGAGCTTTCGATGTTA
>JAJFMJ010000032.1 GCA_021772275.1 Chlamydiota bacterium | reverse complement strand
AGGACTTGCGAATTAACATAGAAACATTTTACCATTCATTCTTAGTGCATGTCAAATGATAATTTTTCAAAGGAGTGTTTTCGATGGCACAATTCATCTCGGCCCTAAAGGACCGAGTGTTCTTGTGTCCTTGTGATAAATATCAAGGAATCCTTTTCCTTTGAGGTGTTCAAAAGGTTCAAAGCAAATATTTCCAATGCCTATATCAAGTTGAAACCTTTCAAACAGTCGGGAAGCAACCCTAGATTCAACAGGAAATCGAAATCCACCATAAGGAGGCCCCGCTAATGCGTGTTTAGGACTACTAACGCGATATTCAAAAAAATCAGATAAGTCAGTGCTACAATCTTGTTGTAATCGCTCTAGGATAAGCTGCTCATCCGCAAAGAGAGTATGTGGTTTTACAAAAAGATCAATATCCTGTGTCGCTCGAGCTGTTGTTAAGCGTAGTTCCATTGCATGACCTCCTTTCAAAATCCAAGGAGAGTTTGGGTCGCTAAAAAGGCGGGCTAGAAAGCGTTCAAAGGCTACCTGTTTTCTTAGACGTTGTAGATCCTGACCCGAAGACTGGGCAGTCCCTAAAAGTTTCACTTCTAGGCTTTTTCTAAAGTCTGAGGGAGTGTTGAATTTTTTCAGCAAAGACATTTAAACCTCCTCTAATAAGTAGCTATAAACCGGGGAAGATCGAACTGGTGGTTCCTTTAAAAGCTGTTTCAATTGAACTCGCGTAATTATCCCTTTTTGTAGTGCAGCTTGAGTGGCTTGCAAAATAAGATCATGAGAAATTGCAGACTCTTCAATTACATCCAAAACTGTTTGATAGGGATTGGTAACTAAGTAACCATCTGTAGAATCAATGACCTTTTTTGGGAGCTTTTTTTTGTGGAGGACTAACATAGGAGGAATCGATGAATTACGCCTAAAAGATGGGGGAACTGTCATGTGTAACTTATCTGGCATAACATCTGAAATTTGGTGAACCGAAAGTGCTGTTTGATGGGAGTAAACCCCCTCTATTATTCCCGCTCTATTAGATGACCAAAGAGACCAGATCATTAAATCGGGTCTTTCTGTCTGAGGAAATTTAGCAAGGCGGTATATACCGCGGTGTACTCGCGTCCAATCTCCACGTTTTAGGTGGTAGGGATGAGTATTGTCTTTATAGCCAGCAGATTTTGCTTGTTTCGTTGTAAAATATCCCTGCTGTTTTTCTGCTATTTCAAAAAGCTTATCCTCAGGTGCTTGAGATTTGTCTTGCATATATCCTCAAATTTATTGAGGGATTGTGCCAAATAACGATTTTCAACGCAACCTTTTGGAGGACGATGGATATGCCCAGGAGAGGACTCGAACCTCCACACCTTACGGCACCAGAACCTAAATCTGGCGTGTCTACCAATTCCACCACCTGGGCACAGGGGGTAATTCTCCAAATTTACTTGTTTTTTACAGTTTTAGTCAAGAGTTGGTTTTTATTTAGAATTTTGATAGGATTGCCTCCTATGAAACCAAAAGATTTAAAGCATCCTTACCCTTGGGAGGAGCGGCGCCCCCTCCTCAAAGACCAGATTTTTTATGTGCCCGAATACTACGATCAGCACCAGCACACCCTTTTCCCCTCATTCACAGAGTTTTTTGGAAACGAGAACCCGGTCCACTTGGAGTATTGCAGCGGCAATGGAGAGTGGATCATCAACCGAGCGCAGGAAAATCCGAACATCAATTGGGTGGCGGTCGAAATGTGGTTCGAGCGGGTCCGAAAAATCTATTCGAAAACGGTCAACCAGGGGATCGATAACTTGATGATCATCTCGGGAGAGGGGCTTACCTTTTCAAGAGAATACCTCCCGGACAACTCTTTGGACGGGGTTTATGTCAACTTCCCCGACCCGTGGCCCAAGGATCGCCATGCCAAGCATCGGATTATCAAGCGTCCCTTCGTCGAAGAATTGGAGCGAACGGTAAAAAAGAGGGGAACGGTGACCCTTGTCACCGACGACGATGTCTATAAAGGGCAGATGGAATATGAGATGCAGGAGTGGCCAAAAGCTGCCCCTCTTAACGAAAATTATGGAAGCTCTTTCTTCGAGCGCCTCTGGCTCTCTAAGGGGAGGAAAATCCACTACATGTGCTATGCGAATGATTGATCACCGAGGTTTTTCCCCTCAGCCGCCCTCTTTAACAACCTACCGCCTTGACGCTTCTCTTGCCTCCTCGCTCGAGTGGGAGGTAGAGATCGCCGCTCCTGATATTTTATGGGAGCTCGATTTTGGAATCGAGAGCTTAGCTCCAGCCCCCTTGGCTTCCTACCAGCTGGCGGTCCGCACCTTTGCGGAAAGGGTGTGGGAAAAACATGCAGCGCAAACGGTGGGCGTCATTTTATACAAAGGAAAAGTGCCCCCTTTTCCGATTGAGGAGTTTGCTGACTATCTCCACCATTTGGCAGCGGCCCTTCCCGATGAGGTGGCCCCTTTTGCTTTATTCGACTGCGAAGGGGATCCGATGCTCTTTTCGAAGGAGATTTTTCCCTATGTCCATTTAGGGTTTCGTTCTGGGCCGATTGGAGCCGTCCGTTGGGGTGAAACAATCGAGCCCCTCCGCTATGATGGAAAGGTTGGTGTGGTTCTCCCTTTAAGAGAAAAGGGGCTTCGGTTTGATGAACTTAAGCCTTATCTTGGGGGTTCTTATCGTCTTATTGCGGAGCCTTACATTACTGAGGAGTGGGACGATTTAGATGAGCTAATTATCTTTCCCCACCTAATCTCTTCGTGGGGGATGCGGATGGTGAAGGGATTCGAGGCTGCTGGAGGGAAAATAAAGAAAGTATTCGGGGTAGAGGGATTCGAACCCCCGACCCTCTGCTCCCAAAGCAGATGCGCTAGCCAAACTGCGCTATACCCCGAAGGTTCGTGAGTATATCACAGCGCTTTTTTTTGAGCAATCCCTAAGGATTTTTGGGGATCCAGTAGAGGTCATCTTCAAAAATAAATGAACCATAAGGGGAGAAATCAGGATCGCATTCTCCATCTTCGGTGCAGATGGAGAAGTGGTAGTTGGGGAACTGGTAGGGCAAGCGGGGGGCTCTTAAGACGGGAAGAAGATCTGCGAGCTGGGTGAGATTGGCCGCCACATCGCGGTTAAACTCGAGCGAGGTTGCCGCTGAAGGAGCAACTGGAGGTGGAGGTGGGGTAAAGGGCTCTTTGTAATAAAAGGTGAAGGCTCCACCTCCATAGGTGCCGTCAGGAAAGTAGATGTCAAATTTTTCAGTGGCTGTACTAACGCCGACGGGACCTGGAACAAAGACGACTCCGTTGATCGTCTCTCCGGCAGCGGAATTTTGCGATTGCCTTGCGGTATAAATCCGCAGTTCTGCAGGAGTGGTGATCGTACTTGTTCCGAAGGTAAACCCTCCAGCACCTACTCCCGGAAAGGTGGGGAAGTCGTTGTCAACGACAAAGGTGAAGTTTCCACTCGTTGCGGTAAAGGTGCTGCCAGAGATATCGATGTCAACTCCAGCAATGAAGAGCCCTAATCCTGAGTCGAGGCTAAAGGTTGCTCCCCCTGTGATAATGAGGTTGGCCGCAGCGTTGAAGGTGATGGGAGCGGCTCCGGTAGTGGTCATCGAACCGCTCGAATCAATGAGAAGATCGCTTAAGGTTCGAAGGGTAATGCCTCCTGTAGAGGTGGCATTAACATTGGCAGAGCTTCCCAGGTGAAGCCCCGTGGTGGTGGCTCCATTTTCCCGGCCGGTAAGGGTGAGCGTTCCTGTCCCTGAGTTTTCTATTGTTGTCCCTAGATCGAGAAGCTCGATCCCATAGCTGGTCGTCCCAATTCCATTGCCCGTCCCATCCAGGGTTATCGTTGCTGATCCGGTGTTCTCAACAAGTGCTCCACTCTCCACAGAGATCCCGCGGCCAGGACCTGCGGAGCCACTTCCGGTCCCAGTAACATCAAAGGTTGCAGAGCTAACTGCGGTAATAGCGCTTGTCGCGTCGGTGACGAAGACTCCGTCGTTAGCGCTTGTTCCTGGTCCTCCCGTCCCCATGGCGGTTACCGTACCACTCGTAGAGGTCAAGGCCCCCCCACTATCAATCCGGATCCCTTTGTTCCCAGTGGTCGTTCCCCCTCCTGTTCCCGTCAAGGAGAGGGTGCCACTTGCTGATGAGAGGACTGTTCCCACGCCACTTATCACAATGCCATCGTTATCTGAGGTGTTTCCGTTGGTCCCTCCTGTTCCGGTTAGGGTTACAGGGGCGCTCCCTGTTCCCGTAATATCTGCTCCCGACTCCAAGATAATCCCATCGCAGTTAGCGGTTCCATCTCCTCCAGCTGTTCCTGTCACAGAAATAGCTCCTCCTGACGAGGTGATCGTCGCTGGAACAGTTGAAAGGGAGACTCCATGGTTCCGCGTCCCTGCGTTAAGAGCCCCTGTCCCTACGAGAGTAACTGTCCCGCTTCCCGTTGATGAAACGGTTCCTCCCGACATCACGATTCCATTATTGTCATCCCCAGATGTGATGACACCTGGGTTAGGAATTCCCGTGATAGAAATCGTTCCTGTGCTCGACGTAATACTGGCCGTGCCACCTATAACAACTCCGCTAGTTTCTGTGGCGACCCTCCCTCCTGTTCCGTGGAGGGTAATGGGAGCGGCAGTCGTTGAAATGGAGCTAGATCCTAGAACGATGATTCCATGGTTTTCGGCTCCAGCATCCAAACCAAAAAAAAATCCAGAAATGGCCCCCACTCCGGTAAGGGAGACCCCTCCTTCAGAAGAAAGCGTCGATGATCCATCTACTTGGATACCTCTTGAAGTTGAAAACCGTTTAGTAGTTCCTGATGGCAGGCTAGTGCCTGAAAGGGTAAGCATTCCACTTGTAGAAGAGACCGTACTGCCACTGATCTCGATCCCATTCGCGACACCGAGCGAAGGTCCACCACCGATAAGGAGATTCACCGTTCCTGTCATGGTAATGGTTCCGGTCGTTGTAGTGACCGATGCTCCAGACTGGAGATCGATACCATTTGTTCCAGAACCTTCTCCTGTAAAGGTAATCATTCCACTTCCAGAGGTGGTTACGGAGGAGCCACTAATCAGAATTCCTTCTGCACCGAGGATAAAACCACCTGCTCCAAAAAGTACTGCGCTTGAGAATCCCTCGAGTTCGATATCTCCAGCTCCTGTCGAGGTAATCGAAGAAGAAGATGCAGCCGAAATCCCCCCACCTGCACGACTTGGCGGTGCATTTCCTGTAATAGAAATATCCCCATCAACAACACTAATTGAGGTGTCGTCTAATCGGACAGCTTCGTTGGAAGAGCCGGAGTCTACTCCATTCGGAGTTCCCGTTAAAGAAATGGTTCCCGAACCTGTATTTGTTATTGTTACAATAGACGCCTCAATACCATTAGAAGGTCCACTCGTAGCCCCTGCACCAACCCCTATAAGGGAAATAGCTCCTCCCAATGAACTAACCGTTGTGGAATCTAAACGGATTCCGTCGTTAGCAGACCCTGATCCAGCCCCTCCAGTTCCTCGTCCATCAAGAGTCAGACTCCCTGTCTCTGTTTGAATAACTGCGCCGGTGAATGTTTCAATTCCGTTATTAAAACTTGATACTGAGGTAGCAGTTCTCCCCGTAATGCTTACGGATGCAGAGCCTGTCCCTGTGACTTCGGCTGAGTCGAAAATCCTTACTCCATCACAGTTGGTTGAACTACTTAGAGAACCTCCCCCTACTCCAGTTAAGGCAATAGCCCCTCCAGTTCCAGCTGAAATCTCTGTTCCCACCCCAGAAACGGAGATTCCAAACATACTATCTGTGCCTGAATCGTTATCTCCTAATCCAAACATAGTAATTGTTCCTGAGCTTGTCGAAACAGTTGATGCGCCAGAAACCTCTATCCCAGTACTTATCGTTGGGCTATCTGATCGTGCCCTAAAGGTGATATCTCCAGATGTTGTGGAGACGGTTCCCCCATTGATGATTTGGATGTCATCAAAATCTCCAAGGGTTGCCCCTACATTAAAATCAATATTTCCTGAAGTCACTCCTGTTGCAGAAACCGTTCCCCCGTCAACGACAATCGAGGTGCCAGCCCCACTTGCCCCTTGAAAAACGATGTCTCCACCCCCACTGTTTGTGACTGTCACCCCACTACTGACCGTAATAATCGTTCCTTGGGTAGCTCCTGCGTTGACGGTAAACGTTCCCGAGCCGGTGTTGGTCACATCAGCATCAAAAGTGACATCATTGCCTGCGGTGCAAGTAAAGGTGGTGTTGGGGGTCGCTCCCGATCCCCAGCTAACAGGGCTTGAAAAAGTGAGGTCTCCAACTTCGGTACCCCCCGCATTTTCTGTTACAAGGGTGACATTTCCAGCATCTAAAGAAGCAACAAGAGTTGTTGGAGTCAAGTTTGCTGTATCGGCCGTGGGAGCAAAGCTGGGGCCTGCGCTCATGTTGGTATCCGCGCCGGCTGCAACAGTCACATCGGAGTCTGGGTCAAAAAGGATCTCTCCCCATTGTCCCTTAGGAGCTCCACAATCATTTCTCCCTCTGTAGTAAAAGTTCTTGAGCCCCGACACCTCAATAAAACCCCCGTCGCCCCCATCAGGGCCGCCCCGCACACTCGTTTTACCACAAACGGTGGTTATCCCATCAGACCAGTAAATGACCTTTCCTCCATCGCCAGAGACGGTGCTGTCAGCTTTCACCTCTGCACCTGCAGCGACGTAGAGGTTTTTCGCATTAAGGATCTCGGGGTTCGCCCCTTGATAGTCGCCCCCAATAAGGACCGTCCCGCCGCTTGGACCTGACGCATCAATGTAGGTGTTTTCCTTTAAGAGCACCTCTTGCCCCAGAACATGTACCTCCTCTCCGATGAGGGTCCCATCCACCTCGGTAGCCCCTTCGGCCGCCACAAGATAAATCTTGCCCCCTTCTTCTTTGGTTGCAAAAGTGCGGATTGTTCCGGTATGGGAAATCGCCTTTTCGTAAGGGGAGCTAATATCTGTATCGTCAGCCCGAATGAGCACCTTTGGATTGCTGTGGGGACGGATGATCACCTGATGTCCTTCGATCTCTCCCGAGTTATCGACCTTTTTAGCAACGAGATAGACAGTGCCGCCAGGGCACGAAATGTGTCCTGCATTAGTGATTTCTCCGCTAGTCTCCCCAAAAACAAGCTCCTTGCCGCTGAGGAAATTTTCATTCGAGACATCCGCGGTTGAAGCGATAAACCCACCAGCTTGGATATCCCCCGAAATATAGACCCCATTTGGGTTAATGAGGATGACATTTCCATTCGCCTTCAAGCTCCCGAGAATCTGACTGACATTTTTCCCAACGACGCGGTTGAGCACAGCCGCATCTTTACTTGGCTGAACGAAGCGGAGAACCTCGCCCTTTCCAATCGAAAAATCGTTCCAATGGGCGATCGCTTTAGAGCCTGACTGGGTAATTACTCCATCTTTAAAAGAGAGTTGTCCTGTTTGAACATCGAGCCCCTTAGGCTGGGCCAAAAGAGTCAGAGGAAGTAAAAAAAACAAAGCTTTCCATCTCATTCCTCTCAACTAACCTATTAAAAAAAACTTGTCAATGAATCTTGCCCCAAATAGACCCCCTATGGTATTCTGCTTCAAAATGATGATTGAACTTGAAGAAGATCCTAGCTTTCTATCCGCCGCTTATCGCGCAGAAAGTGTGTTTTGGTGGTGTGAGCAAAATATTTCTTTACGAGTCGAAAATGTTGCCTTAAAGGTTTTAGGCTACATTGCTTTACTTGTGCCCGCCATTCCTGTCCTTTTAGCGCAATCGATCAAACTTTGTTCTTCAAGGGGATACACCTACTGGAAAGGGGAAGGGGAGGAGCGCCTCCCCGAAAAGACCCAAATCCTTCATTTCAACGTCTGCATGTTTCCCGGGAGTCTCCCTGCTCAATTTGGGGGGATACGAACAGCAGGGGAGCGGATGGAGGAGCTTTTTACCCTTATCCGTAAGGAAGACCCCGATATTGTCTTTCTTTCCGAGTTTAGTGGAACCCTTTCGCCCCGCCTCTATGAAGGTTTGAAAGAAAAGTATGCCCACTTCTTCGTCAATATTGGACCCAAGGGGTTTGGGATGGGGGCATCGCTAGCTGTTTTAAGCCGTATCCCAATCGTTTCAGAGCCTCGGTTCATTCCCTCTAAATGCATCCGCGAAGGGGACCAAAGATTTATGGAGCGAGGCTATTTTGTGATGGAAACAGCTAGCGCCTCCTACCTGTATACCCACCTCCACCCAAAGGATAGCCCTCGCGCCCAAGAAATTCGTCAAGAGCAGCTCGACGAGATTTTAGAAATTACCAGCCAAGACGGCAAGCCGTGGGTGATTGTAGGGGATATGAACATTGACCGAGAAAGCCCCGGATATAACGCGATGCAAGAGAAAGGGTTTGTGGATCATCTAGACAATGTTCCCACTTGCGAAGAGGAGTCGATCGATTATGTGCTGACCCTGAAGGGAAGTGACATCTCAGTAAAGGGAAAGGTGATCCCAACGGATCACCTCTCTGATCATGAAGCGGTGGGGGCGGTTATCTGTGCCCCTGAGTCCAATTAGCTTTGGCTGCTGCTCGATGACGACGCTTGCGACGACGCTGCTTCTTCCGGAAGCCATGTGCTCCCAAGGCGCTCATTTTTCAACTCTGCTTGCTGTAAGAGCCTTACGGCCCACCAAAGGTCTTCTTGACCTTGTGAAGCTCCTTTTACTGCTAAACGAAGTGGAGTATGCCCCTCCTTATCGGTTGCTTCTAAATTCGCATTTTTCTCTAGCAGGAATTGTACAACCGCAGAATAACCTCGGGCTGCTGCTAAATGAAGTGCAGTACGTCCATCCTTATTGGTTGCTTCTAAATTCGCCCCTTTACCTAACAAGAGTTTTACAGCATCAAGACAACCGTTGGCTGCTGCTAAATGAAGTGGAGTGTATCCACTCTTGAGGGTTGCTTTTAAATTTGCCCCATTATCTAACAAGAGTTCTACAATCTTAAAAGAACCGTGGACTGCTGCAAAATGAAGTGCAGTACGCTGCCAGTTATCGGTTGTTTCTAAATTTACCTTCTTATCTAACAAAAGTTTTACAATCTCAAGAGAATAGTGGCATGCAGCTAAATGAAGTGGAGTACATCCATCCTCATCTTTTGCTTCTGAATTCGCCCCATTATCTAACAAGAGCTTTGCAATCTCAAGATAACCTTTGACTACTGCTCCATGAAGTGGAGTACGTCCATCCTCATCTTTTGCTTCTAAATTCGCCCCTTTGCCTAACAAGAGTTTTACAATCCCAAGGTGGCCTTTGGTTGTTCCCCAACGATTAAACTCAGACACTGCCAAATGAAGTGGAGTACGTCCATTTTCATCGGTTGCTTTTAATTTTGCCCCTTTATCCAACAAGTGTTTTACAACTTCAAGATGGCCGCTGTTTGCTGCCCTATGAAGTGGAGTCTGTCCCCCCTTATCTTTTGCTTCTAAATTCGCCCCTTTATCTAACAAGAATTTTACAATCTCAGGATAACCGTTCGATGCTGCCCTATGAAGTGGAGTCTCATTCCCAGAGGTTGTTTCTAAATTCGCCCCTTTATCTAACAAAAGGTTTACAACCTCAAGATTATCTGTGGCTGCTGCCCAAAGAAGTGGGGTACCTCCGTAATCATCGGTTCCATTTATGTTAGCCCCTAGATCTACCAATGCGTTTATCTGTTTCAAAGGCCTATTTTTAATTATAGCAGCAATTAATATTGCCCCTTTTTGCTCACTGTTTAGCAAGTATTCAATAACAAGGAATTTTAGGACGTCGCTAACCTGCTCATCTTTAAAAAAAGCCACGGCTTTCTTCTTTCCTGTTGTTTGCTCATTAACTTCGGCATCAAGAAGAGGTATAAGCTTGCTAACTAAATCCACACGCTTTGGCAAGATATTAGCTGGATTGGGCTCTGAACTAGCTCCTTGATATATGCCTTTGAAAATAGGGAGGAGCTTTACAGGGGAAATGTTTTCATATTTCTCCCAAAAGTCTTTTAGTTCCTCAAAATCCTTCTCCGGAAAACATTCTTTTAATATTTGTTCTAAGCCGCCTCCTAGTGACCCTGAAGGTAAACGGGCAAACTGATCATTAGGAGTTGCAAATAAGCACTGAAGAGCTAGTGTTTTCATTAAAAACCTCTATTTTATTAATTAAATAATTTTAAACAAATATATTATACCATAAATTATTTTTAATTGTAAATAAAAAATATAATTGACTTATTATGAGTTAGTTGTGCTTAATTGGGTGGGAGCCCAGAGAAGCGAACCTACTCGAGCAAAAGCTCTGCGGACAGTTTGTGCTCCTGAGCCCGATTTAGCCTTGGTTGCTCGATGATCCCGCTTGTGGCAACGCTGCTGCGTCCTTTAGGAGCTCTACAACCGCGGAGTAACCCTTGTCGGCTGCTACATCACGTGAAGTCTGTCCATCCTTACAGGATATGCTTGGGTCCGCTCCATGCTCTAACAAAAGCTGTATCATTTCGATACTCTTTTTGAAGAATATGGCTTCATAAAGTGGGGTCCTTCCACCATTATCGGTGCTATTTGCGCTCGCCCTCTTCTCTATCAAGTATCTTGCTATCTCGATATGACCTCCGGCCGCTGCTACATGAAGTGCAGTCCACCCACTTTGATTGGCTGCATCTACATCTACGCCACTTTTTAGTAAGAATGCTACACTTTGGAGATCATCTTTATCCTCTTGCGCCGAAAAACTCGGTCCTTTAGGGCCGAGATGAAAGGCGCAAATATTCATTCTATTGGTTTTTGCTGACTTTCAATATATTGCCTGATTGTTGAGATAGGAGCCCCTCCGCAACTACCAGCAAAATAACTTGGGGACCAAAAATAATTGCCCCATAATGCCTTTTGAATTGAAGGATACCCTTTTTTTCGAATAAGCCGGGAAGAAACACCTTTTAAAGAATTGACTAAGTTAGAGATAGCGACCTTTGGAGGATAGTTAATGAGTAGATGTACATGATCATACTCTCCTTCAAATTCTACAAGCTCTGCTTGAAAATCTCGACAGACCTTTTGAAAGATTTCTCTTAGCTCTGCAAGAACTTTTTTTGTGAAGACCCTCTTTCGATACTTTGTAACAAAGACCAAATGAGTGTGTAATAGAAAAACACACGACCTTCCTCTTCTTAAATTTTTTGTTGACTTAGGCATAGACCAAAGATTAAAATATCTGTATGATTGTTCGCAAAGCATTTCGATTTCGCATTAACACAAACATGGAGCTAAGCCATCAGCTATCAGAATATGTTGGGTGTTGCAGATTTTTGTGGAACAAAGCGCTAGCATTAAATCTTTCTCGTTTAGAAGAAGGGCAAAAAATTCTCTGGTACCAAGAGCTCAATTTTTGGACAACACTTTGGAAGCAGTCGGAAGAATATGGTTTTCTAAGAAAAGCCCCATCTCAAACTCTGCAACAGAAACTGAAAGATTTGGATAGAGCTTTTCAAGATGCTTTCGATAAAAAGCAGCCACTCAAAAGAATCCCAAAATTTAAACGTAAATGGGTATCCGATAGCTTTCGGTTCCCCCAAGGTTTTAAGATCCTCGAGGCGAAAAATCGTATTTTCTTACCCAAGATTGGATGGATTTCTTATAGGAAGAGTCGGAGTATTACCGGAACCGCTAAGAACATCACGATCTCAAGAAAAGGAAAGCATTGGTACATCTCTATTCAAACCGAAGAAGAAAAAGAGATTAAAAAACCCACTACCATTACAGCTTTGGGGGTTGATGTAGGCATTAAACGCCTTGCAACGCTCTCTAGCGGCGCTTTTTTTCAGCCCTTAAACAAGTTTAAGGGGCTAAAAAATAAGCTAGCCAGGCATCAAAGAAGATTAGCTAAAAAAGTTAAGTTTTCTTCCAATTGGAAGAAACAAAAAAGAAAAGTTGCAGCCCTTCATGAGCATATTGCCAGTGCAAGACGTGACTATCTGCACAAAATTTCAACAAAAATCAGCAAAAGCCACGCTGCAATCATTGTTGAAGATCTAAATATAAAGCAGATGACCAAGTCAGCAAAAGGAGATGCAAGTAGCCCAGGGAAAAATGTCAGTATGAAACAGCAGCTTAACCAGTCTATCTTAGACCAAGGTTGGAGACAGTTTGTTTCAATGCTCGAATATAAGCTTGCGTGGAAAGGAGGAACTTTGATCAAAGTTCCTCCTTTCCACACAAGCCAAACATGTCCTAGCTGTAAGCATATTTCACAAGAAAACAGAAAGACACAGTCAGAATTTGAGTGTGTAGCGTGTGGATATAAAGGACATTCGGATCATGTAGGAGCAATAAATATTTTAGCCCGAGGACTATCGGGTCTTAGCCTGTGGAGTGAGTCTATAGATCTCACATTGAAGCAGGAACCAGCAGGGGTTAGCGATAAGAGCCTGCTCCTAGGTTGTATTTAGATAACCTGGGAATCCTCTTCCTTTAGGGAGAGGAGGATGTCAACTGAAGAATATAGCAGTGCACCTTCTCTTTGTCTTTTGCTTGTGAGATGCATGATAACGGCAGATCTCAGGTCTAAAGGGAGTTTGTCATTTTGGATAAACTCCCAAACTTGTTTGGAAGTTTGTGCGTTAAGGAAAAAAGGGGCGATTTGGCTAAACAAGACCGCACGTAATTCGATTGAGCATGTCTTTTGGTATATGGCTTTAAAAACAGAGATAAGCTTTATAGGGGCAGTGTGTTTGTAGCTATCCCAATAGAAAGTCTTCGGATCTTCTATCCCAGGAAAAAGCTCTCTCGGTACTTCGCTAGGAAAAAGCGCCATAAATATTGCTTTGGCGACCTCTATGGTTCTATTTTCCTCTGGAATATCTTTATTGGAAAAACAAAGCAGATCTAATTCTTTTTTTGATATTGATGACGTTGCCATTCTTATATCCTTTTGTTTCAATGGATGTATTATTGCATAATGCAAGTTTAATCTCAATATTCTCGGTATCTAAGATATACCCATTCCAAATCTTGAATCGGAACGGGTATAAGAGGAGGGAATACTTCTCTGGGCATGAAGCGGTTTAACAAAAATTGCTTGAACAAAAAAGAGACAAGGTGCAAGATCTTTTTCCAAAGCAATGTAAACAAGGTTTAAAGATGTCTGTAAGCGCCATTATTGATGAAGAGGTGGAAGATTTTAAGCTGGAGTTAACCTGGAAAGATACCGTCTCAGGTGTCACAAGCGCTATTGCAACTTTTATTATGCAACGGG
This sequence comes from Chlamydiota bacterium, assembly GCA_021772275.1. Lineage (GTDB taxonomy): Bacteria > Chlamydiota > Chlamydiia > Chlamydiales > Simkaniaceae > Neptunichlamydia. Next base: position 9,215 of record JAJFMJ010000032.1, on the reverse strand, counting down.
GATGGTCTCTGGCAGGAGCTCTTTATTCCATCTGTCTTCCCCTACACTCTGCTCGTTATGGACAGACGACTTCCAAGGTGCAGGAAGTGTTTCGCCGCCTCTTTTGTTTGGTTTGGGCTCCTCCCTTTGCCATGGTACCTCTTGCCTTTACTTCGGTTAGCGCTTTTCTCACCCTTTTTACCCGCTCTTATCGGACAACAATTGGCTCTTTTAAAGAGGAAGTTACAGGGCAAAAACTCTTTACCCTCAACCCTCAGATGGGACCTGGCTTCCTCCCAAGCCGCAACGTGGGCCTTGTCTCCAGTGGAGAGAGGTTGGGTCGACTCGTCGCAACGGTTCGAGACAATGACCCCGATATTGTTTTCCTCCCAGGAGTTCATACCACTTGTGCAGGAAAACTGGCGAGCCAGTTAAAAGACCGCTACCACTTCATTTTTTCTGCAATGGGACCTAAGTGTTTCGATTTTGATGCCGGCCTTTTTGTTGCTTTTCGTGGAAAGCTTGTCCGGACCCCCGAATATATTCCGTTTAACCATCAGAAGGGGGGCTACTTTATGTTTGAAACGCCCGATACCCTTTACCTCTGCGCGGAAAGTCCTTCCCTCGAAAGCCTTCAGGAAATGTGTAGTCGAGAGGGGAAGAAAGTGGTCTTCATGGGAAATATAGAGCAAAACTCTCCTGAATTTTCATTTTTAGTGGAAAAGGGGTTTGTTTCGGTTACGGACGGGGTGACCGAAACCAATGCTCCTTATATCGATTTCCATAAGAAAGAGGAACCTGTTACCGAAAAAAGAAATGGTGTTTTATTTGTCAAAGAGGGGAGTATGGAAGCGAAAATTCTTCCGATGCACAAGGAAGGGTTTATCGACCAAGCTCTTTCAAATCATAGTGCGGTTCTTGCATAGTATAACCGGTTTAGTATATTGGATAAGTCATGACAAAGTTTAATGAATTTCCTGCGGTAGAAGCTTTACGAGAGTTGGCCCATACCCCTATCGACCTCTCGAAAGAGGGGGCCCTTTCCCCGAAACGTTTGAAGGAGATGGTTGCCAAAAATCTCGACCTAAAGCTGCTTTATGGAACGGAAAGGGTCGACGAAAAAGTCCTTAAGGCCCTTTTTGGGTTGGCTGAGGAGGCGAAAGCCTTAGAAAAAATGACTGCAATGCAACACGGGGAAGTGATCAACAAGATCGAGGGGTTTGAGAGTGAAAACCGGCAGGTTCTCCATACGGCGATGCGCGATTTTTTCGACAGTCAAGCCGAAGAGGATGAGGCCAAAAAAGCAGCTACTTTGGCCTACGCCGAGATGGAAAAACTCAAAGCCTTTCTAGACGAGATTGAAAAGGGAGAGTACACCGACTTGATTCAGGTGGGGATCGGGGGATCGGAGCTGGGCCCTAAAGCGATTTACCTAGCCCTGGAAGCTTTTCGGAAGGAGGGACGGCAGGTCCACTTCATCTCGAACGTCGACCCTGACGACGCGGCTCAAGTTTTGCGGAAGATAAATCTTAGCAAAACCCTTGTAGTCATCGTTTCTAAATCGGGAACGACTTTGGAAACCCTTACCAATGAAGCACTCATCCGGAAAAAATTCACTGAAGAGGGACTTTCTCCCGAAAACCACTTCTTAGCGGTCACGGGGAAGGGGAGTCCGATGGACGATCCCGGGAAATATCGGAAATCGTTTTATATCTGGGACTATGTGGGAGGGCGCTACTCGGTCACCTCGATGGTGGGATGTGTCATGCTCGCCTTTGCTCTCGGGATGGACAAGCTCCTTGAGTTTTTGCGGGGCGCTAGCTGCATGGACAAGGTCGCTTTGGACCCCAACCCTGAAAAAAATCTCCCGCTATTGGGCGCCCTTTTGGGAATTTGGAACCACAATTTCCTCAACTATCCAACGGTAGCCTTTATCCCTTACTCCCAGGCGATGTCCCGCTTCCCCGCTCACCTCCAGCAGTGTGACATGGAGTCAAACGGAAAACGGATCGACAAGGAGGGGCATACGGTCGATTTTTGGACCGGCCCAATTATTTGGGGAGAGCCCGGAACCAATGGACAACACTCTTTCTATCAGCTCATCCATCAAGGGACGATTACCGTCCCTGTTGAGTTTATCGGCTTTGCAAATAGCCAATATGGAGAGGACAACACCTTTAAAGAGACCTCCTCGCAAGAAAAGCTCCTTTCAAATCTTTTTGCGCAGTCGATTGCCTTGGCAATGGGGCAAAAAAGTGACAACCCCAACAAAAATTTCCCCGGCAATCGCCCCAATCATCTCATCTTGGCAGCAAAATGTGACCCCCATACCATTGGGAGCCTCCTTGCCTATTACGAGCATAAGGTGGCCTTCCAAGGATTTATCTGGGGGATTAACTCTTTCGACCAGGAAGGGGTTCAGCTCGGCAAGGTTTTAGCAAACAAAATCATTGGACAATTTTCCAAAAAGAGCCAAGAAGAAGAGTATGAAAAAGAGTTTCCTCTTGGCGCTGTTTACATCGATGCGTTAAAGGACATCTGATGAAAAAACGTGCGCTTGCTTGGTGGGCTTGGTCCTTTGCCGTCCTTTTTCTTTTCTACGAGTTTTTTGTCCGCGTCTACCCCACCGTCATGGTAAAAGAGCTGATGGGAGCTTTTGACGCGACGGCGGCCGAATTCGGGACTTTAAGCGCCTTTTTCTTTTATGCTTATGCTCCGATGCAAATCCCGGTAGGCCTTTTGATGGATCGGTTTGGAGCGCGGAACCTTTTGACCTTTGCCTCCCTCTTTTGTGGGGTGGGCTCTTTTTTCTTTGCGATGGCTCATAATATTATTCCGGCAGATTTTGGCCGTTTCCTCATGGGGGTGGGCTCTTCGTTTGCCTTTGTGGGGATGATCTATGTCTGCTCTCACTGGTTTCCTCAAAGAAAACTGGCTCTCCTTGTCGGGCTAGGGAACTCGCTTGGAATGCTTGGCGCTTTTGGAGCGCAAGGCCCTTTGAGCTTTGTTGTGGAAGAGATCGGCTGGCGTTTTACTGTGATGATCTTTGGAGTCACTGGAATCGTCTTAGCTTTGATCTTTTTCCTCTTTATGAAAAGGGCTCCTAACCCAGAAAAAGTGGAGGTAAAAGAAGCCTCTTTCACCCTTATACATAATTTAAAACGGGTCTCTTCGAATCCCCGCACTTGGCTTAACGCGGCGATTGCCCTTCTTTTTTACATGACGACCGCTGCTTTTGCCTCTTTATGGGGGATCCCTTTTTTGACAGAAGGGTATGGGATCGACCGGAATGTCGCTTCTTTTGCCGTTTCGATGATTTTTGTTGGATGGATCGTGGGAGGGCCGATCATCGGTTATATCTCCGATCACTTCACTAAAAGAAAACCCTTCCTTTATGGGAGCATCCTCCTCTGTTCTTGTTCTCTTTTGCCCGTCATCTATGTTCCCCACCTTCCGATCACCCTTATCTTTGTTCTCCTTTTTCTGGTTGGCTTTTTCCAAGCAGCGCAACTCCTTAACTTTTCCCTTGGGATCGAGATTAATCCGATCGAAGCGAAAGGGACCAGCATCGCCCTGACCAACTTTTGTGTTGCAACAGGGACCTCTTTGATGCAGCCCCTCTTCGGAATCCTCCTCGATATCAGCTGGGATGGGACGATGAAAGGGGGCATTCCCTTCTACAGCATTGCTGACTACCACTTCGCGATGGTTAGCTTTCCGGTGACCCTGGCCCTCGCCTTTCTCCTCCTCTTTTTCCTAAAAGAAAAGAAGGTTGATTTAAAATAATTTCTTGAGTTAGACTTGTGTTTCTACAAGGAGTCTGATCATGAAATTTCTTCTCGCCCTAATTCTTTCTTCCTCTCTACTCCACGCTCTTCCCAAGGGGGGAGAGGTTATAAAGGGAAGCGCTAAAATACAAGGAGCTCAAAAGGCTCTTAACATCGATGCGAATGGTAGTACGGTCATTAATTGGGACCAGTTTGACATTGCTCAATCTGAAATGGTCTCTTTTAAACAAGCCCAGTCTCGATGCGCCGTTTTGAATCGGGTAACGGGAGGATCGGCAAGTCAGATCTTAGGGAAGTTAGAGGCCAATTGCCCCTTATTTCTCGTTAATCCTCAAGGGGTTTACATAGGAAGCTCTGCAGAGGTAGTGACGGCAGGGTTCATCGCCTCAACGGCCGAGCTTTCCAATTGGAAAGAACACCCTTGTGAAACGTTAGGGCCGGGAAAAATCGTCAACCTAGGAAAAGTTTCATCTTCTCGAGGAGATATCGTTTTGATTGCTCGCTCGATCGACAACCAAGGAACTTTAGAGGCCCCTGAAGGAACTGTCACCCTTAAAACAGAGGTGATGCTCCCCGATGGAGGACAAAAGATCTATGTCCGTTTAGAAGAGGAGGAAGGGATTAAAAATTCGGGAGAAATCCACGCTTTAGCTGTCGAGTTTAAGACAAAAAGCCCCTATGAAAGGGCAATCCGCCATGAAGGGACGATTACCGCCTATGCGACAAAAGAGGAAAAGGGGCGGATCTATTTGGTCGCCAAGAAGGGAGGATGTGAGGTTGATGGTTCTCTTTGCGCTGAGGGAGGAACCATCTCTGCAAAGGGAAAAACTCTTCAGGTAGGCGCCAAGGGACATTTTCTTGCTAGTGGGATAGGAGAAGAAAATGGGGGAACTGTGATCATTCACTCAAAAGAAGCAACCGACTTCCGTGGAAGGGTTGAAGTGCGGGGGGGACCAGATGGTGGGAACGGAGGAGAAGCGCACATCTCAACAGAAGGAGAACACTTTTGGGTTGAAGGGACTTCTGGATTTATCGATGCAAAAGCGCCAAAAGGAATGGCTGGAAAGGTCATTTTTGATCCCAAGTTTGTCACCATCTCTTCATCGGGAACCGACCCCGCAACGGGGCAGACCTTTTCCTCTGACCCTTCAGGGACAGCAAATATTAGTGGTGCAACTTTGGAAAGTGCCCTAGATGGCGCCGATGTGACCATCCAGGCCAATACCGATATCACCTTTGCAGACACCGTTAACAACGCTGTTTCAGGAAGAAGACTAGAGCTGGAGGCAGGGCGTTCTATTAACTTCACGGGAACGCTTACAATGACTAACGGAGACTTTTCAGCAAAGATCAATGATGAAGGAGCAGAAGCTGCGAACCGCGATAGTGGAGTGGCGATCTTTTCGATGAGCAATGGGGGGGCCGTTGACACACAAGGAGGAGACATCTGGGTGGGAATAGGCACTTATGGTGGAACACAAGTGGGAGAAGTCCAGATTAGTGATGGCACCCTAGACGCTGGAGCAGGAACCATCGTCGTAACAGGGATTGGAAGGCAAGATGGAAGCGATAACGTCTCAGGAATCTCAATTTCAGGAAACTCGACCATCACCACATCGGGAAGAGGGGGAATCTTATTGAACGGAACGGGGGGGAATGGAGTGAATAACAATGTAGGAATTTCAATTGGAAGTTCTACCAGCTCTATCCAAACAGAAAGTGGTGTTCTCTATTTATCTGGTAGAGGGGGGGGTAATAGCTCAGGAGCTTCCAATGTAGCAATTCATTCTTCTGGACTCATTGAAAGTTTAGATAAAGGAGCCATTATCTTAGAAGGGACGGGAGGGGCTGGTATTAGTGGAAATACTGGCATCGTCCTTACCGGGATTGGCGCTCAGGTAAATACCGTAAACGGAGACATCACCCTTCATGGATTTGGAGGAGGAACGGGAACGCTGAATCATGGCATCCACTTGGAGCTAGGAGCAAGTTGCTCCTCAACAGGAGGAGGAGTCGTCTCTCTTCTTGGAACCTCAGCAACGGGAACAGATAGTAACTACGGAACGCTTCTCTCAAGTGGGACGCTTACCTCTGCTACAGGCTCCATTTATGTCGACGGGTTAGCTCAAGGATCTGGCGATACTGACCATGGAGTCCTCCTCGAGGGAACCACCCAAATCACTTCGACTGGGACAGCTCCCATCTCTATTCATGGAGACAATCTTGCGGGTCAAGACTCTAATATAGGGGTCTTAATCAAAGATGTAGGGCTACTCATTTCTTCAGTAAGTGGAAACATCTCCATTGAGGGAAAATCGGCTGGAACAGGAGCTTTGAACCAAGGAGTGCGGATCGAAGGAGGAATTACCCAATCAACGGGAACGGGAGCAGGCGCGGCCACGATCCTCCTTAAAGGGACAAGTGGCCCTGGCACCACCGACTGTGTCGGCGTTGCTGTAGAAGGCGTTTTGGCAAGTGTGACAAGTGTCGACGGTGATATTACTGTGGATGGTGTCTCTTTAGGAAATGGTGCGGGCAGTCAACCCATCCTTATTTCTCCGCCAACAGCTGTGAGCACCACCGGTTCAGGGGTCATTACACTCATAGAGTGATCCTTTTGGGGCGAGGTAAGGATGACCTGACCAAAAGCGACGAGCTTCTCTTGGAGGAGCGCTGTTCGGTTCGGGTCGAGATGAACACCAAAGTCATCAATACTTAGAAGTGGCTTGCTATTTGTCTGTTCGGCAAGCTCGTCCCACTCAGCCATTTTTAGAGCAGCAATGCAGGTCCGCTTTTGCCCTTCGCTCGCAAAAGTCTTCGCTTCTTGCCCCCCATAAGTGATGTGAAGGTCGTCTCGATGGGGGCCGGTGAGCGTTGTTCCCACGATTAGTTCTTTGGGGCGCTGCTTTTCATAAAGGGCTTCGATTAGATCTTTCTTCTTTAGCGAAATCGAGGGTTCATAGCGGAGATCAAAGGGGTCGGGAGCTAGTGCTTCGAGATGCCCCTTAAGGCGGGGGCGGAGAGCAAGGGCAAGAGAGTCCCTTTTAACCATCAGGTAGCGAGCCGACTCGGCCATCATCTGTTCCCAGGTTTCAATGGCCGCTTCCGACTTTACTTTCAGAAGGGCATTCCGATGCTTCATTGCCTTGTGGTAGCGCATGAGGTGGTGAACGTAAAGGGGATCGGTTTGGGCAAGCTGGATGTTGAGGAAGCGACGCCGCTCTTGCGGAGAGCCACTGATCAGCGCACTATCTTTAGGGGAATAGAGAACCGAGGGGAGGATTCCTAGAACATGGGAAAAGTTTTGGAAATGGGTATTGTTGTAGTGGATTCGCCGACTTTTTCCATCATAGCCGATGCTTAAGGACTGCTCGACACCATCGCGGACAAAACGGACCTCCACATAGAAATGGGAAGCCCCTTTACGAATTAAATCGGTTAAATGGGAGGTTAAAAAAGAGCGGCCGGTGCTTAGGAGATAAAGAGCCTCTAAAAGAGTCGTTTTTCCCGCTCCATTTTCACCCTGGATGAGGTTTACCCCTTCGGAGAAGGAAATATGGGTCTCTTTGAAGCTCCGAAAATTGCGTAAGATAAGGTCTTTAACGTTCATCACACGGTTGCGGCAAGGCGCATCGGCATGATGACAAAAAGGGCTGTTGTCGAGTCGGTAATTAGTCCGGGGCTAAAAGGGTTGGTCATCCCAAAGCTCACCGTCTCATCTTTCGAGTGGCGCAAAATGTCATGGAAGAAAAAGGGATTGAAGGCAATCTCAAAACTTTCTCCCGAATAGTCAACGGGCATCGAGACCTTTCCATCGCCGATTTCGCTCGAGTTAGCGGTTAGGGTCAACTCTCCTGGAGAAAGGGCGAACTGGACCGAGTGGCTTTTATCGGTTGTAAAGAGAGCGACCTGCTTTAAAAGGGCCATCAACTCTTCTCGGTGCAGGGTTAGGGTAAAGACGCTTTCTGCAGGGATGACCCGCTCCACATCGGGGAAGTCTCCCGAAAGAAGCTTTGTAATCAAAACGGCCCCTTCATGCTCAACGGCGATTTTATCGGCCATCAAACTGACCTTTACTCCCTCTTCGGTATCGACCGACTTGACGATCTCCTCAACAGCTTTGAGGGGGATCAGGTAGCTCCCTTTATGATCGGCGCTAATCTCCACAGCCGACTCTACCTTAGCGAGCCGCTTTCCATCGGTTCCGATAAAAGTGGCCGTCCCATTTTCGATCTGCATCAGAACTCCATTAAGGACATGGCGGCTATCTTCTCTTGCTGCAGCAAAAACCGACTTGGAAAGGAGCCTCTTAAGGTCTTCGGCACCAATCGAAAAGTTTTCTGCTTGGGTTAAGTCAGGAAGAGAGGGAAATTCTCCCTGGTTAATCCCGTTGAGACGGAACTGAGAGGTGCCCGCTTCAATAAAGGCAATTTCCTCAGTATTGGTATGAAGGACAATCTCTCCTGTTGTCAGTTCCCGGACCAGCTGGAAAAAGCGGCGGGCAGGCAGGGTAATCCCTCCCTCTTCTTCAACAGAAGCTCCCATTTGCACTTGCATGCTGACAGTGAGATCGGTCGCACTGATGGTGAGCGTTTCTTGATGCGCTTCGATCAAGATATTTGCCAAGATCGGGATGGTGGGTTTACTCGATACGATGCTCTGGATTTTTCCAATAGCGTTGACAAGTTCTAAGCGGGAGAGAGTAACTTTCATAAGACCTCATTGAGTTTTTTTACTAGATTAATCGACTTGTTTTGAGGAGTCAACCCTTTAACTCTCTGTCGATCGATCTTTTTTGTTCCCGCTCTTTAATCGCAGAGCGTTTGTCATGTTGCTTTTTTCCCCGCGCCACACCGATCTTCACCTTCGCCTTCCCCTTGCTTAAGTAGATCGCGAGGGGGATAATTGTCAGCCCTTTTTGATCGATCGAGCGCTTAAGCTTTTCGATCTCTTTTTTGTGGAGAAGGAGTTTGCGGTCCCGCCGCTCTTCATGGTTAAAAACATTCCCAAAGGAATAGGGAGCAATCGAGCAGTTTTTGAGCCATGCCTCTCCTTTTTGGATGAAAACGAAGGCGTCCTGAAGGGACCCCCCATGATTCCTGAGCGATTTGATCTCGGTCCCCACGAGGGCAACACCTGCCTCATAGGTCTCAAGAATCTCATAATCATGACGGGCACGCCGGTTGGAAACTAGTTCGGAAGGGCTACTTTTACTCATACCCATTTATTCTCTCAGCTATACTGATTGCCATCAAGGAAAAAGTAGCGATTCTATCGCTTTTAGCTCGCCCACAAGTGAGCCTACTTTGTGACTACTCCCTCGCCTAAAGGCGAGGGCTTCTAGGGATTGCTCCCAGGCCATCTAGTCCGAGGGCCAAAATATTTTGTGCTGCGTTGAGGTCCCTTGAGGCTTTATATCCACATTTTCTGCAGTTGTGCTTTCTATCT
>JAJFMJ010000031.1 GCA_021772275.1 Chlamydiota bacterium | reverse complement strand
GATAGAAAGCACAACTGCAGAAAATGTGGATATAAAGCCTCAAGGGACCTCAACGCAGCACAAAATATTTTGGCCCTCGGACTAGATGGCCTGGGAGCAATCCCTAGAAGCCCTCGCCTTTAGGCGAGGGAGTAGTCACGAAAAAACTATGCTAGTGTCTAATTAACCAAATTCGCTTCAGTATTTACTCACCTTTTCCGGACCAGCTTCATGCTCGCGCTCAACAACTTAAAAGGTTGTATTCGCGCTCCGCACTTTGCCGCTCTCGAAAAATTTAAGCGAAATACTTTAATGAATTTGGTTAACTAGACGCTAGTTCCCGATAAGAATGCCACTTGTTCTTAAATCTTAGACCGGCTAACTGTTGGAAAAAGGTGTACATTATGATGTCTCCCCGCCCAGATTCTTCTTCAGATCTCTTCCCTTTCTCTCCCTCTATTGAGGCTCTTGGCGATGTTCTTACAAGCTCTTCCCTCTCCTACCAGAGAGAAAGTTGCCTCTCCCTTCTCTCAAAGGTCGAGGGAGCTGCTGCCATAGAGATTCGTCAGATGCTCCAGATCCCCGAGGACTTTTCTCTAGAGAAAATATCTCTCTTAGTTGCAGATATTCTCCTAAACTACTAATTTTATTAGTAGTTACTGAGATTTTCTGCAATTAAACTCTTCTTCAAATTGCCCGATCGTTTTTAGAATTAATTCCCATGATGGAATCTCCCTGAAAATCATGGACTCCATCTGCCCGTAATCTTTTTGAAGTTCCTTTAAAATATGAGGTGGCGGAATAAGTTTTAAAGTGCCTTTCTTGGCAGTACCATAGTTTGCCCAGCCTGATGCAAAATAAATGCTTTTATGATTGGCGACTCTTTCAAGTAAGATTGATTCTTCAAGGGCTTTTTTTCTTGTCGGAGAATTGAGTAATCGGAAAAAATCGTAAAAGTGTCTGGAAATGCGTGGAGGAATTCTTTTAGTTGCAGGTAAATGAACATATTGGTGGAGAATAGTCGCTTTCTCCCAAAATGTTCTCTCGACATTCAGTACACGAATCTTTGTTTCCGGTTCATGGATTTTTTCTCTTAAAGCCTCTTTGGTATAGCTATGAATGAAATGGGGTAAAGCACCAACCAGGGCCGTGCTCAGTGATTCTATTTTTTATTGCTGCTTTAGAGCTATGACGCATTTTGATTTGCCTTTGTTTTTCACAAAAACTACCATGTTTTTGTGAAATCAGCAATAGAAAATCGTAGATTTCACCAAAACAAGATATTTTTTGAGAAAAGGCTTAGACGGGTGGGGGTGCAAAGGATCCTCTTTCTCTGGAAATTAAAGCAAAAATTTGGTATAATGATAGGTGCCGAACAAATGGGGAACACCAAAATGAGAGAATTTCCAGTTAAACCACTGATGACCTTTGAGTTAGTTAAATTACTCCTTCTCAACAAGGGGAAAAGCGGGGTTATCTCATTTAACCTCAGTCCCCTTCTCACGAAGTTCTTGCTTTTAGGCTGATTCTTTGCGTTTTTTCCAATTTTAGAATAAAGTTGGGCTAAACCAAGGAGATGATGATGTCAGTAGGTCTCATATCAGAAGGCGACGCAAGAGAGCTTCTTGTGAAGGACGGTGAAGGGAAAGAGTTTTTCAGGGAGGCTCTTAAAGAAGCCAATAGGCTCCTTAAAGACGAGCCTTATAAAGTGGCACTAGTTGACGAAAGTAAATTTGATCCTGCAGGTGCGATCGATTTGAAACTCGTTTACAAAGATAAGGAAACTCCTATTGATTTTGTTAACCTTATTGAGTTTCCTCTATGCACCGAAAGTAAGGGAAAATTTCCTAGGCTTACCAGCGGAAAAAAAGAGCTAAAGGCCTTTGCTCAGGAAATTGCAGACAAAGCTAGACAGCATGTTGACGCTGAAAGTGATAAAAACATCCTCATCGCAAAGTCGGGAGCAAAACACAGCGTCCAACACCTTGAAAAAACCACCCTTTCTATCGACCCTCAAGATTATCTTCGTGTCGAAGGATATCGGGTCCTTAGACATGGTGGCGGTGGTCCCCTCTCAGCCTCTTCTCTTAGAAGTGATACAATAATCATCTGGAAAAAAAAGGGTGATCGTCTAGAGGTTGTCGATGACAAAGATCCTGCCCCTTCTTTTTACATCCATCTAAAAGAATATGTGACGGCGGAGCCAGAGTACGATCAAGGTTCAAAATATCTTCAGCTCTCCCGAGACACTAAGGCCTAAATTAACTGCCCCTGCATCCCTATTTAAAAGAAAGTTGGACTGCTCCATGCCCTTTCCAAAGGGAAGCACCAAATCGATAAAATGGAGTCCTGTTAAAGTAAAGTTCCGCATAGGCTAACCCGCTCCACGAATAAAGGTGGCTAGAAAAATTCTTCTTTGCAAGGGTTATTGATCTATCAAAGATTTTTGCACTTAAATTTAGGTTCTCTTCCTTTCCAACTATCCGTAAGTAGCAGTTCCAATGACTATTTTCAAAAAACGCGGAGGTGTAGTCATAAATCGCCTTAAGCCCTTTAGTATCCGCAATGAGGGGACTACCAGCAGGAGCGATGAACTGCAATCGAAGTGTGACTGACTTAAGACCACCCCGAAAGGCTTCTTTTACAGACGAACCGATACTAAAAGGTTTCCCCTTTAAGGGATTTAGAATTTTTCTTTCAAATGTCAACCATTCCAGTCTTGAAAGAGAATAGAGGGAAAGTCCTCGAAAGCCCGCTGCTATCAGGTAACGGAGGGGATTCTTTTCTTCCGAAGCACGCGGAGCATCGAATTCTTCCGAAGCACGCAGAGCATCGAAAATGATCTTATTGGTTAAAAACCACATCATAATTTTATAAGAAATAGGTGGGGCCATTGTAATCTTAATATTACTAAGATCCGCTTTAGAAACAACGTCTTTTAATGTATTAACCATGGAGGATTCAGTTCTTCGGTAGAAAAAGAAAAAATATACGGCGCTCACGCATGAAGCATGCATCATTGGAAGAATAATTTGTTCTAGATCTAACTGAGCATCTTCTCTCTCTTGGTAGAATCGATTCTCTGGTTCAATACGAAATTTTCTCAAGACGCTGTCCCCTATTTCCAAGCCTGTGATGACGCACAGCGCTATATAAGCAGCCTTTGTGAAACGAGAACTAACATGCGGAAGGCATGCAAGAGGAAGCTGCAAACCACAAAACAAATAATGGGCAATCGAGGGACTCATTCCCACACTCCGTAGTTTTTGGGGCGAAATATAGCAAACCCAATGAACTCATGTCAACGGCTAAATTGACTGCCCCCGCATCCCTTTCCAGGGATCGGCTTTGGCAAGGCGCCTTTTAATCGTCTTGAGGGTGAAGCTCTGGGGAGAGAGGCGGGCTGTCAGCTCGTTCCAAGAAAGGGGCATTGCTACAGGGGCTCCGTCGAGGGCCCGCACCGCATAAGGGGCTACCGCTGTCTGGGCATATCCATTCCGTAAATAATCGATAAATAGCTTTTTCTGCCGTCCCGATTTCCGGGGGTTAAGAGTGCAGTTGGCTGGCTCCTCATCCACAAGGATCTGCCCCACCTCTTTTGCAAAAGCGCGCACCTCTTCAAAGGTGTGGGTGGGCTTCAGAGGTACCACCACATGGAGCCCCTTGGAGCCCGTTGTCATCACATAGGATTTGAGCTTAAAATCATGGGAAAGAACTTCCCGCAGATGCTTGGCCACACCGATGACAAGGGAAAAGTTTGCTCCAGGGGGATCGAGATCAAAGACCATCCGGGTCGGGTTTTTGAGGTTGGGGAGTTGGCTTTGCCAGATGTGAGGGGTAATGCAGGCTTGGTTTGCCAGATAGAGGAGACTTTTTTTGTCATTGCAGATGACCATTTTGATGGAGGATTGGTCTTTTCGCTTCACCGCCTTGGCTTTGATCCAGTCGGGAAAGTAATCAGAAACCTGCTTCTGCACAAAGCCCCCTTTTTTAATCCCGTCGGGGTACCGTTTCATGCTAATGGGGCGGTCCTTGATGTGGGGGATCATCCGGGAGGCAACAGTCCCGTAGTAGGAGATGAGATCTCCTTTGGTGATCTTATCTTTGGGAAAAAGAATTTTGTCTTCATTTGTAAATTCCATGGAACCTCGGGTGGCGGAGCAGACCTCCGCTCGTCTTTTCCGTAAAGCCAATCTTTACCTTGATTTTGGGTTGGACCCAGGTCACTCCTCGGGAAGAAACCTTAGGGTCTTTGAGAGGAGAGGTGGCGCGGGCAAGCCTTTCGAGACGGGCAGAAAGCTTTTTAAGAAGGGGGACGTCATAGCCGGTCCCTACTTTGCCAGCGTAGCGGAGCTTTCCTGTTCCGGGATAGGCGATAAGGAGGGCGCCAAAGCCGATCCGAGATCCTTGGGGCTGGGTGTAGCCGCAAATGACAAAGGTCTCTTCTTTAGTGCACTTAAATTTGAGCCAGTCGCGTGACCGTTTGCTTACATATTTGCCTTCTGCTTTTTTGGCGATGAGCCCTTCCCAGTTTTTCTTGCACGCCTCTTTAAGATAACGCTCCCCGTGGGAAACGCGGTGGGTCGTGTAGCGGATTCCTCCTTGAAAGGAGAGGGTTTTCTTTAGGAGCTTTTTCCGCTCAAGAAGGGAGAGCTTGGTCACATTTTTTTCGCCGAGGTAGAGAATATCAAAAAGATAGATCGCTACCTTGATCGACCGCTTGACTTTCTTGGGGTCTTTGATGTGCATCCGCTCTTGAAGTTTGGAAAAAGAGCTGGCAATGATCTCCCCATCCACAACAAAGTCCCCTCGCTGTTTTTCGAAAGCCGCTTCAAGCTCGGGAAAACTGACGTTGAGCCGCTTTCGGTTCCGTGAGTAAAGGGTCACTTTCTTTCCCTTCTTGACGACAATGGTGCGGACCCCATCGAACTTCTTTTCAAAAATCCACTTCGGATCGGAAAAGTATTTCTTGGTGAGGGTGGCGAGCATGGGAGGTTTATATTTCACGGATCGTCTTCCCAGATTTGACCGAATGGGGCTCTGATTTGATGATGTTTTTCCGTTTATCGGCGTAGTCATCTTTCATCTTGACGAGGAGCCAGTTTTTCTCCCGAAAACGGACGAGGGCAAAGCCCCCTTTAAGCTTTTTACCGCGGAGAAATATCTCGATATGTCCTTTACGAAAGGCGGTTTTAAGGGAGTAGTCCTTGAGGTTTTTGTACTTTCCTCGGTCCCAGACAATGACGGCTCCGGCGCCATATTCCCCTTCAGGGATATGCCCTTCGAAGTTTTTGTAGGAAAGGGGGTGGTCGTCGGTCAGCACGGCAAGTCGTTTGTGTGCAGGATTAAGGGAAGGCCCTTTGGGAATGGCCCACGACTTCATCACTCCATCGATTTCGAGGCGAAAGTCGTAATGCATCGAGCGAGCGGCGTGCTGCTGCACCACGAAAGAGGGGTTGCCCTTTGAACTTGCCACCCTGGGAGCCGGCTCTTTTGATCGTTTGACATTGCGCCGTTTGGCATAGGTATTTAATTTTTTTGCCATACTTTCCCTATAACAAACAAAAAAAATAGTGGCGACTTTTTTCTATTCGTGCTAGTGTGTTGCCTATGAAAGTTTTCCTTATCCTTATCGTATTGCTTATTTCACCTCTTACGGCGCTTGAAAAGTGGAAAGCAAGTCCCCTTTCTCCTGGGATTTGGCGCGCTGTTCCCTACAAAGAAGGTTACTACCCGGCATCTGTTACCCGCGTCGATGGTGATTCCATAGAATTTAGAATATTTGATGTGTCGCTTCCTGTTGAAGAGTGGCCTTTTCTCACAGTGGATACTTCTTCTATAAAACTTCTTCAAAAGGACTCCACCGAAACGCTTGAAGAGCTCATCGCTTACTTAAAAGAGAATCATTATCTTGTCTCTAGCAACATTGAAAATGCGATGAGACAAATCGATCGTAATTGGTTTTGCTCAGACTCTCCCTACTTTGATGGGGCTATTAATGTAGGCCACAAATCTTGTATTTCTTCTCCTCATATTCATGCGCTAGCTCTTGGAATTTCTCAACCCAACCTCTCTAAGGCTAAAAAAATTCTAGATGTTGGCTGTGGAACAGGTTATCTAACTGCTGTTTTTGCCTCCCTTTCCCCTGAAGCTAGAGTCTTTGGGATGGAATGCATGCCCGAACTAGCCGAGTGTGCAAAAGAAACCATTAACCATTTCTTACCTCAAGAAGTTTCAAGCCGCATTTCTTTCTTAGTAGGTGATGGAGAAAAAGGGTGTCCTGAAGAGGGCCCCTATGACATCATTCACGTTGGATTTATGTGTCACAACATCCCCGAACCCCTTCTTGATCAACTTGCCATTGGTGGGTACCTCCTTATCCCCGTTGGTCATAAACCCTATATTCATGATGACCGATGTCTTGCTGGTGAGTATTATTTTGTTAAAAAGGAGTCCTCCTCCTCATTTAAAATCATCAATCTTTTCGGCTGCGCTTTTGTCCCTTCTATTTCCCATCCATTGCGCTAATCTTTTCTTTCCGCTATAGCGGAAAAAAAAGGTTGTTTATGGTTGATGAAAAACGATTAGAAGTTCTTGATGCTTATTTCCGAGCAGCAAACTACCTTTCTGCAGGACAAATTTACCTAAAGAAAAATCCCCTTCTTAAAGAACCGCTTAAGGGGGAGCATATAAAAAAACGACTCTTAGGTCATTGGGGAACTTCGCCCGGGCTGAATTTTATTTATGCCCACCTCAATCGCCTCATCCAAGATACCAATGTAAAGCTGCTTTACATCACAGGTCCCGGGCATGGTGGGCCTGCTCTGCGTGCTAATGTCTTTCTCGAAGGAGTGATGAGTGAAGTCTATCCCGACATTCCGATGGATGCGGGAGGAATCGATAAACTGATGAAAGATTTTTCGTGGCCGGGTGGAGTGCCTAGCCATGTGAGCCCCCCCACTCCTGGCTCGATCCATGAGGGAGGAGAGCTCGGTTATAGCTTGGTTCACGCTTATGGGGCTGTTTTGGACAATCCTGATCTGGTTGCGGTCTGTGTGGTGGGAGATGGAGAGGCAGAAACGGGACCTTTGGCTACAAGTTGGCAGTCAAACAAGTTCATTAATGCGAAAAAAGATGGGGCTGTTCTTCCGATTCTTCACCTCAACGGATATAAAATTTCTGGACCGACGGTGATGGGGCGAATGTCTGATGAAAAGCTCGACCATTTCTTTAAAGGATGTGGCTATACCCCCCGCTTTGTCGAGGGAGATGACCCCAAAAAGCTTCACAAGGTTTTTTGGGAAACCCTTGACTGGGCTTACGGAGAAATCCAAAAAAACAAACAGGGTCCCACCGACCACGCCGTTGATTGGCCAATGATTGTGATGCGTACTCCGAAGGGGTGGACCGGTCCCAAAGTGGTCGATGGAAAGCAGGTGGAGGGCACCTTTCGTGCCCACCAAGTTCCCCTTTCTGATGTGATCGACAACGCCGAACACCTCCAGATCTTGGAAGATTGGCTCAAAAGCTACAAGCCGGAAGAGCTTTTCGACGAAAATGGAAAACCGGTCGATAAGGTTTTGGAGATGGTCCCTCCAAAAGAGCTTCGAATGGGAGCAAGTCCCCACGCCAATGGGGGCCTTTTGACAAAAGAGCTCAAGATCCCCGACTATACCGATTATGCTGTTGATGTCCCCAGCCCTGGTGGGGTGATCGGTGAGGCGACGCGAGAGCTGGGGAAACTTGGTCGCGATATTATGAAAGAAAATGGGGATAATTTCCGCGTTTTCTGCCCCGATGAAACCAACTCGAATCGGTTATCTGCGATCTTTGATGTGACGGGGCGGACTTATTTGGGTGATATTTTAGAAAGTGATGATAACCTTTCCCACGATGGAAGAGTGATGGAGGTCTTGAGTGAACATTTGTGTCAGGGGTGGCTTGAAGGATATTTGCTCACAGGTCGACACGGTCTCTTCCCCTGCTACGAAGCCTTTGCCCTGATTGTCGATTCGATGCTCAACCAACATGGGAAATGGCTAAAAGCCTGTTTGGAACTTCCCTGGCGTAAACCCATCCCCTCGCTCAACTATCTGCTTACCTCCCACGCCTGGCGACAAGACCACAATGGCTATAGTCACCAAGGGCCTGGGTTTATCGAGTCGGTGATGCAAAAAAAGTCGACGGTGGCGCGGATCTACCTCCCTCCCGATGCAAATACGTTGCTTGCGGTAGGCGACCACTGCTTCAAGAGCAAAAATTACATTAACTTGATCATCTCAGGAAAGCAGCCGATGCCCCAATGGCTCCCGATAAAAGATGCAAAGATCCACGTGGAAAAAGGAGCTTCGATCTGGGAGTGGGCCAGTCATGAGGGAGAACCCGATGTGGTCCTTGCCTCATCTGGTGATACCCCCACTCTTGAGATTTTGGCGGCGATTACCCTTCTTAAAAAGCACTTTCCCGATCTGAAGATACGAATGGTTAATGTGGTCGATCTCTTTACCTTAATGCCCCACACGCGCCATCCCCATGGTTTCGACACCGAGACCTTTGAGGCGCTTTTTACCAAGAACAGGCCGGTCATCTTTGCGTTCCATGGCCATCCCCGGGTAGTCCATGAGCTGATCTATGCGCGGGAAAATCCTCACCGGTTCCACGTCCGGGGCTACATCGAGGAAGGGACAACAACGACCCCCTTTGACATGGTGGTTTGCAACCATATGAGCCGCTTCCACCTTGCAATGGAAACCCTCCACCGAATTCCGAAGCTGAAAGCAGCAGCTGGGGACTTTATCGCCGGGTGTAAGCAAACCCTCGAGCGGCACAAAAGCTACATCTATGAACATGGAGAAGATATCCCTGAAGTATTGGAGTGGAAGTGGTCCTAAAAGAGCTTTACACTCTAGCCTTGGACCTCCGCCGCTCATCGAGCTTTTCTGCTAATGAGCTCTGGGAAAAGGTGGACAAAGAACTGTGGGCGCGAACCCGCAACCCATGGCTCATCTTAAAAATTCTTTCGGAAAAGCGGCAAAAAGAACTTGCCGATGATAAGACCTTCCAAAAGCTCCTTGCCACCCACATGGAAAAGCGACAAAAGAGGTTCGATGCTTCCAACTGGTACAAGGAAAAAAAGAAGATTGCCTACTTTAGTATGGAGTTTGGTCTCAGTGAAGCCCTCCCTATCTACTCAGGGGGGTTAGGACTTCTTGCTGGCGACCATCTGAAAGCGTGTAGCGATCTTGGCGTTCCTCTTGTGGGGATTGGCCTTTTGTATCAACAGGGCTACTTTCGGCAAGAGATCGACTCTGATGGAAAACAACTGGCCCTCTATCCCTTTAATGAACCGGCGCAACTCCCCATCGAAAAGCTTGATCTCGCTATTCCTCTTGAGTTTCCAGGAAGGACCGTCTACCTCCGGGTTTACAAAGCCACTGTGGGTAACATTCCCCTTTACCTCCTCGATAGTAATGACCTTCTCAATGAGCCGACCGACCGAGGGATTACAAGCGAGCTTTATGGAGGAGATCACCAAACTCGTCTTAAGCAAGAAATAGTCCTAGGGATCGGCGGTGTCCGTCTCTTAAAAGCGCTCGGCCTTAAGCCTGACATCTACCACCTCAACGAAGGACATGCCGCCTTCGCTATTTTAGAGCGCTCAAAAGAGGAAGGGTTTGAACAGACAAAAGCCAAAACCCTCTTTACCACCCATACCCCCGTTGCAGCAGGGTTTGACCGCTTTCCTCTCGATCTAATGCGCTTTGCTTTCGAAGACTATGTAAAGCCGCTTTACATCTCAATGGACGAGTTTTTGGCTCTGGGGCAACTCAAAAAAGAAGACCTCTTCAATATGGCTTACTTGGCGGTTCGTGGGAGCGCCTATGTCAATGGGGTGAGCAAACTCCACGGAGAGGTGAGCCAAAAACTCTTTAAAGATCTCGATTGCAAAGTGGGCTATGTCACCAATGGGGTCCATATCCCTTCGTGGGAGTCTCCTGAAAGTGACAAGCTTTGGTGCAGCTGCAGTGGAGAACACCGGTGGCATGGAACATTGGAAACCATCGAAAAAGAGATCACCGCCATTCCCGATGAAAAACTCTGGAAATTCCGCACCGCCTCTCAAGAAAGATTAATCACCTATGCCCGCGAAAGAATTAAGCGAGAACTTTCCAGAAGGGGCGGTTCATCAGGCGATTTCCTAAAGCCTGGAGTCCTGACTATCGGATTTTCCCGCCGTTTTGCCACCTACAAACGGGTCGATCTTCTCCTAAAAGATGAAAGGCGGCTTACCGATCTTTTAACGAGTGAAAAGGTGCAATTGATCATCGCTGGAAAGGCCCACCCCGCCGATGAAGAGGGACGGGCGCTTATTCAAAAGTGGATTGAGTTTGTCAACCGCCCTGAAATTCGCCCCCATGCCATTTTCCTTTCCGACTACGATATTCTCCTCGCCGAACGTTTGGTGCAAGGGGTGGACCTTTGGGTCAACACCCCCTGTCGTCCGTGGGAAGCAAGTGGCACCAGTGGAATGAAAACCCTCGTCAATGGAGGACTTAACTTCTCCTCGCTTGATGGGTGGTGGGCCGAAGCCTATTCCCCCGATGTGGGATGGGCTCTTGGCGGGGATGATGATGATAAAGATGCAAAGACCCTTTATACCACCTTGGAGCAAGAGATTATTCCCCTCTATTATGAGCAGGATGGCCAAGGAATTCCTCGCGGCTGGCTAAAAAAAGTGAAGACAAGTATGGCGCGCTTAACACCCCAATATTCCACCCATCGGATGGTGCGCGATTATGTCCAAAAATATTATCTGGAGATGGCAAAATGACCGAAGAAAAAGGACTCACTACTCAGGAAGCCGAAGAGCTTTTAAAAAAGCATGGGGAAAACATTCTCGAGCTGAAAAAGCCGAGTATTTGGCTTCGCCTTTTCACTTTTTTCTGGGGGCCCATTCCGTGGATGATCGAGATTGCGGCGGTCCTTTCTGGCTACCTGGAACGGTGGCCTGACCTGATCATGATCCTCGCTCTTCTTTTCATCAATGCTGCCCTCGGTTTTTTCCAAGAGTTTAAAGCCAATAATGCGATCGAAGCGCTCAAGTCAAAGCTTGCCCTTAAAGCGCGGGTGTTGCGTGATGGAACGTGGCAAAGTATCGAAGCCCGCCTCCTTGTTCCGGGCGATGTGGTCGCTGTCAAGCTAGGGAACATCATCCCCGCTGACATCAAACTCGCCTCTGGAGAGTATCTTTCTGTCGACCAATCGGCACTGACGGGAGAGTCCCTTCCTGTCGATAAAAAGGTGGGGGATACCGCCTACTCGGGAACGACCGCCAAGCTCGGCGAGATGACCGGCATTGTTGCTGAAACGGGGCTCAATACCTTCTTTGGAAAAACAGCAAAACTCGTTGCCACCGCCAAGACAAAATCTCACTTCCAACAAGCAGTTCTTAAAATCGGCCACTTCTTGATCTTTTTAACCTTGGGAATCGCCGCTATTCTTCTCATGCTTTCCCTATACGAAATTGATGTGACTCATACCTTGCATATCGCTCTTGGGAACCTGACGATTTTCCTTTTGGTCCTTGTCATTGCTGGCATCCCCGTTGCTCTTCCCGCCGTCCTCTCCATGACGATGGCGATCGGCGCTAACCGGATGGCAAAACTCAAAGCGATTGTTTCGAAATTGATCGCTATTGAGGAGCTTGCTGGAATGGACATCCTTTGCTCTGACAAAACAGGAACTCTGACCAAAAATGAGCTCACCGTCGGCGATGTTGCGGCTTACGATAAGACGGTTGATGAGGTCCTCTTTGCTGCTGTCCTTGCTTCTGATCTCAATGGAGATGACTCGATCGATAAGGCGATCTTTTCTCAAGTCAAAAATCTCGATGAAGCAAAAAAATACAAACAAGAAAAGTATATCCCCTTTGATCCGGTGCGGAAGCGGACCGAAGTGGTTTTGACCACTCCCGATGGAAAACAGATTCGGGTGAGCAAAGGAGCTCCTCAGATGGTTCTTGAGCTTGCCAAGCCCGATGAAGCCTTCACCAAAAAAGTCAATGAGGCGGTAGATGCCTTTGCTTCCCGCGGCTTCCGCACCCTCGGTGTCGCCCAGGGAGATCCTGAAGGAAAGAGCTGGACTTTCTTAGGGCTTATTCCTCTCTTCGATCCTCCCCGCGAAGACACCAAAGAGACCGTTGATCGGGCCCGCGAGATGGACATTGCGATCAAGATGGTGACCGGTGACCACAGCTCGATTGCCCGCGAAATCTCTTCGAGCCTTGACCTCGGCTCTAATATTGTTCCTGCCAAAGAAATCACGGATGAAAACATCGAGACGGCCGACGGGTTTGCCGAGGTTTTCCCCGAGCATAAGTTTAAAATCGTCCAAGCGTTCCAGAAGAAAAAGCATATCGTTGGGATGACCGGCGATGGGGTGAACGATGCTCCTGCCCTCAAGCAAGCCGACATCGGGATTGCCGTTAGTAACGCGACCGATGCGGCCCGCGCTGCTGCTGATCTGATCCTCACCGAGCCCGGCCTTCTTGTGATTAAAAAAGCGATTGACGAAGCCCGCTGCATTTTTGGCCGGATGAAAAGCTACGCCATGTACCGGATTAGTGAAACCTGCCGCCTCCTCTTTTTCCTATTCTTAGCGATGGTCCTCTTTCAGCTTCAGCCCCTTACCGCTGTCATGATTATCCTCATCGCTCTTTTAAACGATATTCCGATTATGATGATCGCCTACGACCATATGCGGGTCGAACCGAAACCCGTTTCATGGAATATGCGGGAGGTCTTCACCATTGCCATTGGCCTTGCCATCGTCGGCGTTGTCTCCACCTTTGGCCTTTTCTGGATCGGCCATAAAGTGTGGCACTTTGACCTCGCCCACACCCGCACTCTTGCCTTCCTCGCCATCCTCTGCGGAGGGAACCTCACCATCTACCTGACGCGGAATACCGGCGCTCTTTTTGCAAAACCCCTCCCCGAATGGAAATTTTTCCTTGCCACCCTCTTCTCCCAAGTGGTCGGCACCCTCGTCTCGGTCTACGGGATGGGAACTGGCGACTTTGTTGGGATCGGCTGGGAATATGTGGGGTGGTCGTGGCTCTATATCGCCGCCTGGTTTGTCATCTGTATGGGGACCAAACTGGCCCTCTATAAGGTGATGGGCTTTGATCTTCCTGAAAAGGCCTCAGAAAGCCTCCATTCTCACACAAAGTCTTGACACCAATGCTTCTTCTAGGCTAAAATCCTACCCATGATTGAAGCTGCCACAGAAACAGATGTTATAGTTCCTGATAGGATCGATTATCAGTCCAATAACCCCTTGGTTGCAGGAGAAACCGAAGCAAATGGAATTGCCCAAAGATTTTTCCCTTCAGTGGGTACCCTCCTAAGGGACCGCTTTTACTTGCCTAACTTTATCCAGCCCATTGAAGACTTTTTTGAGCATTGCAATACCCATGCCGTAAATGTCACCAACATGCTTAAAGGGACAAACACAGATTTTGATCCCACATTTTCCAAACTCCCTTTCTTAAGTAAACACTATGATGTAAGGGATATTCCTATCACCCTAAAATCAGGAGATCGCTCCCTCGTTACAACCGTTCGGGTGATTGAGTCAAAGCCAGGTGAAGTAGGAAAAAAGCTCCGTTTGGTTTTGTTTTCTTACTATAACAATCAATGGGTAGAAGGAAATAAAATCTCCGGTTGGGATCCCAAAACAACAGATGAGCTCAGCGCTGTTCCGTTAGAAGTCTTAAGAGCTCTTCAAGCTCACGTTACTATCGACTCGATGATGTGCTTTTCATTGGGAGCCATTGCCCTAGATGGTCTTAAAAATGTGGATGCCAAAGACAGTGATATTATTCCAAAAACCCTCATTCTCAATAGACCTTTGACCTCCATTTGGAAAGTGGCCTCCCAGCTTTTTCCTAAACTTCGACATGCCCTGTATCAACTTGTAAAACTCTACGAACTAGATTCGAATCCTGAAGAAGAGCTTCTCGCTTTTTTTCAAAGGGTCAGTAAAGAAAACCCTAATGCACTGGCTGATCGCCATGTTGTGCTCTTTGAAGCAACCAGAGACCGTTATTTTTCAGGCCCTGGAGCTCTCACCCTTGTTGATGAAATAAGAAAGATTGTTAAAACCAGTCACGGGAAGTTTTTTATTCCCCTCCTGGCAGAGCTTGCCCATCATGCTCACCGGATCGACCATATTTTAAACAATCCCAATTCTGAAACCGACGTCTCCGCCTTTATCGATATGGATCCCAATGAATCCATTTCTCAAGCTCTTAACCGGCATATTTTTATGAAAGAAGAATCCCACACCTGCCTGATCATTGGGGGAAATAGAGACAGCCTCGACTCGATTATCTATTTGCAAGCTCTCCCCATCTTAGAAGCGCACTACGCCGCTAACCACCCTTCTGCTTCTCTTTGACCCAGCCGCGGCTAATTTTGATCAGCCGGAGGGTAAGCTCTGTGTTATCGGGGTGCATATGTCCTGTCTCCAGGTTCATGATCGTCTTGGGCTCGGGAACAAGGTTTTGCAATCTTTCAGCACACTCCATCGGAATCTGGGAATCATTTGTCCCATTAATGATCAAAAACTCCCCTTTCATCTGAGGAGCATAGATGATGGGATCCATCGATTTCAGTCCTGCAGCCACAAAGGTTGCAGTAATTCCCTTTAAAAAGTCGGGAAAGGGGGCATTGGCTTTAAAGAGGCAGTAGACCCCGGCTCCTCCATAGGCCATGACGCCGGGGCCGAGCTTGATCCCCTCCTCCTCGGCCTTCACATAGGTGACCGGAATGAAGGTCGTCCCAAAACTATATCCCATCAGGCTAATAGGCTCTTTATTCCACCACGGCTGCTTCTCAAGATATTTGAAAATTCCGATGAGCTCGGGACACACCTCTAGCATTGCATTGCGAGCAGCGAAAAGGTGCCATATTTTTGCCCTGTGGAGATCTTTGATTGTTTCAGAATATTCATAAGAGACAAGGGCATATTCCCCATGGTCAGGGATGAACTGGAGACTTTCCCTCCCGGTCTGCAGTCCTCCCACAATGACAATGCAAGGGAGTCCCCCTTCAGGAATTTTCTCGGGAAGGCTGATGGTAAAGTTAGCATCCCCATATTTGCCGCAGTCGAGGATAACATCTTCGTAGGTCCGCATCTCCAAAGAGTCGGGCACCTGATACTTCTTTTGGTGGGTCACTTTGCAACCTGCAAAAAGGGGAAGGGAGGCTAAGAGGAGGAGTCTAAATATCCACATACCTCTTTAGTAAGGAATTTTGGCTATTTAGGCAAATTCTAAAGGTTTTTCTTGATGTAGTCGATGTCGCGCAAAACCCGCTCCACCTCCACCTCAGCCCGCATGGGCTGCGTCATATAGTCCCAGAGCTTCTTAAAATTGTGGGCGATCTCCTTTCCAATCTTTTGGGAAAGGTCATGCCCCTTGATAAGGGTTTCATTGAGATCTTCCATTAAGAGGTCACTCTTTTCCACATATTCGCGGTTAAGCGCAGCGATCACCTTTTCAAGGCCCGCGTAATCTTCCGGATTGGCAAGTCCTTGCCGCTTTTGCTCAATTTCCTTCTCGAGCGACCCATAATAGTCATGACACCGGGAAACCTCTTTCTGCTTTTGGGCCAGTTCATCGAGAAGCTTTTTAAGCTTGTCTTTTTCGGGGAGGGTCACTTTGCACCTTTGTAACATTGGTCAACAAAATCCCAATGGATCACATCGCGGAACTGCTCGATGAACCGGGGACGCTCATTCCGATAGTCGATGTAGTAGGCATGTTCCCACACATCCAAGGTCAAAATGGGGGTTTTCCCATGCTTAAGAGGGGTGTCGGCATTGCTAAGAGCCATGATCTCGAGCTTTCCCTGTCCGTCGCTCGCAAGCCAGGCCCATCCCGAGCCAAAAAGGGTTGCCGCTGCATCGGAGAATTTCTTCATAAAGTCGTCTAAACTTCCAAAGTCTTTTTCAATGGCAGCTAAAAGATCTCCCGAAGGTTTTCCACCTCCACTCGGTGACATGCAGTTCCAGAAAAAGGTGTGGTTCCACGCTTGGGCAGCATTGTTAAAAACCCCTCCGCTAGAGCTTTTGACAACCGCCTCTAAATCTTGCTCACTTTCTGGTTTCCCCTCAACAAGGGCGTTGAGCTTTTTAAAGTAAGCGGCGTGGTGCTTGTTATAGTGATAATGCATCTGCTCCTCAGAAACAAAAGGAGCTAATGCTTTTAGGTCGTAAGGAAGTTCTTCTTGATTAAATGCCATGATGGTTACCTCTCGGTTAAAGGGATCATCTTATCCAACTCTTTTATTTATGTCACCTATTCTTGAGGTGGATATTAAATCTGGCAAGAATTAATGTGCAGAGTATGGACGATCACTTTGATATCATCATCATTGGGAGTGGCGCTGGCGGAGGAACCTTAGCGCGCCACCTGGCCTCTTCAGGGAAGAAAATTCTCTTGTTGGAACGGGGAGGATGGCTCAAGAGAGAGGCGGAAAACTGGAGCGCAGAAGAGGTATTTGTCAAAAACCGCTACATCTCTCCTGACAGCTGGTCGGACGAGAAGGGGAAAACTTTTCAGCCTCAGGTGCACTATTTTGTGGGCGGGGCAACGAAGCTTTATGGCGCTTCCCTTTTTCGCTTGCGGAAAGAAGATTTTGGGGAGCTTAAGCATCATGATGGGACCTCCCCTGCTTGGCCAATCACCTATGAAGAGCTGGAGCCCTATTATACTCAGGCAGAAGAGCTTTATCAGGTCCATGGTGAAAGAGGGATCGATCCAACAGAGCCTAGGGCAAGTGCCCCTTACCCTTTTCCCCCTGTTTCGAATGAGCCGCGGATTCAGAAAATATATGAAGACCTTCAAAAGGCAGGATACCACCCTTTTCCCGCCCCTTGTGGCATTCTTCTTAACGAAAAAGATATGGCTAATAGCAAGTGTGTCCGGTGTAAAACCTGCGACGGGTTTCCTTGCCTTGTCCAAGCAAAGGCGGATGCAGAAATGATCGGGGTCCGCCCTGCGTTAAAAGGGGGAAATGTCACGCTAAAAACGGGCGCCCATGTTCAAAAGTTAAACACGACAGAAGATGGGAAAAGTGTCAAAGAGGTAGTTGCTGAAATCGATGGAAAAACCGAAACGTTTCAAGGAGATATCGTGGTGGTCTCTTGCGGGGCGGCCAACTCGGCAAAATTGCTTCTCGCCTCTGCAAATGATAAACATCCTAAAGGCTTAGCCAACAGCTCTGATCAGGTGGGGCGCAACTATATGTTTCACAATAGCCAAGCGGTCCTTGCCCTTTCTCGCGAGCCGAATCCTACTATGTTCCAAAAAACTTTATCGATGAACGATTTTTACTTCGGGATGGAGGGATTCGAATACCCGATGGGAAATATCCAAATGCTCGGGAAATCGCAAGGGCTCATGTTCAAAGGGGAAAAGCCGATCGAAACGGCCCTTTTACCGACAAAAGCGCTCGATGAAATCGCCGAGCATGCGGTCGATTTTTGGCTCTCGACCGAGGACTTGCCCGATCCAAATAACCGGGTCACCCTCGATAAAAATGGAAATATTTCGCTTAGCTATACGCCAAATAACCAAGTGCCTAAACAAAAGCTCTATGAAAAATTGAAGTCTCTTCTCAACCATCTAGGGATGCATCCCGACCATCTGATTCCTCACAACGCGTACCTTAAAACCGACATTCCCATCGCCGGGGTGGCTCACCAGTCAGGAACTTGCCGCTTCGGAACCGACCCAAAAACCTCTGTTTTGGATGTCAATTGTAAAGCGCATGAGCTCGATAATCTCTATGTGGTCGACACGAGTTTCTTTCCCAGTATCGGCGCGGTCAACCCTTCTCTCACTGCAATGGCGAACGCCCTTCGGGTGGGTGACCACCTTCTCAAAGAACTTTAAACCGATTGGGCTTAAGAGACTGTCTGTGAACTGATTCTTTATTTTTACTTATAGAAGGCCCTTTCCTTCTCGAGTCTCAGCTTCCTTATCTCCTCTAGCTTCTTCTGTAAAGCCTTCAAGCCCTCTTCTTTTTCTTGACCTACTTTTAATTTAGCTTTAAACAAACAATTTTTCTTTCTAAAACTTTCAAATTTCGCAGGTATCCCCTTTAGCAGCATGACAATAATTAGCTCTAAATTTGGAACATATTCGTGCTTGTCCCCTGTTGCAGCTTGAAGACACTTTTCCATATCGTGTTTAAATCCATAAGAGGTACGAGTGCTAAAGCTTCCTGATCTATCAAAAACGAGATCGATTGCAGCAAAGGTCCTTTGGAGGAGCTCTATTTCAGCTACACACAGCCTAAGCGAATGACATTTTTTCGATAAGTCAATGAAATAATATCCTTTTGAATATAAGTTTATTCCTTGTTCTTTACATGCAGGAATTAAGATTTTTCCTAGTACATCGGCAGCTTCTTCGACACTTAACTCGTCGAAGCCTACCTGCTCATCTATGACGACATACCTTACGATATTTTTTTGTTCTACTGAAGAAGCCACGAATCACCTCCTTGGTTAAAATAAAGACCCGAGTTCATCATATTTGTGATTTTACTGCAACCCCTTAACACGCTGCAGGTCGGTGACCACCTTCTCAAAGAACTTTAAGCCTTGGGTCTCCCTTCAGCTCATCGTCGGTTTCAGCCGGGTAAGGAGGGTTAGCGCGGAAGCCACACCCCTTGAGAATATGAGGATAGCCAAAGTGCTCAATGACAGGCCATTGGCGGCAGATGAGGGGGCGGAGGCGGTACTGGCCGCAGCTCCCATCCTTTTGAAGGTAACGGCATCCCATGACATACATTTTTTTACCTTCATAAATCTGAGGCTTTTTTATCCGGGGATAAAAGCCATGAAACTGGGTGTACCAAAAGAAAAAAAGACGTCCAATTAAATTTTTAGAATAACGGATCATCACATAGTGGCAGCAATTCCCCCTCCTTTTACAGCCCCCTTCCCGCTGAAAAGGGGGGCGAATCACCTTTCTAGCCATTTTTTGCATAAAAAGATCGATCAGGACAAAGGGGAGAGCGATCCATTTGATGGGCCATCGGATCCATCTGGGAAGCCATTGTTTGGGGATTCCCCCCTGTGGGGGCGGAGGAGGCTCCGTCGCCTCCCCGGCAGCCTCTAAAAGGTCTTCAAGTTCCATTAAAAAATAGTTTTTTCTTGCATTTTCCTGCGCACTTGGTACAATATACCGCTAAAACCGGAAAGTATGCAAGCACCCTCGGAAAATTCTTGGATTAAAAGACTCTGGCCTGTTCAACGCTTTGAACATAGGAAGGTCGTCCCCCTCCTTTTTCTTAAATTCCTTGCCTCTCTTGTTTACGCAACCCTTACCTGCATGAAAGATAGTTTAATCGTCACGGCCGAACATTCGGGTGCCGAGGTGATCCCCGTCCTTAAAGGATGGATCGTCTTTCCCCTCTCTCTTCTTTGCGCCATTACCTACTCGAAACTGAGCAACCACTACAAACGCTCCACCCTCTTTTACGGAATCGTAACCTTTTTCCTTCTGATTGTTGCTACCTATGGCTTTTTCCTCTATCCCAATGCCGATCTCTTAAGCCCCCACGCATCAGCCGACCGCCTTACAACGATTTTGGGAACAAAATATACCCACTGGGTTTCGGTTTATCGAAACTGGATCCACTCCCTCTTTTTTGTCACTGCAGAGCTTTGGGCCCAGGTGGTGATCTTTATTCTCTACTGGGGATTTGCAAACCATATCTGTCAGGTCAAAGAAGCGAAGCGGACCTACACCCTTTTTATCGCTGCGGGCGATCTCGCAACGATTGTAGCGGGCCCTCTCGTCCTTTTCTATGTTGGGCGCTTTGCAGGGGGAGATTTTGCAGGAACTCTTCAGACTCTCATCTCCTACATCCTAGGGGCTGGAGTCTTAATCCTTGTTACCTACTGGTGGATGAACAAATATGTCCTCTCTGATAAGAGGTACTACGATCCTGCAGTGACCAAACAAAGCCTCAACGCCAAGACCAAGCTCACCCTCCGCCAAAGTATCAACCACATCTTCTCATCGAAGTATCTCTTAAGCATTGCCGTCCTCGTCATTGGGTGTGCCCTTACGATTAACATGGTTGAGGTGACCTGGAAAGCTCACTTAAAAATGCTCTATCCCTCCACAGCCGACTACCTCGCCTTCACTTCGAAAGCGACCACCATTATCGGTGTGGCAGCCCTCCTGACCGTCCTTTTCCTCGGAGGAAGCCTCCTCCGGCGATTTGGCTGGCATTTCAGCGCGCAGATCTCTCCCATCGTAATTGGCGCCACCGGTGCCCTTTTTTTTGTCCTCTCCTACTTCAGAGACTCACTAGGGCCCCTTGCCACCTTCTTTGGAACGACTCCTTTGATGCTCCTTGTCCTCGTGGGTGCTTTCCAAAGTATTACCAGCAAGGTGGTCAAGTACTCCTTCTTTGATTCGACCAAAGAGATGGCTTACATCCCTCTCGATCCCGAGTCAAAGGTGAAGGGAAAAGCAGCGATCGACATGGTGGGATCTCGTCTGGGTAAATCGAGCTCCTCCTGGCTTCAGGTTGGACTGATGACCCTGATGGGAACCGGCTCGGTCCTTTTCATCACCCCTTACCTCATCCCGATCGTCCTTGGGATGGCCTTCTACTGGAGCTATTCGGCCCGCTACTTAAGCAAAGAACTTGCGATCAAAGAGGAGGCGCTTGCCGAACCTCCTGCAACTGCAGAAGAAGAAACCCCCGCTCCTGCTTAGCCAACAATGATTAACCCTACTTAAATTACATCGATGCAATTTAAGTAGGGTTAAAATGTGTTTATGCCTTTTAACCCACATTGAGCAGTTCGGATGGAAAATTAATACATCCTTTTAATTTCCAGAGCGTTAAAAAATGCTCTCCATATCTTTAAGACATGGATGCGCTTTTTGTAACTTACTGGAAATCAAAAAACTGCATTTCTTTCCTCACCCTAACTGCTCAATGTGGGTTTTAAAGTCTGTGTTATTTTTTCTACCACAGAGAGCACAGAGAGCACAGAGGGAAACCAACGATTTTCTCTCTGTGATCCTCTGCGTTCTCTGTGGTTAATAAAAACTCTAAGGGATGAATAGGAGATAATTCTCCCCTTCCTGGAAGGAGGTGGGAGAGAGCATCTTCGTCTCGAAGGGGAAGTGATCAACGGTATCGTAGGGGATCTGCACCTTCTCGGGGCTTGCTTCGTGACCCGCGCAGGTGATCAGCGAGTGGATCTCTACCTGGGGCAAGCTGAGTTTAAACGGGCTTTCTGCCACTCTGACGACTTTGAAATGGGCGGTCTCTCCCTCCATTTGGATGAAGAATTTTTGGTCACACCGTCGCTTAAAAGCTGAAAAAGAGACCTTCTCCATATCGGGAAAAACCCCACGGGCAATCAGAAGATCTTTCATACTTAAAAGGGTCGTTTTTTTGACAAAATCTCTCCAGATGTTTTTCTGGTTTTGGGTAGGCTCGTTGAGATACTCGGGGTAGATAAACTGGAAGCAGAGAGTCGTCCCTTTTTCGGTGTTCAGCCCCACCCACATCTGGTAATAGTGGCGCCCCTTCGCTCCTTTGGCATGAATCTCCCGATAGGGGAAAATCCCCCACTTCCCTCGGTGCATCTTAACCCCGGTAAAGCCGGCAGCAGTCAAGTCATGGGTGTTGTTATCACAAGAAAAGCGATCAAAGCCAAGCTGAGTCACCTTCGTCGACATTTGGACTCGGATCAGACACCCTTTTAGGGAGCTCGAATCGGCAAAATAATCTGTGGTATTGCTTTTTGTTCCCCAGTAGTATCCCCCTGTAAAAAAGGGATCATCTTCCTTTACCCCTAAAGTAAAATCTTGGGGAATGCAAGGGTTGACCAAGGGGGGCTGCGAAACATCGGGGAGGAGCTGGAAAATGCGCAAGTCTTCGGCCTTGTTTTTGGAAAATCCCAAAACAGTCACAGCCAAGAAAAGAAGGAGGTAGCGCATCATCTTTGACTCAAGTTTTCTCCCATGTTACTGCCTCCTCTTTTTTCTCGCTAGAAAGATTTTGTTTTTTTTGTTATAAGTGGTGCTATGCGCCTTCGGTATCTTCTTTTTTTACCCTTTTCCCTTTGGGCAAACTTTACCCCTTGGTTTACAGGGCCCCTTCTTGCTCCTAGTGGCCTTGTCAATGAGCTCAAGCAGGTGACCTGGCAGCCCTACCTCTTTGTCACCAACACTCATGGCGTTTTTGATAAACATTGGAATCGACGAAATGTTCCTGATCTCTGGACGGTTCAACCTCTGCTCGACGTGACCTATGGGGTGGGGAGCTTTGTCGATA
The DNA here is from genome assembly GCA_021772275.1 of Chlamydiota bacterium. GTDB lineage: Bacteria > Chlamydiota > Chlamydiia > Chlamydiales > Simkaniaceae > Neptunichlamydia. The sequence goes on along the minus strand of JAJFMJ010000031.1, from coordinate 42,579 downwards.
TCGAAGCAACCCCTGCCTTTGTCTACCAAACAAGCCAGGGAGCCTCCTCGGTCAGGATGAGCGATACCCCTATCTTTGTGGGGATTCAAGCGCTCAGGGAAAAAGAGGGATCATGGGTTCCCAATCTCCGCATTACCCCCCTCTTTATCCTCCCCTTCGGACAGTATGACAAGCTTAGCTCCAAGAAAAAGGGGACCGATTTAAGTGGGCAAGGCTCCTACCAAATGGGGATTTCTTTTAACTTTCAAAAACTTTTTAAGATGGCTGAGGAGGACTACTTTCGTCTCCGTTATATCGCCCAATGGATTTTTTATCCCACCCCTACCCACATTCAGGGGCTAAGCTTTTATGGGGGAGCCCGTGACACTCGTGGAAAGATCTATCCGGGAATGAGCTACAACTTCATCCTTTCAGGAGAGTATACGATCACCCAAAACTGGGTCTTTGCCTTTGATATTTCCTACCTTTTAAATTCTCACGACCGTTTTTCAGGCAAACGGGGAACCTTCCCCAATGGGGCCAAGGCAAAGGTGGGACGCCCTTTTTCGCAACAAATCAGCTTTGCCCCGGCAATCGAGTATAATTTTAATGAGTCTTTTGGCCTGATCGGAGGTGTTTGGACGACCTTGGCAGGAAAAAATGCTGACCAGTTCTATAGCGGCGTCTTCTCCGCCGTCATCACATACTAGCTTCCAATTTATGACGTTCTCCTTCTGGTAGGAGTGAATGGATCTGTTTCCAAGCAATCGCAAATTTTTCTGGCTCAAGATCGTGGAAATCCTTAAGGATCGCTTGCCGGTCCGAGGGATTCATATGGGGGAAAAGTACCCCTATCATATCCACCAATTGTTCAGGCATCATCTCTCGATAGGTCTCTGCCTCTACCTGTTGAAGCTCTTCGTCTGTATAGAGTCTTTGAAGTTCAGGTAGTATTTCTGTTTCTTCTTCGTGTAAATGGGCTAAGTTATCAGCGACAAACTTACGAAACGTAAGATAGAGTTGGTAACCTTTTTGGGTTTTCTCTTCTTCAGTGCGGGCCTTAAACACCTGATCGATTAAACCTCTTATCTCCTCTAGCTGAACATCTTGATTAGCATGGTCTTTCTCTACGTGAGCATATACTGCCGATTGTTTTTCCTTGAGAAGAGTGTGTAATCTTTCATTTTCATATTGGGCATGGCCTATAAGCATTTTAGCCAATGCTTCGAAGGCTTCTGCTACTTGCGTGATAGCTTCAGAGTCATGAAAGTCTGCTTTAGCTATTAGCCGTTCAACATCATTCAATGCTGCGCTAACATACTTGTGTTCACGATAAAATTGGTATCTCATAGTAACAGTAATTATACCTCAGTCCTTTATTTATGATCAAGTTGATGGAGAGATCACATACTGACAGACTGAAAGGTCAACGAACGAGTCGGCATATTTTTCGACAAGGGGGCGGCTGTCCGTTGTCAGGTTAGGACATCTGCTCACCCGCAAAACATCAAGGGGAAGTTTGAGAAGGGCCTCTAGCCCTTGATTGGTCAAATAAGGAAGACAGCTTAACCGGAGGTGTTTTAAAGAAGTCTCCCCCATTTCAGTAAAGAGCTTATCAGTCAACTGAGAGCAGTCTGTTAGGTTAAGAAAACGGAGGGTTGGATGGGGGGCAAATAGGGCGTGCGCCTCTTCATCGGTCAGCCCTTCGCAATCGACAATATCAAGATGGGATAAGGGCAAGTGGTCGATCACCTTTCGAATTTCTTTAGCAGTAAAGTGGGTGTAGGAAAGATGAAGGCAAGAAAGGTGGGGAAAAAGTTCGGGCAATTTTTCGAGCGACTGAATCGAGGTTTTCTGGATATTAAGGGTGTGGAGTCCCTTAATCGGAACTGTCAAGGATTCTAAATCAAGCCTCTTTAAAATGAGCTTGTGGAGAGTTTGAGGAAGAGCATAGAGCCACTTCTCGGTGAGGAGAAGACACCCCGACACATCGACCTCAATAAGGGCGGGGCACCGCTTTAAAAGGGTTTCCATCCCTCGGTCGGTCACTCTATAAGAGTTCGTCAGGTGGAAGGTGGTCACCTCTGGGCTTACCTGGGCAAGCGCTGCATCATCGATCTTCAAGTCGTCATAAGCCGTAAAAACGAGACTAGGGGGAGGACCTTTTTTATTAAAAGAAGGGGGAGCGAGCTGCTTACCCCGGTAGAGCCCTTGCATCATGTTCCGAAACTCCCCCAAAATCGGCTCCTTTCCCTCTAACACTTCATCCCCTTTGCGGGTACACAAATCCGCTTCTAAATAAGCAGGATTGTGATAGAAAATCCGCGCCTTTTTTTCGTTGCGGAAAAGGGAACGCCCCATCGAATGTTGGTAGCCCTGCCACCCAAAAAGATCCATCACCGTCGGGAGGAGATCACATTGTGAAGCCAAAGTATCGCTACGATAGGGATTTTCAATTCTCCCCTCTCCATAAATAAGCAAAGGAACATGGAAATTTTCCTTTCTGTTCTTCCGGTTGTGCTCGTAAGCTCCATCCTCAACAACCATCCCATGGTCTCCTAAGATGAAAAGGAGGGTGTTTTTTGCAAGACCTCTCCTCTTTAGTTCTTCTACAAAATGGCCTACACACCCATCGGTATAGTGGAGGGTTTGCAAGTACTGGGGATAATACTCTCCCCCCACTTCTTTAAAGCTTGGCCCTTTATAACTATTTGGGACTCGCCAGGGATGATGGGAAGTAATCGTAAACAGGGTGTAAAACTGAGGGGTCTTTTGATGTTTTTCTAGGTGGTCTGCCACATAATCTAAAAAGTAACCATCTTCGACACCCCACGAGCTTCCAATCATCTCACTTGGAAAGTCCTTTTTATCAAGAACACGGGTCACAGGTCGCCCCTTCAAAAAATGGTCGACCCCGCCGAGTGACCAAGAAGCTCCGCTAAAAAAATTGGTCTCATACCCCTTTTCATGAAAAAGTTCTGGAAGCCCTATAGTCGGGAGGTTGAGCTCAAGCCCTGTCTTTGTTTCAAGCGAGTAGGGAAGGCCATAAAGAGTGGTGTAAAAAGCGCGAAAAGTCAAAAGAGAGTTGGCGTAGAAGTTGGAAAAAAAGTGACTTTTTTCTGCAAGTGCACAGAGGTTAGGGGTCACCTCTTTTCGAAAATCTTTGGCACGGAGCGATTCAAAAAAAAGGAAAATAACGTGCGGTTTTTCTCGAGGTCTCAGGACAATATTAAAGGCCTTTTCTCCCTTAAAACCTGCCGTATAGCGAAGGAGGGGATAGTCACTGGAAGGGGCGCTTGAGATCTCATTTTTAGAAAGGAGCTCCCTTTCGATAAAGGGAAGAAAACTCTTCTTTTTAGGTTTAAAGAGCTTTTTCAAAAGCTCTTTTTCCCATAGGATAATTAGGTTGTTTGTCTGATTGGGAATCAGTCCTAAAATAAGAAGCCAAGGGGTGAAAGGGTGAAAAAAGAAAGAGAGCGCTACGATCCCTAAAAAAAGGGGGAGGACCCGGTAGATGCCGATTGCTTTTGCAGAGTCCTTAAACTCCCCCAGCTGAAAAAGGAGAGGAAACGAGCCAATGCCAAGGCGAAAGCCCCTTCTTTTATCGATATAGGCGTCATATAATATGAGAAGTTCTAAGGCAGGGGCAAGCCATGGAACTAGGGCCAGCTGCATTGCAGCGCCCAGATCCTGCAAGACCCCTCGGATACTAAAGTCCCGCCTGATAAAAAGGCGAGCGAATAAAAGAGCTATCACTTACACGATACCTAACGCATCGAGCATAATAATGACAATCATTAAAGGGGCGAGATATTTGACGCTAATCTCAAAATACCATTTGAGCGATGGGTAGCTTGAGAAAAGCCCCTCTGCCCCCTCTTGAAGATGGGGGAAGGCTCGTTTAAAGGTCCACCTCCACCCAACGAGCAAGGCGGCACATAAACCTCCTAGAGGAATCAAGATATTGAGTGCAAGATAGAGCAAAAGGTTAAAGAAGTTCATCCCAAAAATTGTCAAGCCGCTCCATGGTCCAAACGACAAGGTACAAGGCAAGGCAACGAGAAAAACAGCCACCCCTGTAAAAGAGGCGGCTCGATGGCGCTTCCACTTTTTGGCGTCGATGAGGTAAGCGATAAGCGGCTCCATCGCTGAAATCTGAGAGGTAAGAGCTGCCAAAACAAGGAGAAGGAAAAAGAGGATGCATATTAAATAGCCCCCTGAAATTTGGGAGAAAACAATTGGCAACGTTTCGAACATCAAGCTTGTTCCGGCTGTTGGGGAAAGGCCAGCCGAAAAGACGATCGTAAAAATGGCAATTCCTGCAAGCATCGAGACAATGATCCCAAAAAGGGTGATCGGGACGCAGGTCCCCGGGATGTTTTCCTTTTTTTCGAGGTAGCTTCCATAGGTGACCATTGTCCCCTGCCCCAAGCTCAAAGAGAAAAAGGCTTGCCCTAGAGCAAGGAGAATGGCTTGGGGGGTCACCTCCGACCAATCGGGTTTAAAGACAAAGGCAAGTCCCCCCTCGCCTCCGGGCATCATCAATCCCCGCACTGCGAGGAAAAGCAAAACAAAAAAGAGGAGCGGCATCATGATCTTGTTGCCCGCTTCGATCCCTTTCCGGACGCCGGTATAGAGGATGAAAAAGGCCAGGGACAAAAAGGCGATCAGAACCCCCACGCCCCAAAGGGGGGAAGCGATAAAGTTCTTGAAGTGAGTAGCAGCTTCACCTGCCGAACTAAAGCCCGTGAGCTGTCCCAAGATGGCCTGAATCAAGTAGCCGAGCGCCCATCCCGCCACTGTGGCATAAAACGAGCTGACCAAAAAGCCGGTGAAGATGGTCATCTTCCCCGCTCCCTGCCACCCCCGGTGACGTCCAATCTCCTTAAACGAGCCCGAGGGGTTAAGCTGCGTCTTCCGCCCGATCAAAATTTCTGAGACTAGAACTGGAAAACCGACCACAAGGAGGCAGACCAAATAAAGAAACACAAAGGTGGCGCCCCCATTCTCCCCCATGACGTAGGGGAAGCGCCAGATGCTTCCTAGCCCAATCGCTGAGCCCACGGCTGCCCAAATAAAGCCGAAGCGTGATTTCCACTGTTCCCGTTTCATCCACTTAAATTAGCAGGGATTCTTGATAAAGACCAGTGAAAACAGGAGCACCTTCAGGAACGACCCTCTTTTCTGAGTAGAGGCGGTGGAAGAGGCGTTCGTAGTCTTTGACGCTTTGGAGAAATTCCTGGGCGAGCTGCGGATTTTGAGGGGCAATGTTCTCCTTTTCCCCCGGGTCTTTTTCGAGATCGTAGAGCTCGATTTCCTGGGAGATCCGGGTGTAGATAAACTTATATTTTCCAGCGCGGCAGCCGAAGTTTTTAAAGACATAAGGATTGTGGAAGAAGATCGGGCGCCCCTCACTTTCCCGCATAAGGGAGCTGCCTATCGAGAGGTTAAAGCCGTGGAGATCGAGAAGGTCCATTAAGGTGGGGACAAGGTCGAGTTGGCTTCCTGGTGTGGTGATCCGTTTAGGCTCGATGATCCGTCCTTCGCCATAGATGAGGAGAGGAATTCGGATGTTTTCTTCGTAGAGGTAGCGCTGCTCAACGAAGTTCCCATGTTCTCCCATTGGGTAACCATGGTCGCCAAGGATAAAGAGAAGGGTGTTTTGCAACAAACATTTCTCCTTAAGAAGCTCAACCAGTAGCCCCAAGCAAGCATCGGTATAGTGAAAGGTGTTGAGGTATTTCTTGTAGGTGCGAGAGACTTCCTCAGGGAGCGTAGGGGGCTTATAGTGTTCTGGGAGGTTCCATGGATGGTGGTTGGTGATTGAAAAAAGGGTGAGAAACTGAGGACTCCCCTGCCGCTCAGCCAAAAAATCAGCGGTATAGCGCATCAGGTATTCATCAGGAAGGCCCCAGCTCGAAACGGGCGCTTTGGGAAAAGCCTCCATCATCGCTTCTTTTCCATGAATGGCGTCGTAGCCATGGAGTTTAAAGAAGGCATCCTGGTTTTCAAACTCGACCGTTCCGTTGTGGAGGTAGCTCGTTTGGTAGCCCCCTTCGTGCATCAGCTGTGGAATGCCGATGAAGGGAGCTTCCGTCCGCGCTGCCGCTTCTGATGCGTCGACATCGGAAGGAACCCCAAAAAGGGAAGAGACAACAGAGCGGGAGGTGCGGACCGAGTTGGCATAAAAATCGGTGAAGAGGATTCCCTCTTTAGCGAGCCGATCGAAATGAGGGGTGACCCCTTTTTTGGCGCCGAGAGCTCCCACATTTTTTGCTCGGAAAGACTCTAGAAATAAAAAAATCACATGGGGGGTCTCCCCTTCATCAACCCGGATATTAAAGGCCTTATTCCCTGTAAATCCTTGGGTATATTTAAAGAGAGGATACTCCGAAGAGGGAGTGGTTTTCTTTTCGTTATGGCTTTGAAAGTGGGAGCGAGCGAGGTAGCCCAAATCGGTCTGGTCACTTTTTCGTTTGATGAAGCGGATGAGCTTTTTTAAGTACCACACCTCATGCTGAAAAACGATGTGATCGGTTCCGTAGGAGAGCTTTTTGGGAAGGAAAAAGTGGCCTGCAGCCCCAACCGTTCCCAAAACAAGTCCCAAAGCTAGCCATTCCCCCTCAAAAGAAAGATTTTTTAGATTCTCCCAAGAGTGCCAATAAATGAGTAGCGGAAAGGATAAAAAGAGGAGAGCTCCGGGGATAAAGCGCCATATCTTTTTTTCCTTTGCCGAGTCCCAAAAGCAGCGGGCATCATTAAAAAGCGATAAAAAAGAAACCTCCATCCGAATGGCCGTTTTGCGATGGAGAACCGCATCAAAAATGAGGTGAAGCTGAAGCATTGAAGAGGTGGCTACAAAGATCCAAAAAAGGGCTCCCTCCGCAAGAGGAAAAAGGGTGAGCATCAGCATTAAAACAAAAAGTTGCTGAAAAGCGATAAAAAAGTCTTGGCAGGCGCCGGTTAGGTAGGAGAAAAAGAGGGAGGGGCGTGCAGGCAAGTTCCTATGCAAAATCGTAACCCTTACAAAAAGAGAAGGAAGAGCCATTAAAAAAAGAAAAACAAGTGCCGCCGCCATAGATAAAGAGTACCCCTTTTAAAGGAAAAAGTCAAATAAAGCTTGTTGTCAAATTCTTTTTTTTGGTATCCTGTACTGAGATCCTATAGTTTGATTTTAGGCTTCTGGGGTATTTTATGGGAGATTTGGTCTGCGACGGGACAGAGTTTACCTGCCCCCTGTGTACAAGCAAATTAAAACTGAGCGTTCCCTCTTCCCCTGCGAAAGGAGAGGGAAAGAACCTTGCTAATATGAGCAACTGTTTCTTTCCTCCACCAGGGGGGCAATGTACTCTGGTTCCCTCTGCCCCAGTTCCTTGCACCCCAGCAGCAACTCCGGTAGACCCGGGGCAAAAGCCTGTTAAAATCTCAGAAGTCCCAGCTCTTGGGGCAGGATGCAAGTTCCAGTGCGCTAAGGGAGGATTGTTAACGGTTTCCTCATCGGGACAGAGTAAAGCAAAACACGAAGAGGCCTCCGGAATCGGAGGCGCTGCTGCCGCTGCCGCTGCTTCTCTTTTAGGACTTCCGAAAAAGGAAGAGGAACCGGATCCCAACAAACCTTTAACAAAAGAGCAAAAGGAAACGGTTCAAAAGTCTTTAGATGATCCTCCAAATGAACGGACCAAACAATCACGAGCCGCCCATGCTTATTCCAAACATGCGGGAAGGAAGCCGGAAATTTGGGGAAAGCCAAAAGGGAACAACCAAAATTTACATAACCAGGGAGTTAAACACTTTAATGAAGTCTTTGATGGGCCAGGAAAGTTTGTGAAGACCCCGGTAAAAGGGAAACCAAACGCTCACTTCTGGGATAAAAGGTTACCGGATGGGCGAGGAGTGAGGTTGCAAGGAGATTTGAAATTTAAAGGGTTTATAGATTAATGAGTGAAGTGATAGAAGTTGCTTTCGAAGAGATTCCCCCCTCTGATGTAGTAAGGGGAATTCTTTTATTCAGCGGTGCAGAAAAAAATATTGGGTCTGTTGAGATTCAAGGGTTAGATAATCCTCCAAAAGTGAGTGGAAAAGACCTCTCACCTTTGATAGCTCTTATCAACGAGGAAGAGACGTTCTCAGTATTTATCAACCTAGCTGAGCTGAGCTCCCCCCATTTTACCATCAAAAACTGTAGCCTTATGGTAGTCAAGGAGAGGGACTCTTTTTCTTTCATTCTTATCTTTGAAGAAGATGACCTCTCTTTAAAGGTCGGGGATACCTCTTTTATTACAGCTTTGCATGGTTGGGCGCTAGAGTTTAAGGACACTATCAAAGCAAGTTCTGTATACTGTGGACTCGATCCCGCTTCAGATGAAGATACACGTTTTTTTACAAACTCTAAGTTAGGCCCCCTTTTTTAACAGCCCCTTACGCGGTGAAAATAAGTAGCACTCTGGGGTAAAAATCATTGCACTAAAAAAATCTCTTCAGTAAGCTCCCCCTTTAGGTAATCTTAACAAAGGGTCTTTTATGACGTCCCCGCCCCCCCTAGCCTCTTCTTCTGACACCTCCAATGCAGGCAATCCTCCTTATTGGCAAACAGCCACTCTTCCAACCTTCTGCTCAAAAAAAACAGACCCTAAGGTGATAAGCGCCATAAAAAACCTTGGGTCCCAAGAAGGTTTTCCTAATATAGGTGACTTTTTATTTTATTGTACGAGTCCCGATCACCAAGGAGAGGAGTCTCTGAACATTAGCTTGGCTAACGGAGATGAAGACGCTCAAATATTACTAATTGCTTACAAAACCACAGAACCTTTAGAGAAACAATGCTGCTTAATGAAGCTTGGCTTTGAGGTGGCAATTGGCAAGTTCTGGTCTAACGTTAAAGATGAAGATAAGGTTTATCTCCTAGGGCATCTCCGCAGTGGAATGGATGCCACTTTTACCAAGTACCTCTTTGCCACCCCCCATGAGCAGGTAACGGAGGAGGGAGAAACACTGCTCCACCTTCTAGTCGCCAGAAAAGAAATTGGCTATATTCACCTTCTCCCCAATATTCCAGAAGGGGTAAGCATCAAAAACAAAGACGGAGAAACTCCCCTTCATCTTGCAGTACAACAAGACAACCCTATAGAGGTAATTAATGCTCTTCTGAAAAAGGGATTAAATATCAACGTCCAAAACAATTTAGGAGAAACCCCCCTTCATTATGCCCGAAAAGCTTCTGACCAAAAACTTATGGGCCTCTTAGAAACACGTGGAGCAAGCAGATGGATCTTTAGCCAACAAGAAAAGTTCAAGTATGGGGCAATTAGCATGACAACGATTGTTGTTTTAACAGCTATCGGAGTCTACGTCTATTACAAAAAAGATGAAGAAGGAAGTTTTGCCAACCGATGCATCAAAAGAGTTATCCCCGATAAGGCTGCAGAACGCATCATTGACAAAACTGCAGAGCGTGTCATCGACAAAGCTGCAGAACGTGTCATTGATAAAGCTGCAGAACGCGTCATTGACAAAACTGTAGAAGTTGTCGATAAGGGCGTAAAAACCTTCACAAAAGCCTCTTCTGCCCCCTTCGAGCCACCTACACAAAACGCTTTCTTAAGGGCCCTTTACACGGCATACAACCTTTTTAATTATTAAATCCACACAGAGTAGTTTGGATGGAAAGCTAGGTTCTGCTCTCGAAATTTATCGCCAGATCTTCAGGGGGCTTTTCAGAAATTTGGAATTTTGCCAAAGTCAGCGCTCCGGGTTTAGCTCCATCGAAGCAGTCCCCTACCCAGGAGACAGGGGCGATGCAGAGAGGGTTAAAACTGGAGATGCTGGCGCAAGGAAAAACCAAATCTTGAATCGGAACGGGTATAACAAGTTCTTTCCACTGAATTAAAATAATTTTTTAAATTAAAAATCATCTTTTTTGAAAATAAACAGAAAAAACTGTTGAAAAAAATACTAATCTTGCTAAAGTTTTTAATTTGAATATCAATCACTCGTGATAGAGAGGCAAACTTATGAAACTTCCAAAAATCTCATTTAGACCAAAACTTCCTAGATTCTTATGTCCTAGCACCTATAAGATCAAACACCATCGATTACTTCGGGTATGGAAAAAATTCTTTCGCCAAATTCCTCGTGAGTTTCGTTCCACCCTAAAAACCCATCAACACTTTCTTCTAATAGGCGATGAAAAGTCGGGAAAGACCGATCTTGTTCAAGGGATCTCCGAACAAAGCCAAAGCATCTACCCCTTTGAGGTTGAATACACCAAAAGTAATGAAATCCAATTCTATCTGGGGCCCAAACAAATTGTGCAGGAGCTTTCTCTATCAGCAATTCAAGACCGAACCATAGAGCTCAGGAGGAGCATCATCCATCTTTGGAAACGCCTTTACGCAAAAGAAGCCCCCATCGTGGTCATTAGCTACAATGCTTTTTCAGAATCTGCAAAAGACCTCAGAGAAGTGAACCGCCTTGCCCGCCTCATCGCCGGAAAACTTAGCCTCCTCTCTCAAATCTCCAAATCCTCTCTCAAAGTAAGGATTGCTTTAACCCACCTAGATAAGATCAAGGGATACCTTGAGCTTGCCCGCTTTATCAAGCAGCACAATATCACCTTTGAAATCCCTCTGACCTCCAACTTTGAGAGTGAAACTCTCCAACAGGCACTCGGTGAGTTCCGCGATGAACACCTCTCTCTTATCCTCACCTCTACTTCCGCAGAAAATTACCTTAAGATCTTAAATTTCTTTGGTGAAGTCAGTCTGCTATTCTCAACAGTCGAAGAATTTTTGCGTGTCTTAACCTCCGGAGAGGGAAGCCCTGCGGAGCTGGAAAAACTTACCTTTGCTTCAAACTTTGAGCCCTACACCTCTTTTGCCTCCTTTGACTGGACTCCTACCTTCTCCAACTCAATCTTCTTTCGCCATCCAATGCTCAAGCACCAAGTTGCAAGCGCGGCCCTTCTGCTTGTTTGCACAGGGTTCATTTTTAATAACTTCAATAAAGATCGCAAACAAATTTCCCTATCACAAAATGGTGTTAGTTCGATTCTCTTAATGCAACCCGAGCACTTTGTCAGCAAAGTCATTCCTGAAATCGAAAAGGTTAACCGCTCAAGACCCGAAGAGAGGTACCTTTCGTTCCTCCCCCGCTTTTATCAGAAAAAGCTTCGACATACCAATCAAGCGTTAGCCTCTCGCATCCGCCAGCACATCCTAGAACCTGCTCTTAGAAGGCTCATCCTGAAAAAAGATGATCATGAACTAAGCATCATCTACATGTTAGGTCTTCTCCACTCCACCAAAGACAACCCTCTTGGAGAACATATCTTAGAAAACACTTTAGATTGGGCAAAGACAACTGACCTTGATGAAAGTCTTATAACCTCCTTTGTCCGCTTTTCTGATGAAGCTGGGAGTGATCCCATTCAGATCGACTATATTGACCAGATCAACATCTCTACCCCCTTAACCGATACAGCCCCTTGGATCGACTTTCTTGAACGATTCAAACATATCGTGAGCCAATCTATTTTAACAAGCCATGACCCTCTCGATATTAGACAGGAAGCAAGTGAACTGCTCTCAGCATATAGAAAAATAAAAAATGATCCTCATGCATTTAAGATTGCCTCCTTCTTAAAGGGAACTTCTAGCCGTATGCTTGATAGCTTTGAAAAAAACATGAAGCTTTTGAGTTGGATCAATGAAGAGAAAGACTCTTTAGAGCAGTTACTCGTCTTCATTTGTGACAGCTATCCTGATGTCCCCGATATTTCCAAACTTAACGTCTCAGAGTTTTTTACCGTTCTTCACGATATCGCAAAAATTCGAGAAAAAAAGTGTTTCCCTTATAAGACAGAAATTAGGGGGAAAACCTTTGAGTTTAATCCCAATCAATGGGTCAATCTTTCTGTTACACACATCATCGAAAGTCTCGTTCATAAATATGATGTCCATAATCGCGACACACAGGGAAACATCTTCTTTAAGCGAACCGCCCCTTTAACCGACCTTGTTTTTGACTCTTACCGGAAAGAGTTCCCCTACTTTGAAAAACCTATCGTCATCCCTTGGCGCTTCTCCCGACTTGCTTTTGAAAAAAATGTTCGAGGAACGACGGAATCTCTTCTCTCTCTTCTCGACGATCTCCCCATTAATAGTGAAGATAAAGACCGCTTTCAAAAATTTGTCCACCAAGAGGTGGATAGCTATGCAAAGCAATACCAAAAAGAGTATGAAAGGGTCTATAAAGCTTGTAGCATTCGAGCAGGCAACTTAGAAGATGTTGTCGAAATTTTAGGAAAAATTTCAGAATCTAACTCCAGCCTCCAACTTTTTTTAGATAAAGTGTATCACCATACAAGCGCCTTTTCTGAAGACACCTCTTGCCTAAGCAATCTAGAAGATATCAACCACTTTTACTTCCTCATCCCCCTGATGAGGCAGGTGAAAAATGAGCTTTCTCCGTTTGCAGAATACCAAAAAATTCTTAAAGAGGCCTATTCAGCTCTAAAGGGGAAGAAGATTGTGGAGGGCAATGGGCCCTTAGAACATTATCTCACTCCAGCAGCAACGCTTTCCCTCTCGATCCTTCGAGAAGACCCCGATTCGTATAAGAACCGGATTATTAATAGCCTCTTAGACATTGATGTACCCTCAGAGTATCATCAGCTCTTCATCGCTCCTATTATGGAAGCTTACCGCTTGGGAATCAAAGATCTCAAGGTGGGAATTGAACAGTTGTGGAAAAAGATGCTTTCTCCCCAAATTGAGGCTCTCTTTGAAAAAAGACCCTTCAATCCTAATGGCTCCTTTGCAGCAACTTATAACGAAGTGGAGAAAATGACAAACCCCCACTCGGAGTTTTTTCAAATCATTGCCGAGCTTATTGCTCCAGCAAGCACCTACTCTCAAGGGGAGTGGTTTCCCAATCTTTACTCAGACTTACAACTCGATCCTCCCCTCTATGCAGCAGCTAACCGCTTAACAAGAATTAGCCAACTGCTTTGGGATACAAATGGCGATCCCCAACCTCTTCGTATGGACGTCCAAGCCCTCCCCTTTGCAAAAAAAGAAAAAGTCTACCCCGCACCTGTCGTCTCTTATCTCGTTACTGGTGAGGAGCAGCTCTATAACTTCAACCAAAGCCCTTCTTGGTACTCGATCAAAGTGGACTGGTGGAAAGAAAACAACTCAAGCGTTGTGATGGAACTCGCTAATAAAAATGATAGCCGCTCCTACCGTGATGAAAAAGTAACCAAAACATTGTGGAGCTTCTTTGAACTTTTAGGAAAAGCCAAACAACTAGAAGGAAACGTCTGGGTCTGGAGCCTTGGTAATGAATTCGGAGAAGATATCAGTAAAATTGCCCTCCGTTTCGAGACAAGCCCTTGGAACCTTTTTCAGTCAAAAAACCCTTAAAAGAGGTCCTATGAAAAAACTGTTATTGTTATCCCTTTTCCCCTTTTTATTGGCAGGATGCTTCCAAGTGCAAAAAGGGGAAGACGTTACTGTTCAAATCAGAACAACAAATGCAACGAACCGGGGAACTCCGCTGTATGTTGTTGTCAAGGAGACCACGATGTCTGACTTCTTGATGGATGACTATCATCAAATTGCAACCCAATCCTTTTGGAAAGAGGATGAGGATAACTACCTGCTCAAAAAAATGGTTGTTCCTGGAAGAACCGATAAGTTTCTAATTGAAGCTACTGATAACAACTCTCTTGGGATTTACTTTATCTTTACGAACCCGGGAGAATGCTGGAAGTATTTCATAGATAAACCTGCGTCAAAGAAAGTCAAAGTCCTTCTTGGCAAAGATGAGTATGAGGCAATCAATGTCTATGGATCTTGAGACACTCAAACAGTTCGAAAAAGTTTGGTGGTCGCAAAAGACAATCGATCACCACCCCCCCTTTTTCCGTTGGATAGAAAAAAGCTATCAAGATCCCCTCTCTTTTTGGAATGTCCTTTTTGAATATTCTAAAGAGCTCATGGGAGCCCCCACTAAAAGTGCTCCTTTCGAATCCTATAACTTTTACCACGACTGTATCCTTAGACATTTACAAAAAGAAGAGATCGCTCTTAAAATCCCCAGGGTACGTAGCTGGACTTATATGGAGATCCATGCCCTTGTGAATGGGCAACTTCCCTTGTGGAAAGAGGAATATGGGCTTAAAGAGGGAAACCATGTCGTCCTATTTCTTTCTCCTGGAGTCGAGTGGATCGTTGCATTGATGACAGCTGTCCGTCTCGGAGTGGCTTTAACAATCGCTTCTCCTCAAGACCGTTTCTCGGGCAAGGCAGCCCTTTTAAAAAAGTTAGAAAAGCTCAAAGCTGATGCTATCATCACAACCTCACAGTTTGCAGCCCTTCTTCCCCAACAGCGGACCGTTTTTTCCCTTGACCTTTCAGTTATTGGGGACCGGAAGATCCCTGAAGAGACCCCTTTTTACGGAGAAGGGACCCCTATTAATGGAATTCCAACGCATCTTGCCTATCTATGCCCATTAAGGGATGCCCTTCTCTTTCTCCGGTTAAGGTCGGGATCTACCTGGGCACACCCCCTTTCTTCGATGACTCTTGAAGAACCTTTTGCCACCTTTGCCGCTCTTCTTTCAGGAGCCACAATTCTCCATATCCCCGAAGAAATCCTTGTTGAAGAGCCCTTTTTGCTAAAGGGAGAGCCCATCGATGCCCTTGCCGTTTCCCTTCCCCTGCAAAAGCTTTGGACAGAAACGGGGGGATGCCCAGAAAAGGTGAAATTTTGGTATAAAAACCCCCTTGTCAGTCATTCTCATGACTGGATAACCTTTTCAGAGATCAATGGACTGACAAAAACCCCCTCTTCCAACCTTTACAATGATCCCTCTCGAGGGGGAATGACCCTTATCTCAGAACCCCGTCCTTTCCACGCTCCACCCTCTCTTCTCCCAGGATTGGGGATCCCCTGGCACTTTACCCACCTCAGCAGAAGTGGAGAGCCCACAACAGATCGAGTCGGCCTGTTTCGTGTAGAGCCCTATACAGAAAAAGAGGAGACCCTGGTCCTCTCCAAGTTTGAAAAATGGTGGATCATCAGTGGAGGCACCGTTCCTCTTAAAGAAGGTCGTTTTTATCCCTTTGATGCTGTCGAAAAATGGGTCAGCTCTCTAGAGTTTGTGAATCAAGCTGTTGCTCTTTCTCAAAACGCCTTTATCCTACTCGTCTTTATTTCTCCAACTCTTAAAGATCCCCCTTCCGAATGGATCTCGGAAATCGAGGAAGGAATTGAGAACGAAGTAGGAGTTGCTTTTGTTCCAGATCATACCATTTTTCTTCCCCTTTACCCTTACCTAAAAAATGGAGCTGTTGATAGAAACTGGGCTTTTGCCCAGTATCAAAAAGATCTCTTTCGCAAAAAGCTGCGTCACCCCCTCTATCAAAAGCTCAACCAATTCAGAGATTCCCTTTACCCCCATTAGGAGGCCCCCACGTGCAAACCTTAGAAAGTTTTTCAAAGTACCTAGAAGCTGCCACAGCTAAGGAAAGTGAAGTGTTTGATCTTCACTTCGAAGAGATTGTTTCCCTAGTCGAACAAGAAGAGTACGCGCGAGCTGCCTCTAAAATTGCCCCTATTCTAGAGGAGGGCTGCTTAGATGTGCGCCTTGTTATGTACCTTTTCTATTCCCACCTAATGGAAGAAGGAGTCTCCACCCTCACTCCTATTTTTCAAAATATTGTCTCTTTAATCGATGACTATTCCGACAAAATTACCCCGATCCAAAACCGAGATAAACACATCCAAACCAGCCTAATCTGGTTTTTTTCTACCCTTTCCAAAAAACTTCGCCTCATTGAAAAACTCCTAAAGGATGGCAGATCCGATCCCTTCTGGGAGAAGTCAATCACAAACCTCTCTATAGAACCCGTTGAAAAGCTCCAAGCTATTACAACACGTCTCATCGAATTTTTTACCCATAAATGGGAAAACCCCACCATCAATCAACATGTGATGTTCCTTCTAAAGTGGCTCAAAGAGCTTGACCACCTTCCCTCCGAAGAGCAACCTCAAGAAGTCTCCGAAGAAAAGCCTCTTCCTCCAGAAGAAAAGACCGAGAAAGTCATTGAAAAACCCGTTTCCACCAATGCTCCTAAAGGAAAAGGCTCTCTTGAAGAAACCCTCTGCTCTTCAGAGGAGATGCAAAAGCTTCATCAAAAGCTCCAAACCTTTGATGCTCTCATTAAAAAAGAGGACTTTCCTAAAGCAGCCCTCATAGCTGATGATATCACCCAGGTCATCGAAAACTTTGACCCTGCCACTTTTTTTCCCAAACTTTTTTCCCACTATTTTTCCCTCCATGCAAAGCACATTCAAGAACTTGCCAGGCACTGGGAAAAGAAATCCTCGCTCGAATGGTCTGCTCTAAAAAGGCTTTATGACACAGACCTAGAAGAGTTTATAAAATGGTAATCCGAATTATACTCATTGCTCTTATTTTTGCCATGAGCCCCCTTTTTTCCGCCTGGTACAATCCTTTGAGTTGGTTTGGTACAGGTGATGAAAAGATAAGTGAACACGCTCAAAGCCTTGAAGAGATTGACAAACTTTCCCAAGAGGACTTAGAAAAAGTTCTAAAGCAGGAGCTGAAAATACAAAAAGATGCCCATAACAAAGACAATGAAAAACGGAAGGAAAAAGGAAAGCCAGAAGATCCTTGGAACGAGGGAAAAGGGATCTTTAGTGAAAAGTCAATTTCCTATCTATTCAGCACATTAAGCAAGAAGACGCAATCCTCACTACTAGAGGGGCTAACCGCTGCCAACCTCTCTTCTGAAAAGCAGCAAGAGCTCTTACAGTTCCTTTTGAAAAAAGGGGGTGATTCTCAATCAACCATCGAAAGTTTCGGAGCAGCACTCCAAGAGCTAAAACTAGAAAGCAAAAAAAAAATCATCGAGCTCTTTTTGGCAATGGAGGGGTATGATACCATTGAAGAGCGCTTTGATTTCATCCTGAATCTGGATCACGCCCCTTCGTCATATAAGGACCTCTTCATTCAAGCCTCAAACAGTCAAGAGGAAGAGCTGTGTCAAAAGGCTCAAGATGCTTTAAATCCCGAGTACTTTGGAGTGATTCCCATTGTTGATTGGCTCAATGCTTTGAATCTAAAAAGCTTCTATGACCCCACCCTCAAAAGAATCCTCTTTAACCGAGACTACTATAATGAGTTTAATACCTTTGATCAGTTTGAGCTATGGGTAGAACCTCTAGGCTACCACACACACTTTAACCAAGAAAAAGCACCTCAATTCTCGCTCTATAACATTGGCCTCACTTTAGGAGGTTCCTATAGCTTAACCCACCAGCTATCGATCAGTTTAGGTTTAGGGTATACCTATTCGAGCTTTAGAGGGAGAAATAAGCTCGGTGCTGCTTCGATACACACCCTTTATTTAGGCCCCTCTTTAAATTTTCTGTTTACAAAAGGGTTTCTAAGCTGTATGATTTTTGGCATGATGAGCTTTTATGACCTCAATAGAACAACGACTCTCTTAAACAGCGACTGGTTACCCCCTTCCTGGAAGGCCTCTAGCAAATGCAGGAAGAAAGGAGAAATCCAAAACCATAGCTGGGGCATCGGTTACCGGCTAGAAGGGGAGAGGGAATGGGATCTTGGGCGTCAGTTTTATTTGTCATCAATCGGAACGGTTGATTTTCTGCAGACATTTGAAGGCCAGGGGAAAGAGACGATTGACCAAGACGTTTTTATTGACATTGACCCCTTGGATGTCTCTTTTCTTCGTGCTAAACTTGGGCTAAAACTTGCTAAAGAATTTTCCATTTCAAAGCTTGGCTTTTTCATTCCCAGCCTCTCATTCGGATGGGCGCAGTACTTCCCTTTCAACAAAGACCATAGTTACAAAATCAGAATTGAAGATGAAAAAGATGAAATAACTTCAATGTACAAAAACAAGCTCAAAAGTCAGTCTAAGCAAAAAATCAACATTGGGGATTGGGGGCAGTTTTTTTATAATGGAAAGGTTGCCATTGCCTTAAATAAAGGGATCACGGTTGCTTTAGAGTGTGAGCTCTACGCTAAAAAGGATACCCCCTCTATCCAAAGTGGGTCTATTCGCATTAGCTGGAGTTGGTAAAAATAGCTAAGTAGGAGGCTGATATGGAACATATAACCACGGCGGGTGAGGAAACTCAAAAGTTCACTTATTTGAGAAAGCTTTGGGGAAACGCAAAAACATCCCATTATGTTTTTCCCCCTGCTTTAGCCTGCGTAGCGACAAGCTTTATTTACCTAGCTCGCTCGAGGATAAAATCGATCAAGCTTGACTCTTTAAACTCCGTAGGTGGTGTGGTTTATACTCTGGCTTTTAATACCTTTACACTCACTGGAGGCCACTGTTTGATCCAGTCTGCTCTTCTTAAAGAAAAAGAGGTCGAAGAGCTTCCTCCAGATATCGATTCTGAACTCGAGGCAGAGGCTGAAAAAAACCTAACAGAGCTCGAACAGGCAAACAATGCGAATAAGGAGGCTGAGGCTAACTCCAAACGCTTAGAAGGTGAACTCGATTTAGAAAGAGAACGAAAAAAAAGCCTCCAGTTAAAGGAAAAAACTGAAGTAGATGCCAAAAATGCGGGGGTTGGCGCCCAGGAGCATGTAGTGCAAGGAGTCATTGCTCGACTAGATGATAAGAGTATTCATCCTTCTTCATTTCAAAAGCTCGCGGAGCTTGGGGAAGAACTTAATCAATCTTCCAAGCAAACCTTAAAAGATGATAAAGCAAACGAAGAAGCTAAACAATCTTATGATTCACTTAATACGCGGCTAAAAAAAGGACTACTAGACCTCCAAGAGGCTAGCGAGAGCATAAGCCGGTGTGAAGCAAGGATTGAAGATCTTAGGAAGGGGGGAGAGGGCCTTGAGATCGAAAAGAAATGTTTAGACGTATTGGAAAAGCAACTTGGACCATACAAAGAAGATGTAAGTAAAGCGGAATCAGAAGCAAAGAAAAAAAGAAGAGAAAAAGAAAAAATTGAGTTTGCGTTAAAAGAGGCAAAGAAGGGCATACGTTCCAGAGCGCAGGAGCTGGCAAGCTCTGATAAACCCTTAGAGGAAGCAAGGAAGGCTTATTGTAAGGTTGCTACCTTTTTAGAAGAAAATATTCGAAACAACTGTTGTTATGAAATTGAGAAGTTTCTAGCCCACAAAGAAGGTGCCGTAAACAAAAGGTCTTACCAGGAATACCTCCTAAGGTTCCAAACATTTAAAAAAAACACCTTAAAAGAAAGAAGCAATTTAGAAAACTCCAAAGCAAATCTAGCTCGTGAAGAAGAAACCGTTCAAAGCAAAAAAGAAAAGCTAGGTGCTTTAAAAGAGCAAAGAGAATCCGTCAGAGAAGAGCTACAAGACTTAGAGCAAGCCCAAAGAGAATCCGCCCACATCGAAATTCTTGCTAAACATCTACCTCCAACCGAAGGGCATTTGGAGGTGCTTGATAAAGAAATGATAATAAAAGATTTAAACCTAAAAATAAAGGTAGCTAAAGAAACGATCAGGTACTGTGAAAGTATATTTAAGAAAAACAGTCATATAGATCATGAAAATTTGGACCCTTTATTGGAACAAGCTTTAAAAGGAGAGCTTACTAAGGATCCAGTGATAGAGTCTTGCAACGACCTTCTTCTCCAAGTGCAACAAGAAACGATTAAGATCAAAGAATGCTCTTTAAGCGTTGCTGCACTAAGGCAACACTCTAATATAACAAGGGCTTCGATTGTGGGAACAGTCACCCAATTGGAAAAAGACAGAGAGTCCATAGAAAAAAAACGCTCAGCTCTCGAAAAACTTTCAGCAAAAATAGCTATAAGTGAATCTGAAATTCTTTTTATGGAGCCCCATTCTAGAAGGGACAAAGAATCTCTTCAAACGAATTCCTCTAGGATAGACAATCAGTTAAAAGCTATCGAAGCCTTTGAAAAATTTCTAGAAATTCTGTTGGCAAGACACCCTCTACTAGAAAAGCAGTCCAAATCTTTAGATTTTGTTAAAAAAAGTGACTCAACCGTTATGTCTTTAATCTCTGATCTAACAAACCTAGATCTGAAGATTTCGGGATACAAAGGGGCCATTGCAGAAAGAGAGAAAGAGATAGAGCCTGTTCTTAAAAGAATCGACAGCTTAAAAACGGATCTTTCTCTACAAGAAACTCACAAAAAAGCTTTGGAACAAAAAATAAACAGCCTCACAACTAGCGTCACAAGCCTGGAGCCTCTAGTGACTCAGGCAAAAAAGCTTGTAGAGGAGACTTTAAAAACATTAGAGGAACAAAAAGTAAAGGAAAATAAAATACAGGTAAAATTCACAAAGCTTGACGAGCAAATTAAAAAAACACAATCTGAAGCCAAAGAGATAGCTGACGAATTAAAAGAAGAAGAAGAAAAGCAAAAAAAACTTGAAGATGAGCTTAAAGAACTAAAAGAGAAGTTTCGATTAGAAATTAAGCAGCAACAAGAGGTGCTTGAAAATACTAAAAAAAAATGTGACGAAGCTGCAGAGACTTTTAGGCTAGCCACTGAAGCTGTTTCGGAGACTAAAATATCTACTCTAGAAGCAGAGCGCAATGAAGAAACAGCGCGATCACTTAAGCTCCAAGAACAGAAATTTGCTCAAGAAGAAGATTTCTATACCCATATACTTGGCAATAGAATTGACCCGCGTAAGAAAGAAGAAGTGTTTCTTAAAACTTCTGAAGAAGCATGCGAAGCCGAAGTTAAGCGTTATAAAAAAGAGATTGAGGCCCTTAAGGAGAAAGCGGAGTCCCTTAAAGGAAACAAGGCAGGCGTGCCCACACCAGCCAGCAGCGCTGCTAGTAGCAATAGCGAAAGCGTTGCTAGTTCTGCAGGCAGTAAGGAAATGGAAATAAAAATTGTAACAATTAAATTGGAAATTGCTAAGGCGCACCAGAGCTTCTGCTCCCGTTATTCTCATTGGAGTGGGGCAAAACGGCAACCAAGAGAAGGACTTGTTACAAAGATTAACGACGTACACACAAGGTATTCCAAATTGTTCACCCTAGTATACGAACAAGAAGCCCTTAACGAAGATTTTTTGATTTCAGAGAAAGTTCCGCAAACTATTTCAGAGAGTGCTAAGTATCAACAATACCTTATTGCAAGAATTCGGTGTGCTATTCACCGATCTTTGCTTCTTCTCAAATTAAAAAGACCTTCTGAATTAAGTGAAGTTGCTCAATCAGACTCTTTAACAGAAAAGTCCTTTGCGGGGTATTTTAGAGAAGCTTTTTCGCATGAACTTGGAGGAGATAACTCTTCTCCTCCTAGCGGATTTTTCAAAAAAATCACAAATGTATTCAAAAGCGGAGAAGGAGAATTAGTAGAGCCACCTATCTTACAAGCATTGAAGAAGGCGGTTGCTGGAGATGGAGGCAACCTCCATACAGCCTTAAAAGATCTCCTTAGAGACTACCCTTTAAGGGTGAGTCAGAAAACACACTTAGAGGATATGTACGGGGCCCCATCTCTTTTAAAAACGTGGTTAGATGTAGTTTACGAAAAAAATACCGATGAAAGACTAAGAAAAGCAAGAGACGTAGCGGAAAAACTAAAGAAGCGCAAACGAGATTGGTTAGATAATTTTAAAAAACAGCATCCGGAGGTAAAGATTAATGAGGAGGAAGCTACCCCCTTAGAAAAGGAAGGACCTTCTTCAGAAGAACTAGAAAAGCAAGCAACTCTTCAGAAAAAAAGATGGATCAAGCTGGCTTCTGTCACCTCCCCTATAGCTTTTTTGTGCCTGCTACAGTTTACTCGATTTGCGCGCCCCCTTTTTGGGAAAACCTCACGTGTGATACGCAAAGAACTTTTCTTTGTCTCCAGCATCATCCATACCTACCTCTCTTACCGCCTACTGGGGGAAGGTTGCTGGGACGAAAACCCCGATAAAATTCCTCGTTTACAGCGCCAAGTTTCTTGAGGCGCAAAAGGGGGCTGAAAGAAGTGCCCAGAGGATGGTTAGCCATGAGAGAGAGAATATTTAGGTAATTTATTAGGGAGGATTGCATAGATGTCAGTTAGAACAAAAGACAGAAGTACAATGCATTCGCAATGGGCCCTTAGCCCTCAGGATGCTCAAGAAAGGCACCTAGCTTTAGAGACTATCTTAAGGGAGCTACAACGTGTTGCTACAGCAGGAGATTCCACATTTGCTAAACCCGATAAAGAAATCTTAATTTCTTTTAAGGTCAAAGAGGGAGAGGCTAATACAGGAATCCTTCATGTTTGCGCAGAACATCTTCAGGGAGAAGACCTTAAAATAATTCTAGAAAAACTGCTGGAGCTAAAAGGCCTTAAGGAGATTAGCAGTATTGTGCTAGTGTTTGCAGACCTGGATTCTATTTCAGACATGAGTTTTTTGCATAACCTAGGCGCTCCCAGTAATATGGTCAATAAGATAATAGAGTTAGACATCAGCAGGAGAGATAAGGTTCCTCTCTCCGCCTCTTTGAAAAACAACTTAGATGAAAACGCATTAGAAAGCCTTTTTAGAACATTTCCAAATTTAGGAATCATCCGTTATGGTATAGGCCAAGAAAAGAAGAAATCGGAGGTAATGGAGCAAACCTCAAGGGGTAGCTCTAGTAGCAGGGGAAAGCGTAGGCGCCTTGAAAGACTTGATTCCTCTGGAAGTGTGGGTTCGTATAGCAGCTTTCCCGACTCAACAAGTATTGATAGCCTCGGAGACGACTTTCAGGCCGATTTATTCAGGGACTTGCTCAGACTCAAGTCGCTCCGTGTAGAAAGAGGACGCCAACTTGGAGGTCTACCTAGCAAGCTAAAAAAAGGGAAACGAGAATACCACCTGCTAATCGACCTTAGAACTGCGCAGCCCGCTAGATACCTCAAGGAGTTTCAAACTTTACAAGAGCAAGCAAAGAATCGGGTTAAAGCATTGTCTTTTTCGTGTGCTCAGGATAATGCTAACTCTGCTGCTTTTTCGTGCGGATTGGCCAAGCGAATCCTGAGCACTTTTAATACTGGCATCTTGTATCTTGATGTTAGAGGTGTAACCGACCAAAAACTTCATGGCGATATCTGCAAGCTACCTCGCAATAAAAATGTTCAATTGATTAGCTCTGACATAGACTATCTGTATTTTGTCAGCTCACTAAGTCAAAGTAGGCTAGATGGCCTTAGCTTTGTCGACACTACGCTTAAAATAACATCTTCATCTGAATTCTTTTTTGATCAAGAGGAGCCTAGTTATAACTCAAATAGAGAGCACATGAGGCGCTTTATGGCAGACGATAGTTTTTTCTGCTGGAATGAGACGGTCGGTGACATCTTTCGCCATGTTCCAGTGCAAGGCTACTCAACTCTCCCATTGACTCCAATAAAACTAAAACATATTTCCTCAAAACCATACAGCGAACTTCCTCGTTGGCAACAGAGCGGAGGATACCTTCGGCTAGACATAGGTTCCGGTCAGTATCTGGAAAAGCTTCAATCGAAACTTAGTACTAACCCAAGAGCCCTTCAAAAGATTAAAAAACTGAAGCTAGAAATCTCTAACCGAGAAGCATCCCTTCAAGGAGTAGAGGATGCTATAGTAAAGCTTACTCAGTTATTCCCCGACTTGGAGTTTCTTGACATTCGAGAATTATATCCTCGTGACTATGACCTCGAGAGAGTTAATCAAACTAGGAAAATCTTAGTTGATGCAGGATTAGACCCTAATGTTATTGTTTATATTAGTGATAAGGAGAAAGGCCACAGAAAAAATGTAAAGACTGAATTCTTTAATCAATATGTGTTTGTCCAGCTAAAATCCCGAGAAGGTATCGATAATCTTTTCTTTTCTTCTAAAAGGAAGGGAGTTCACTTAGAGCTTGATCCAAAGTTTATGAAAACTTGTCGAGGAAGAGAGATGCTTATTCGAGAAATAGGTAAAACAACCCTCCCATTATTTTTAAATCTCAAAATAAAGGAGGTAAATTCAGACGAAGTGGAGGTAGATTCAGATGATTTAAGCCAGTTTTTTGAGCAGCTGTGCCTTCCCTCTGCTGATCCTTCTTCCTCTTCTGCAGCCTCCTCCTCCGCATCCTCTTCCCTTGCTGGCCCTTCTTCCTCTTCTGCAACTCCCCCTCCTACTAAACTCTCTTCCTCAATATTAGCCAAGCTAAAAGCTATACGGCTGCAAGGCACTTGTGTAGGAAGGGTCAATATTGACGCTTGGGGGTTGAAGCATTTGGAAAATTTGGAGTGTTTAGACCTTCGTGACCTTGATGCTAGATTATCCAAGCGCACAGCTAACTCTCCTAATTTCAAATTTCAAATCCTTCGACCAACACGAACCAGTCGTAAACACTATTTACGCCTAAATAAAAGGTTAGCTGAGTATGTCAGAGGCCTTAAATATAGGGGACACGACCCTGAGAAATCTCGCTTCTTAAGTAAAACTCCTAAAGACTTACTTGAAGAGGGGGAAATACGTCGTGAGCTTAATCCATCTCTACGTTACCTCGTATCACGCATCCCCATTTCGGAACTGTTTTACCATGGCTTTATGGAAAAGAAAAGCTTTGGAAAGGGGAAGGATTTTAAAATGGTCCGTGATTTAATTGAAGACTTTCCTAACCTGAAGGTCATTAATATTTCGGGTTTTAAAAATTTCGACCAGAGTACTCTTGAGCGCTTATCTAACCAACTTAACCCTCTACGAGGTCGGAGGGTGAAGCTTATCTTAAGAGACTGGGGACTGAAGTACTTAACTAAATCGGTGGTAGAGTCTATTCAAAGGCTAGTTCGATATGGGTATACAAATCTCGATTTTGGTTCTTCTTCATTTTATGATGGCATTCACGTTTCATACCCTAGTGGGTTTATTAATTTTAGGTCCGAGCCAAAAAAAGAAGATTCAGAATGGTTTTTTTCTTTTAAAGAAGAGAATGCTACGACTGTTCAGAAAAGGGTTGGAAGAAGCTTTCGAGAGCTAAACTTAGCTAGCCTTCAAGGAGTAAAAAAGGCTGCTATTCACTTTTCCTTAGCTCCTTACAACCACAACAAAGGAAAAAAGCTTAGAAAACCAGATATTACAGTGCCTGTTTGGGGAAAATACATCTTTAAAAACGGGGGAGCTAAGGTAGAGTTCAAAAATGAACTTCGAACTAGAAATTTTGACACTGCACTCATATTGAACAACTCAATTGAACTTGTAAACTACAGTACTTCTAGAGCTTCATCGAGCATTAACTAACAGGATGCAAGGGGAAAGAACGGGGGTTCTTTGCAGTCTCTTAATGAAGAGCAATCTTTTTTAAATAAATTTCTTTATAAAAGTTTGAAACCCTTTTATTTTTCTCTTTAAAAAAATATCCTAGTTAAATAAAATGTTTTCTTCGTTCACTTAAAGTAGAGAAAGCATATGAGATTCAAGAGCCAAGCCCCCATCTACAGGAACCTTTCTATACCCATTCCGATTCAAGATTTGAAAATTTGCCAAAGTCAGCGCTCCAGGTTTAGCCCCACCGAAGCAGTCCCCTATCCAGGAGCTAGGGGCGATGCAGAGGGGGTTAAAACTGGAGATGCTGGGTCAGGGAAAGACCAGATCTTGAATCGGAGTGGGTATAAATCTGCATACAAGCAAATACGAAGGGTAAGAAAATGGACTTTTCCGATAGTCCCATTACACGTTATCGCGCTTTGCCTCATTTTTTTGGGATCGGTTTATTATCCAAAAGCTTTAGCAGCAGATGAGCCTCCAGGAAAAACTACGGAAGGCTGGAGAGATCGGCTGAGAGAGTTTCAAGAGTACGTTTGGGGTTCAAACAAAAAAGGAGAGGAGACCACCCATTTTTCCACCGCAGATACAATATCAACAGAAGAAGAAAAAAATCCTCAACCTCAAGGCGGTAACCTCGGAAGTTCTACATCCAATCGTTCCTGCGCAGCAGACAAGGCCTTAGAACTTGCAACATTTGCTTTTGTAGACTGGATTAACATGAGCCGTTTGGGACGCCCCATGAGCTATACTAAAAAACACCTCCTTAACAACAACCTTTGCTTTGTCCACTTTGATAACCAAAAAGAGATCAATGTCTGGGTTCAACCATATGGATTCCATGCCAACTATCAAATCGAGTCAAAGAAAGACCCTGAGTTTGAACTCTCATTGAATACGTTTGGGATTGAAGGGGGAGGAGAACGGACTTTTTGGGATCATCTCACTATTGGAGGAGTTGCGGGTTACTTACACTCCCACTTCGATAATGTGAATGTCAATGGATTTTATTTAGGCCCTTTTATTGGGGGGCTATTTCCTAAAGGGTTTGCTTCTTTTTCCCTGATCGGGGGAAGGAACACATATAGTGGAAAGTCAGAGATCTTCAAGGGGAAAAAGAAAGAAGATGGGGGAAAGCAAATAGACCACTATAGCCGCGATCTTCTCTTCCGCTTTGAAGGGGGGTATGACCACCAACTTCCCGAGTCCTTTATGAAAGAATTCTACCTCCATCCAGAAATCTTAATCGATTACCTTAAAGTCTTTGAGTCTTCCTATTCCTATGTCCACAAACAATATCCCTCTTTTTTCCGCTCTCTTACTGCGCTCCGGATTTCTAAGACAGTGATCTGCAAAAGGGAGCTTTTATTGGCTCCTACTTTAACCCTTGGTTGGGTCTATCTTAAACCATTGTCTAACAAAAAGCTTAAGATTAAAAAGTGTGAAGGCAAACGCTCCTTCGAATTAGAAGAAAAAAGTAAAAATCAATTTGCTCTGGGAGGAGAGATCGTAGCTCTTATTAAAACGGGGATCGTATTCATCCTCCATTATGAGGGGAACTTCGGAAGGGGGGCCTCCGTTCAAGAGGGAAAAGTGCGGGTAGAGTGGAGCTGGTGAAGCATGGGCGAGGAAATTGAGATCACGAAGCAAAAACTAACCAAGGAGATCCGAAAGTTCGACCTTTGCAGTCTGATCGCCCTTTTGGAAACAATGGGGTTTTATAGAAAGGATATCTATTTCAAAAGTCACTTAACTACCCGCTCTCCTCCAAGCCTATGCGAATCGATCGTCTTTTCTGATGAAAAGCCTAAAGTGCAAGTCCTTTTAAATATGGGTCTTTTAAGCAATAATAGTCCCCTTCCGAGCTATTTTTTAAAGTATATGGACTCGGAGGAAATTGATGGGGAACGTTTTGTCCGTTTTTTAAGTTTTTTTAACCATCATTTGATCAAAGACTTTCTCCTTTTTTCTGAGCCAAAAAGCCATTTAGGCCTTTTTTCTGACTGGAAAGAGACGCAGTATTACTATTTACGCCTTTTAGGCTTTGAAAGTATCAGCACCCTCTGGTTCTTGGTTCAAAGCGTTTTCCCTGAGCTGGGGGTCGAAATCAAGAAAAACCCTCGCGTCATCCGCCTAGACTCCGCCTCTCTCGTCTTAGGAAGAGATGGGTTAGGATCGATGGCCTATATTGGAAAGCGCTATGAACAAACCCTTTCAAGCTTTAAAGTCACGGTTTCTACAGAAACTGACGTCTCCGACCAAGGAATCCACTGGCCAGTTGAGGTGAACAACCGCTTTATCGACGTCCTCTTTCCCCTTCTTCAGAGAACCGATATCCATCTCTCTCTCATCCTCCTTGTCAAACATAAGTATACTTTTACTCATTTAAGTAAAACGCGGCTGGGCTTTGACCGTATCGGTGTGAGCAATGCCCCGATGCAGCTTCTCCTTTTCCACGGCCTAATCCGCGATTTAGAACCTAATAAATACTTAGCGAGCTAAGATGTTTTTTAATGATAAGATCTACCAAACCTACCTAGAAGAGATGGAAGCTCTTGAAGCTTTTCGGACTTCCCATCTTAAGCTTCATCGAGATACTCCCCTCGATCTTCTAGAGGATCCTGACACCCTCCGTTTAGTGGAGTCTCTTGCCTTTTTTGCGGCTCGTTCTCGTCTCCAAGGGCTTCATCAAATTTCTCAAATCCATCAGGTTCTTTTCCGCCAATATTTCTCCTTCCTCGTCAACCCCATCCCCTCAATGGGTCTTTTAAGGTTTGAACCCTCCCTTCAAGTTCCCGACGCAGTGACCCTTCCTGAAGGCTCTGAGGTTCTTTGCAAAACCTACGACAAACGAAAGGCCTCCTTTCAAACCCTCTGCCCCACAACCATTTTCCCCCTCTTTTTCGATAAATTCGACTTTTTTCGGAAAGCGCAAGGACAATGGCAACTCGAAATGGCCTATACTTCCTCCCATACCCGAAGCGACTCCTTGGGAACAATGACATTTCATATCAACTACTTAAATAGCTTTATCGGGTCTCTTCGCACCTACTTTGCTCTCAGCCGCTCAATTGAGGCTGTCCAGGTCTTCTATAACGAGAAAGATACAAAGGGAAAAGCAGGAACTCCTTGCGAGTTTGAATTTGGAATTCCTGGAGAAGCAAAGGTTCTCAATCATCCTTTAGAAAAGCTTCGATCTCGTCTTCATTTTCCTGAACAAGAGATGTTTATAACTGTAAAGCTTCCTCCTGCTACGGAAAAGTGGTTTTCGATTACTTTCACTTTTCATCTTAATGAAAAATGGCCTGAAAATATCATCCTTACAAAGAGCTCTCTAACCCCTTTCGTCGTCCCTATTGTCAATTTAAAAAATGCAAAGGGAGATCCCATTGAATGTGATGGAACGCGTGACACCTACCCCATCCTTTATCCTAATCCAAAAGATGCGTATACCCTTCACTCAATCTTAGGGGTTTTTGAAATCCTTCCAGAAGGAATGCGCCCGATCCTTCCAGGAATCCTTGATAAGAGGCGGCGCGCCTATGAGATGGACTACTTTGACCAAAAAATCCACATCGATCTTCCTGGAGCGTTTGTTAACCCCCGCCAGGTGATGATCGATGCCCTTTGGTCACAACTTTGGTTTACCGATTATATCGATCAGGAATTTAAGCTTCAGGTCGATGACCAACAGGTCTCTGAATTATCTCCAAAGCTTCTAAGGCAGATGAAAGGGCATGAAATCTCAACGGTCGTCAATGATCCTAAATTTTTGCTTCAGATCCTTTCGCTTAAAAATCAAAATCGTTTGAACCTCAATGAAATTCTTTTTCTTATTGGAGGGTTTAAGCGAATTGATCTTAGTGAATTTAAAATGGTTCCCTCTCTGATTAAAAACCTCAATGTCGTTCAACAGCTTGAAAAATCAAGTGTTGGACCCACGATCCGCTATGAGTTTTACCTTAAAGAATGGGATGGCAGGCACTGGGAAACAGCGATCTTATTTTTTAGAAATGTAAATGATTTTTTAAGTTCTTGGCTCGCAAACTTCCATGTGGAAACAGCGATCTTTTTTCCTCATATCAAAACACCCCTAATTTTTAAAGGAGGACGGTCTAATGAGTTGTCAATTTTGGCCCGAGATTTCTATTTGTCTTAATGAATTTGAAGACGAAAAATATCAACTTTTTAAGGGAGCTTTAAGCCTTGATGCCATTACAAAGTCAAGAGAAAACCTTAACCATCAATTAGAAAGACTCCAGCTGAGTCTCGAACAATCACTGGAAAAAAACCATGCTTCTCTTGTCCTTTTTGCCCTTGTTGCTTATATTGATGAGCAAATGCAGGCACAAATTCTCAAACAAAAGCAAGGGAACTGGGTCCCTCTTCAAAAGGATTTCTACGGCGCCTATAACGCTGGGGATCTTTTTTACGAGACGGTTGATAAGCTAATCGATGATCCTAAAACCCCCCCTATTGTTTTGAAGGTTTTTTATTTCATTCTTAAAAGAGGTTTTTTGGGAAGATATAGCGACTCAAAAACCCACATCAATAAATATCTCGATATTCTGAAGGAGAAGATTCCTGTGACTTCGACGCACATTAATAAAGAGGGTACGAGCGGATTTTCTAGGGAAAAAGAAAAGGGACGCTTTAAGAAATGGCACTATTATGCTGGAGTTGGATGCGTGAGTCTCCTACTTATTATCGTCCTTTACATTACCTCTAGCTTGGGCTGACCGATGGAAGAGCTCTACGTTGAAGATTTTTTTCAGCCCCAACTCTCCAAAAAAGAAATGGAGAAGCTCCCCTTAAATACTTTGGAGGAGCTTCCTTTGAAGAAAGAAGAAGGTTCTTCTTTAAGTTGTTTTAAGGAACTTAAAAAGGCGATTGAAGAGGAAACTTTGGTTAAGGAGATGTTATCGCCTTACCTCTCCGATATTGAAAGAGCGCTTGAGTGTGGCAATCGAGAAGGTATTCTTGCTCTTACTGATGAGATTGAAGAACTTTTGGATGCCCGACTACTTACTGAGATGGGTTGCTAGATATCAAGCAATTCTTTAGAATAACCTGTAATCCAACTGGGAGGTGAGCAAAATGAAAGTAATCTGGTTGTGTCTGTTGCTATCTGCTTTTCTATTTTCTGAGGCCAAAGAGAGTTATCATCATCGCATCGATGAAGAGGTGGCTCTTGTAGAAAAAGCAGAAAATCGGCTTCAAGCATTTAATAAGCAGATGGATGATTATTTAAAGCTTAGAGAAACGTCTCGAGAAGAAAGCGCTCCTCTCTTAAAAAAAATTGGAGAGTGGGAAATGCTAACCAAAGGAGATGCAGCCTTTAAAGAGGCCGTGGAGCAACTAAGAGTGAACTTTCTAGCCTTCAGAGAAAGCCTAAGTCACTGCGTTGCGCAAAGCGATCATTACTCCCCCCACGCATGTACCCTGCGTGCAATGAGTATTTTGGATCTCACGAATTGGTACACAAGCTATATTGAAAGTCTGGTGCTTCCAGAAAAAAGGGACACGGATCAAAATAAAAATTGACTTTTTCCTGTTGGGTTGCTAACCTTCTTTCGTTTGGAGTAGCAAAGGAGGCTCGTTATGACAACAACTCTAGGGAGGAAGTCTATCGAAGAGGACTTTCTTGAGGACCTAAAGAAGTACCACTGGTTAGAAGGGTATGCCGAGCACATGTACTTGGATCAACCTGAAAAGGGAAAACCTGGAAATGTAACTATTGGAAGAGGGCACCTTATTGCTGATGCCGATAGTGCAAAAAAACTCCCCTTCCGCTTTAGTTACAAGGCTGCCACCCCCGAAGAAATAGAAGCTGCCTACGATTACCTAAAGAAGCAAACGATCCCTGCTGGAGAACCTATTTATAACTACAAGAAGGGACCTAATGCAAACCTTGTGCTTAGGGAACAAGATATCGACAAAATTGCAAGAGAGGATATCAA
The DNA here is from genome assembly GCA_021772275.1 of Chlamydiota bacterium. Taxonomy (GTDB): domain Bacteria; phylum Chlamydiota; class Chlamydiia; order Chlamydiales; family Simkaniaceae; genus Neptunichlamydia. The sequence continues at coordinate 11,346 of JAJFMJ010000031.1, read as the reverse complement.
AGGTAAAGTTGCTATCCTCGAAAAAACCTTTCCCAATTTTGACCGGTACCCATACTCCGTCCAAAAAACCCTTTTAGACATGTGGTTTAATATACAAAGAATTAATAACCAATTAGTTTATAAAGATTTCAAGACTGCTATTCGACAGGAGAATTGGTCTCAAGCGGCTTTTGAAAGCCATATGAGGACTCAGCCCTCTACTCCCGATGGGGTCTACCCTCGTATTATCTTGAGAACCGTTCATCTCTGCAAGGCTGCAAAGGATGCAAAGCAAGACACTCCAACCTCTTTTTGCTACATTTTTAAACAAAAAATCTGGGCTGAAGGTTGGCCAGCCTATACCCCCCTTCTTGAAGACCTTGCAAAGTATGGAAATAAATGGTCAACCCATCAAAACAAAGACTTTGTCCAGAAACTTAAAGCGGTTGATGTGATTTTTTCCCATTATATCCCTATAACAACGAATCTCAAGGAAACCTTTCCCGAGTTTAATGGCTATCCTATCTCTGTACAAAAAGCTCTTGTGGACATGTGGTTTAACATAGAAGGCATAACCCACTCTTCAGCATATCAAAATTTTAAGACTGCTATCCGGAAAAAGGATTGGTCCCAAGCCGCTCTTGAAAGCCACCAGAAGACCTCAGCTTCTACTCCAGACAAGACATACCTTCACATAGGCTTAAGGGCTGCTTATCTTTGTCAAGCAAAAGAGGCAGCAGAACCTAAAATGTGCACTTCATTGGATGCTTTTTTGAAAACACCGACATCTACTCCGACTTCCTTCTGCAACGCCTTTAGGCAAAAACTCAAAGACTCAGGATGGTCAACCCACGAAGCTTTTTTAAAAGATATTTTAGAGTACGGGAACAAAGAGTTGCCGAACGATCAGAATAAAGCTTTTATAGACAAGCTTAAGAAAATTGATACCGTTTTTGATGGGATGTATTACCACGCAAAGTAGCGATCAGGGCAATGAAAATAAAGCACCCGATTAAAAGGTAGGTGAGACTTGCTTCGATATGAAAAGAAAAAGAGGTCACCAAAGGGCAAAAGGATAAAAGAAACATGGAGCTCTTTTTCTTATACCCATTCCGATTCAAGATTTGGTTTTTCCCTGCGCCAACATCTATGGGTATAGCTGCTTCAAAAAAGATGAAAAAACTCAGTCCAAAACAGCCCCCTTTCATTAAGAGCTCATAGAAGACCTCTACCTGAAAGGGAGCTTCTATCTTCCAGAAGAAGAGCGAATAGGTCGCTGAGCAGATCATGACAAAAAAAGCTCCCGTAAAAAGGATCTCTGCCCCACTTACCCCTTTCTTGTAAGCGACTAGCCCCATAAATAAAGCCGCAGCAATCGCTAAAGAAGCAACTAGAGAAACGCTCAGATAAATAGAGAAAAGGGTGATCCCTACAACCCCACAAAAAAGGCGCGTGCGGATCCACTTTTTTTGAAGACCTAGAAGAAAAAAAAGGGTCAAATAGAGAAGGGGGGTCCATTTGAAAAGGTAGGGGGTCTCCTGTGAAAGATAAAGAATATACCCCCCTAAACCTAAAACGATTGGAAAGAGGGACCAAGCAACTTGTTTTACTGTCTTAGGGAATAGAGTGTTCCTTCCCAGACAAGTTGCAACTATGCTGATCCCTAATGCCATCCAAAAGAGGGATAGGAAAGAGAAGCGCTGCAGAGGGGATCCCAATGCAATCCCTCTTCCTATCGGAAAAAGAAAAAAGGACAAACACCCTAGAAAAAAAAAGAGCGTATTAGACTGAAGCTTCTTACAAAACATAGGCACGTATCTTACATTTTTTTCCGAGAGGAAGATAGATTTTAATTATTCGCCCTACTAACGCTATTCCTCCTAATCCTATTAAGCTAAAGGTTGCCGTGCTCCTCCACTCTGGAAGGAAATAATGGACTGAGCGCTCCACTAAGGCAACGACAGGAAGAAGAGGAGGAAAAGCTCTTAAAAGAGCGTAAGGAAAAAGGAAAAAACCCTTTCTCCTCCTCACAAAACTTGAAAAGGGATGATCAGTTGAAAGGGCAAGCTGCCCTTCAACTCTTACCCCCTTAAGAGCAAGGGCGATGATTTGACGATCTTTTTTCCCCTCTTTTTCCAAGATCCTAGTCATAAAAAGGGTGGCAACAAAAAAAATTGCCACAAAAATTGAAGGATGAAGCCCCCATGAAAAGAAAAAGAAAAAAAGAGTCCAGCTTAGTAAAAAGACCAAAAAAATCCAATACCGATCGATGGCAAGTCTTTTTAAATAGTCATTATGAACAAGGAGGAGTTCATTGTAGATTTTTGAGGTGCGGTCTAAAGGTTGAGGAATGGGTTTCAGCCTTTTTTTTGTAAAAGGGATCAGGGAAATCCCCCCACAAATAGGGAGAAGAACAAGGAAAGGAAAACAGTCAGTGGGCTTTAACGCTCCGTATACTTTAAAGATGAGGGCGAAAAATAGGGCTAACGCCCCTAGAAAAAAAACTTTTTTAGCCAAGTTTAACCGTATCTTTTGCCTCAACAATAGGAGCCTCAATCCCAACCTTGCTTCCCCCTTTGACTCCGACCGTTTTCTTGGCATCGATAACGACCTCCTCTTCTGCTTCTAGGGTAATTTTTTTTGCCTTAAGCGTCACTGAATCAGGTTTTTGGGTAATCGTGCTTGTTCCTCCATCTCCCTTGGAAGTATGGGTAATGGCCTGATCATTATAATTGGTTTCTTGGGTGACTCCTCCATCTTTATCCTCAAAGGTAATGGTGATTCCAGAGTCCCGATTCATCAAAATACGGAGAGTGCGAGAGCCCTCATCTTCAACCTTAGTTTGGAGCTCCTTCTCTTGAATCTCAATCATCTGAGTCTGTGTTTCTGAGGAGGACTGTTTAACCGTTAGGATAGAATCTTTTCCATCTTTATACTCATGTCTGAGGAAGGTGTACTTATCTTTTCCGTTTGAAGCAAAGACAACCTGATTTCCTTGGGTTCCATGAGGGAGGTCAACGAGAGGGCGCCGGTCTAAAAAGCGCTCGATTTTCGCTGTTTGAAAGTACATCGAAAGGAGCACTTCCTGATCCTTATAAAGGGGAAAATAAAACTGGCCAGGCAAGAAATCGGGACTGAAGGGAACAATCACCTTTTTCTCCTCTCCTGCAAGGGGAACAATCACTTCATAGCTTCCTTGAGGAGCTCCTTTCCCTTTGACGATATTAAAGGTTGTTTGTTCTTCCTCACCTATTTTTGATAATACCCTTCCACAAATCGAAAAGGGGTAAGTTGGAGAAATGAAATCGGGTCGAGGAATTTTTTCCTCTTCTTTTGTTTCTGCAATGACTTTTATATTAAGGGAAAAGCGCTCCGTTTCCTTCTCAACTTGGGAGGGGGTGTCCAAACTGACCCCTCGAATAAGGATATGATTCATCCGAAAGATTTGCCCCTTAAAGATGGGGTCATTGCACCACTCTTTTTCTTTTATGCTCATGGTTTGAAATTTTACAAGGGTTCCTGGAATGAGATGCTTAAAGGTAAAGGCCTCTGCAAGTTCTTGGATAAAGAACTGAATTTCTGGATTTTTTGCCGAGACCTCACTCATAACCTGCTGTCTATTCTGCTCAGGGAGCTCGGTGTAACTTTCACTATCAAAGGCATCTTGAGACACTCCTTGAAAAGCATTGGGGTTCTCTTCATCTTCATCTTCCACTTCTTGGGAGGAATGAGTGAGAGTTTTTTCAACTGCACGGAGCATGTTGGGGTAAAAACAGACGGGAGGGGTTACCCACCAGTTTGTAATCTCAACGGGATCTCCGGCTTCCTCTTTTTTTCCAACCAGTTTATAGCTGTCTTCTTTGAAGTTGTATTGTAAAATCCCTCCTTCTTTATGGAGATAAAACATAAGGAATGAATAGAAACTAATCTGATTGTCCTCTGAAAGGAGTCTGTCATATTCAAGAGAAAAGGCAAGGATGGGATGTTCTTCTTCCAGGGTATCCCATTCATATTCGAGGGATATGAGTGGATTTTTCTCTGCATCGAGAACCCCTTTCATCGTTTCATCAACGTAAACCTTAATAGGAAAGTGATTTCCCCATGTTGCCTTTGCACTATCGCTAAAAGAGATTGAATAGAGACGAAGAGACTCCCCTCCTCTTCTTTCACCTTGTCCCTGATAGGCACGTCGCCTAACAATCCCTTTGAGCTTCAAAGGAACGTCCCCAAGTCTTTGAACATCAGAAGGTTTTAGCTCTAAGGTTGCTGTAATTGGAGTCTCTTTAGCAAAGAGCTGATCAACTGCATCGCCTTCATCTTCAAAAATAGAAAAATCAATTGTTGCTTCAAAGCCATAGGGATGAAGGCCTAGCTGAAAAAATTGGAGAGAATTTGCTTGAACCTTTTCCTCACCCTCTTCTGTCTCTAAAAGGAGAGAAGCTCCTAGACTTTCTTCTAAAGTCATATCTTCATCACGTGTTAAGGTATCTGCTCCGCTCAACTTTCCACCTCCACCTTCACAACATCTTCAAACTCTTTAAATCCAAGATAGAAGAAGTGAAATGTCCCCCCTAACTGACATTTAAGCTTTAAGCTTAAATTGCACTTGCCCCCGTCTTCAAGAATTTCGATGTCAACGATTTTAACCCTCTTCTCAAATGATTCGATATTAAATCGGACATCTTTAATTACTTCTCCTACTACATGTTCGTGAACTTTGTTATTTAGGTAGGTTCCTAAGCCAAAACCACGGATCCAACTCCCATATCCCCCTTTGGTATTAAGAATGGATGAGAGGGAGCTCGTCACTTCTTCCTCATAGGCGAGCCTTTTTTCTTTTTTCCGAAACTTATTGAGAAGTCCCATTTCTACCTCCAATAGAGGAATGCTTGAATATCATTAGAAGAATCTTTACAATCAAATGCAAAGCGCCCCTCTTTTATGGCATAGCCCCATTCGATCCCTTTATCGACGCTATAAATGTTGGCCCTTTTGGAAAAGCTGTGGTTAAAAGGAGCTCTTTCAACACGTACCAGGGGGATTCCCTCAACGCCAAAGATGACTGTATTCATCAGTCGCGAGTAAGCAGAGAGTTTAACCCCTTCAATATTTGGGTTTCCGGTCATGTCCACTTTTTGGAGAATGAGGTAAGTTTCTTTGGCATCTTGAATTTCTTGAGGAATTTTTTCAGAGACGTAACATTTTTCTTTTTTTTCAAAGGCAAGTCGAGAGACCTCTTCTTCCCCAATCTCCTCGAGGGAAAGGGCCTCCATAAGGGTCACAAATAAAGGGCCTAGTTTCTCATGTTGGTAAGGAATGAGTTTAAAGTTTAAGCGATTGCTATAAAGGAGGGATGTAAGGTCAATGTATTGGCTAAGCGCTTGATAAAAAAAGAAGGGGTGATCGGCAACCTTTAGGTCAATATTTAGTAAAAGGCGACGCATTTTCGCAATTTCAAGCAAACAAAACTTCGTTTCTAGGGTGTGCCCTTCAAAGCTTTCTCCTGTTGTTGACTCCACTTCAAGAGATCTTTGAAACTGCTCTAGGCGGGTTTTAAGCTCCATGAGGGGTTTTCTGAGAAAAGGTGTCGAATGAACCGATAAAAGAGGAGGAATATAAGTTTCTACCAACTTCCAGCGGTTATTCTCAAGGTCTTGTTCAAAATCAGCGAGTTTAAGGGTTGCTTTAACAGCATGAACATCATCTCCAGCGGAAAGCTCAAGATGATGGAGGGCGTAGACAATTTTCTCCTGCTCAATTCCAGACTCAAAATAATCCTCTTCCTCTCCTAGGTCGGCCAAAAGGTTGAGGTAGCATGAAATTTTGGATTCCCCTACCTTATTAAGGTCGATTGAATTGATCGTTGAGTTTCCGGGAACGTCCACAAGTTTTCCAGAAGGGAAAATCACTGTAAGCTTGGTAATGGAGACGATACCTTGACTCAGCAAGGTATCATCCCATTTTAGACATCCAACCCCGTACAGGGGGAGCCCCACCTGCTTAAAGTAGGAGTTTGTATGGGCAACCAGAGAGTCTTCCTGGGCCACTAGGTGGCGAGGGAGAAGGGGTTGCCCAACTTTCCACGAAACTCTTTTTAATTGTTCCATGTCCTCTCCTTAAGCAGGAACGAGCTCTCCACTACAAGGTAGAAGTTCAGGGTTATCAGCCTCAGGAGCAAATTTAAACTTCTGGTCTGTTGATGCGATTTTCACAAAAACAGTGGACCGACAAAGAGGAATATCCCCATAACGATCGACAACCTCATCGTCATCAGGAAACATCTGATCAGCGTGGTCGGGAGAAACATTCCCCACTAAGGCGTCGTTTGTTGCAAACCGATCCTTATAGGTATCTCCACTGGGAGCTAAGATGCGTCCAGTGAATTCAAAATTGCTCTTTGTTTCAGGCTTAAATGCTGCTGCATACAGCTTAGCCAAATTAGCGGCGGAAAGGATGATTGAAACTTCAACCAACGGCTCTCCGCTCACCCAGCTGAGCCCTTCCCAAAACCCACAGATTTCTACTTTACCAGATGCGTCCTCTGGATTTGGGACTTTAAGGTCTTTAACGAGCTCATAATCCCCATATTTGATATCAGTAAAATACCCCACCTTCAGCTGGCTATCATTGCTGAAGTTGATGAGGTTAGAGTGTGGAATCCTTTGTCGAAGGACTGGTTTTTCTCCTTGCGGTGACATGCTTACCTCCTTGATAAATAAGCGTTTGATCTTACTAAAAAATTTACAGAGCTTAGCCTAAGCGGGACTCTAGGCGTAGCTCAACATCTAACCCCTCCATCTGCAGGTGGGGCAAGACACAAATTTCACAATCATACCATCCAATCTTTCCCGGTTTCTCGACAACCTTAATCGTCGCAGCCTTAAAAGGATAGCGACGCAAAGTAATATCGTCAGGATTCGGGACTCCTGTAACGTAGTCTTTAATCCACCGGCTCAACACATCTTGCATATAGGCTGCATCGGCTGTTGAACCAATATTATCCCTAGCAATGCTCTTCACGTAATGGGCAATCCGTGTAATCGAGAAGGTATAAGGGAGATTACAAACGAGTTGCGCATTCTCTGAGTCTTTGGGATCTTTAAACTTCTTGGGTCTTTTAAGCGACTGTGCACTAAAAAAGCATGCATCTCCTGTGCCTTTGCGATAAATCAGGGGGATAAAGCCACAGTTCGCGAACTGGAGTTCTCGGTAATCTGGAATGGTCATCTCTACGGGGATTTTGATCTCATCTTCTCCCCGGATGTTAAAGGTGTGGACAGGAAGTCCCTGTACCATCCCTCCTCCTTTGGGTCCACGCAGGTACTGACACCACCCCGAAGTTTGGAATGATTTGCTAAGGTTCTGTGCAAAAAGAGCTGCTGCATTTCCCCAGAGATACTTGGTGTTATCGTCGCCCCAGGTATACTCTTTAAAGTTAAAGTCACCACTTGGATTGGTGACAGGATCCCAGGGAAGACGTAAAACATAAGAAGGGAGGCAAAGCCCTAAATAAGCAGCCTCTTCCGATTCGCGTAACGCATTAAAAGCTCCATATTTGGGATGGTCCATTAGCCCTTCAAGATCTTTAACCGCTGCAAGCTCTTCGATTGTTTCGCACCCAAAAAACTGGGAGGAAACTGCTCCTATGAAGGGGGCATGGCTGGCGTTGGCAATCTTTCCCATCATCTTAAGCCACTTTAAATCGGCAGGGGTATGCTCGAATGGATAAAGTCCGATAATTGAGCCGTAAGGCTTACCTCCGTACTGATCATATTCTTTGACATACATCTTATCGAAGAAGGCAGCATTCGTGAAGTCAATTGCGTTATTTTGAAAGTCTTCAGCAAGTTCTTCCTTTGAGACATCAAGGACATCGATCATAATGTTTGCGCGGAAGTTTGTGTTTTCTAAGAGATTGAAAAGGTCTCTCCATGTTGCCTCAAGCTGCTGAAACTTGGGCTGGTGAATGATTTCATTGATCTGATCATTTACCATTTCATTGATCCGAGCAATGAGCGCTTGAATCTTTCCTCTGTCAAGAAACCCTTCCCCACCATCGACATTCCAAAGAAGTGCGCCGAGGGCTCCGATAAAGCGGGCTTGGTCGGAGACATCTTCATTCACCTCTGAAAAATTCTCATTGATCATGGGAACAAGGGCGTTATCTTGTTTTTCCCCCATTTTCAGGCTATTTAAGAGCTTTTCTAGAGAAATTTCTTCTTCAACCGCTGTTGCTTCTTCAGTCATTACTTACTCCTCATCCTTGTCATCAATAATTTCAACTTCTATTTTGGGAAGTTTAGGCGAGACCTCTTTGGTCTCGTTTTTTACTTTCTCAAGCGCCTCTGGATTGGCATAGAGTTTGTTCAAGAGTTGGGCAAACTCTTTTTTATTGGCAATATTGGACTGCATTTCTTCGAGAAGCTTCTTGAACAAGAGAAGCGACTTGACCTGGGGAACCTCTTCCGCCACTTTCTCGGGAGAGAATGAATCTACCCCTTTGATGGGAATGTTGACCCGAATGCTCTCTTCCTGATCTGGGGAAATTTTATTGGGAACCACCATCTCCAAAGAAGCATTCATATCTTCCATGATTTCGTTGGTGTTTGTTCCGTCAAAATTTCTAGGAGCTCTTTCATCGAGATCAACCTGTCTGTCTTTGGAGGTTCCTAGTGAAAGATCCGCAAGGATCATTTGTCTAAGGGGAAGCTCTACGGGCGCGGGCTCCCCATCCACTTCTGTTTTGTAGGTGAGGGTAATTCTCGACTTTGGCACTTCATCTTGAACCGGCATAATCTCGTTCTCCTTGATCTTGAAGGAAGGTTCTTTGCCTTCCGCTTAACTTTTGCGAGACTGAGTCTAAAAGAACAGGTATTTTTTTATCCAGTAAAAACTTCAATTACTGTCTTTTTTTTCAAAATTGTCACTGTAACCAAGACGTTTCGTTCCAGCTCCAGCGGAACTGTAACCGATGTCAAAATAGGGGAGTGGTTTTTCAGGAATGTAGGATTTTAACCCCTTTAAAACTTCGTCTGGAAGTTTGTCATAACGGTAGATAGTCCCTTCGTATAAAGGGTTGTGTTGATCAAACAGGATCGTTTTTGTCTTTTCATTAACGTAGGCCGTCCTCCCTCTTCCCAGGGGGATTTTCTTTGTTCCTGGGTTATCAAGGTGCCCTTTGACAAACTTCTCAAAGGCTCCTCGGTTTTCAATATTGAATTTATGCGTGTTACTTGCAGTTTTTTTAGAGACAGCGCTTACTCCAAGGGGTTCCCCTGCATGGCTCACCACAACGCTTTCATGTTGATAAAGGACTTTCCCTTCTTTGGATCGGATTGCTTTTTCAACCTTTACTGTTTTATGGGATGTTTGCGCGCTATGTTTCGCAAAAGAGTGTCCAACATTTTTTTCTTGAAGCCTAAGCTGCTCGCTAAGAAGAGAGCCGCTGTAGGAGCTTGCTGCGCTCGTGCTTTTGGGAGTGGGGAGAGCTTCTAAAACCTTTTCCCCTTTTTTGATCGCCTCAGCTGCCGTTGATCCTCCTGTTGCAATGCGCTTTGCAATTTTTCGTGATTTAATGGCTGCTTTTCCCCCTTTCAAAACTGCCTTTCCGAAAGGGATAAGGCCAATGACAATCCCCCCTGCTGCAAACCACCGATTCACTTTCTCTCCGGTGACGAGATCTTCTCCTGTAATTAATTCCCCAATAGACTTCCCTGTTCCCACGAATGGGGTCACATCGAGGGCAAAACTGGCTGCTTGTGATAAAAAACTAGGATCTTGAGCTTCTCCTTCCGCCATAAGCACTCTCCTCTCATTGATCTGAAAAAAGATGCTAACAACTTCTTGAATTTATTGCGACAAATTCATCATGCACAAAATCTCTTCACCCAAAACGCTCAAGTCAAAGTCCCCTTGGTTTGCGAGAATAACCACGCCAACTTCCTTTTCGGGAACGTAGCCGATGTACATCGCAAAGCCAAAAAGAGAGCCTCCTAAGCAGTAGCACTGAGCATCGACCCCTTCAAGAGAGACGATTTTCCAGCCAAGAGCCATTTTAAAAGTCTCAAAAGAGTGGTAGGGCATTTCCATAATGGGAAGAATCGCATTTAAACTTGTCTTTTCCTTCCCCATGCAAAATGAAAGAAAGGTGAGCCAAAGAATAATGGGTGGTGCATTGGCAGGTAGCTCCATTGTAGTTTTTACTGTACTCAATCCTGCATTTGGAGTGACTCTAGCGATGGGCGCAGCGGCAGCCGCAGGAGGAATAATAGCTAATGTAGCTGGAAAAGCATTTGACCGTTACTGCAGCCCAAAACTGGAAAATTCCGCCTCGAATCCTTCTCGATCATAGATCCTACAGGATCTGTGATTTTTCTGAAGGCACGATATAAGCGAGGAACGGCGTACCTTTTAGCTATAGAGACTTCCTTATCCATTTAAGAGGCTTTTATTTAAAACCTGGTTATGTCTATTGCTGCTTGTTCCTCTGCTTTGGGTTCATCCTTTTCTAAAAATAGGTTTTGTGCACAGTCTGCGTAAAAAAAACTCTTTATCGCGTAGGCTGTTCTTAACTTAAATCTAGCTCGAACTCATAAGGAGTCGAAATGTTTTTTGATTCCTGAGCACAAGCCCCATAAGTTCGTGCTAGAATAGTTTGAAAACCCCTAAATTATGGGAGGATACTAAGATGGTTGGAAATATCCAAACTGGACAAGGACAAAGTGTGTCAGGTGTCCAATTAATGCAAGAATGCCTACAAAGCCAAAAAAACACCCTGAGATGCCCCATCTCACGAGAGCGAATGAAGGAGCCCGTCATCACTTCTTGTGGGCACTCTTTCGAAAAAGAAGTGATTCTAAAATGGATCAATGGCTCGACGCAACCTTGCCCTACATGCCGAAGTAACATAACGACTCGAGATCTTGCTCCTAACCTAGCCCTTAGAGAGTTGTCCATAGAATATAAAGAAAATAAACTTAAGTTTCGGATGGCCAGTCAGAATATGGCTGAGGTGTCTACCCAGCCTTCAGAAGGGACCTTTGCCTTAACAGCAGATTCAATTGCTGCAATTGTGAAGAATGCCGTAGAAGAGGCAACAGAGCCTCTTAAAAAAGAGATAAGGAGCCTTTCTGAAAGAGTCCAAGTCCTGGAGAAGGAGAATGGCCGGCTAACGCGTGAAAATACACAGTTAAGGCAGCAAGGTCCCCTCCCCTCTTCCAACAGTACTGTGACTACTCCCTCGCCTAAAGGCGAGGGCTTCTAGGGATTGCTCCCAGGCCATCTAGTCCGAGGGCCAAAATATTTTGTGCTGCGTTGAGGTCCCTTGAGGCTTTATATCCACATTTTCTGCAGTTGTGCTTTCTATCT
>JAJFMJ010000004.1 GCA_021772275.1 Chlamydiota bacterium | reverse complement strand
ATCGTCTAATAATTCAAAATGGAAATAAAAAACCTCAACATGGGCCTTTTCGACTTCGTCGAAAAGGACGACCGAGTAGGGGCGGCGGCGGATCGCTTCAGTCAGCTGCCCTCCCTCTTCAAAGCCGACGTAGCCGGGAGGAGAGCCGATGAGCTTGGCGACGCTGTGCTTTTCCATATATTCTGACATGTCGAGGCGGATGATCGCCTCTTCTTGATTAAAGAGTTGCTGGGCTAGGGCTTTGGCTAGCTCGGTTTTCCCCACCCCTGTTGGCCCTACAAAGAGGAAGGCTCCCATGGGACGGTTCGGATCGCTGAGCCCAGCGCGGGAGCGGCGGATCGCTTCGGAAACCGCATCGATCGCAATATCTTGCCCGATGACCCGCTCATGGAGGGTCTCTTCTAAACAAAGGAGACGCTCAGCCTCTCCTTCAAGCATTTTTGTCACGGGGATCCCGGTCCACTTGGCAACGATTTGGGCGATCAGCTGCTCATCGACCTCTTCTTGGAGGAGGCGGTTTTCTTGAGCTTTAAGGGCTCTCTCTTCTTCTTCGATCTTTTTTTCTAAGTCGGGAATTGCGCTATAGCGGATCTCTGCCACCTTGTTAAAGTCGGAGGCTCTCTCGGCCTCTTCCTCCTGGAAGCGAAGCTGCTCGAGTTTCCCTTTTTTTTCGTTTAAGCTTTCGAGAACTTTTTTCTCTTGGCTCCACCGCTCTTTTAAGCTACCCAGCTCTTCTTGCACCTCGGCGATTTGTCCCTCAAGCTCTTTGGTGTCACTCCCTTTTTCCCGTTTTAGCGCCTCTTTTTTAACGATAAGAGAGCTGAGTTCCCGCTCCTTGATGTCGATGGGGAGGGGACGGCTTCCGATCTGCATCCGGATCATGGAGGCAGCTTCATCGATTAAATCGATCGCCTTATCGGGAAGAAAACGGTCGCTGATGTAGCGGTGAGAAAGGGTGACGGCGGAGTGGAGGGCAGCTTCCTTAATTCGGACTCCATGATAATTTTCATACTTTTCCTTCAGTCCCCGCAAAATGGTGATCGCATCTTCACATGAAGGCTCATCAACCGAAACAGGTTGGAACCGGCGCGCGAGGGCAGCATCTTTTTCGATATATTTTTTGTATTCGGCGAGGGTGGTGGCTCCAACGCAGTGGAGGGTTCCGCGCGAAAGGGCCGGTTTTAAAAGGTTGGCGGCGTCCATTGCTCCGTCGGTGGCGCCGGCGCCCACGAGAGTGTGGACCTCGTCGATAAAGAGGAGGAGTTTTCCATCACTTTGCTCGACCTCTTTGAGAATTCCTTTGAGCCGCTCCTCAAACTCACCTCGAAACTTGGTTCCTGCAATCAAACTTCCCATGTCTAGGGAAAAAAGCTCTTTGTCCTTTAGCGAGTCGGGGACATCATCTTGAATGATCCGTTGGGCGAGCCCTTCGGCGATTGCCGTTTTTCCCACTCCTGGCTCTCCAATAAGGAGGGGGTTGTTTTTGGTCCGTCTTGAAAGGACCTGAATGGTGCGGCGGATCTCCTCATCGCGACCGATGACGGGATCGAGTTTTCCCTCTTTCGCTAAGTGAGTGAGATTTTTGCAATATTTTTCGAGCGCTTGAACACTTTCTTCGCTGCTGGGTGAATCCATCGTTTGTCCTCCCCGAACTTCTTTGATTTTTGTTTCGATTTGTTTAGGGTCGACCCCCTTCCACTCTTTAGCAAAAAGGGCAAAAAAGTGGTCGCTGGCAATGTAGCTATCGTTCCATTTTTTCGCTAACGCTTCACCTTTTTTCATGAGCCCATAGAGGGTTTGGCTAAGGGAAGATTGTCCTGCTTCACCTGCATAAGTCGCTAAAGCGGCAAGCTTTTTCCCCGTCTCTTTTTCAAGGGTTTCCCGATCGACCTCAAAGGTTTTTAGAAGGGTGCAGAAGTAACCACGAGGCTCTTGGAGAAACGCCCATAAAAGATGGTGCTCGGCTACCTCGGTGTGCTTACGCCGCTCCGCCTCTTCCACCGCGCTATTTAGCGCTTTTGTGACTGATTCAGTAAATTGAAAATCCATACAAGACTATTTTGAACAAAGTCATGACATAAAGTCAAGTCCGGGAGATTGGATCGGAGCGATCGGGCGGACAAGGATAGACGTTCCTGCTTGCGCATTGGTGATCCGGTAGGGGTAAGTTGCATCCCCACTTTTTTCGATCTTAAGGGGAGAGGGAAAAAGCCAGGTCTGCGAAGTCCCTAGATCTTGGGGGGCGACCTCCCAAGTTGAACCATCGCTTAAGACAAGAACTTTCCCACTGTGAAGGTTTTCATCTACGGTGAGCGCCTCTTGCCCATAAGCAATTGCAAGAGGAGCCAATAATAAGAATAGAGAGATTAGGTGTCTCATATTCTTGCTAATAGTGGATCAATTTTAAAGAAGCAAGTGCGCCTGCCGTTGATACCTCTTAAGCTTTTGTTAATGAGTTGCTTGGGAAATAGTGTACCATTAAATCAGGAAACACGGATTTAATGGTACGAAAAAAGACTGAAAAAAGTACCATTAAATGCGGAAAATTGGACAGAGCTAATCGTCTCCTAGAAGAACATCTTTGGGGTCGGGGTGGAGGGTGCGCAGCGCGTGGCGGAGCCCTTTAAGACAGTGGGGGGCATGTCCCCGCTTTTCAGTCAGCCTCTCGGCAAGGTCGAGATGATGCCACGCTTCTTTGTAGTGGAAACGGTTCATGAGCACAATCGCTAAGTAGTACTCGACAGCGGGGTTTGTGGGGTCGAGGTCATGATAGCGCAAAAGTGTCTCGAGCGCCTCGTGGCCCCTTCCGAGCTGGAGGTAGGTAATGGCGAGCTGAAAAATTCCATCGCGAAAATGGGGCGATTTTTTCAAAACCTTCAGAAGTTTTTTCTGCTTATCGAGGATCGAGGCGCGGGTCTCGTCAACGTGAATAAAGAGGGTTTTAAGTCCCTCGATGGTTGCCCGTCCTCGGAGAAAATCTTCGGGGCCTGTCTCTTTAGAAACGGCGTAGTCAAAGGTCAAGTCCCGAATTTCCCGGAGGAGTTTTTTTCCTTGCCTCACTTTTCCAACAAAAAGATAGTTGTAACCAAGAAGCATCTTTAGAAGGGGATCGTTGGGCAAAAAGGGAATGGCCTGTTCGTAGAGCTTGATAGCAGTTTTGTGGTCCCCTTTTTGCCAGGAAACAGAGGCTTGGTTCACAAAAGCAAATCCCACAACCTCTTTAATATTCCGCTCCTGCAACTTGCGGGTGTTAATCCCCAGATAGGCCCGATCGGGGAGGTGGATCCCCCGCGCTGTTGTCTCAATGTTGAGCTTATCGCCGTAACGGATATAGATGTGGCCGGGTGGGGTGATAATCTTTAAGGGCAAATCGAGCCGCTGCGCAATAGAAAGGTAGAGGGTAGAAACTCCCAAGCAGACTCCAAGGCGGCTGTCGAGGACCGAGGCGAGGAAGGTGTAGGTATCGATATCTTTGGCCCAAAGAGAGTGGGGGGGGAAGCGGAACCGCTTTTCATGGAAGATAAACCGGCTAATCGCGCGGATCTTTTCTTCATCGCTTGCTTTCACAGGAAGCCTTGCTAAAATCTGAAGGGCGATTAGGTCCAAAGAGGCCTCATACTGCCGCACTGTGAGGGGATCTTCTTCGAATTGGTAGAGAAAAAGGGCGCGCGAAAGGTCGATCTCCTCAGGAGACAATGCGAAAAGATCTTTTTTCTTCCATACGTGATGTCCTTTAAGCTTCCGATGAGCCAAATGGTCGGAAACCTTTTCGATTGCTTCGAGTTGACTTTCGCTTAAAAGAATATCGCTTTCTAGTGGCTCCTTATTCACGAGGCCAATCACCGCGTCAATTTCCATCGCTGGAAGGACTAGATCTCCTGCGAGGAGCCGCTTTTCGCTTCGGTGCTTGTGCATAAGCGCCCACGCATCGGCCAAAGCCTGCTCCCCCTCCTCCGACTTAGGGTAGAGGTGGTAGAAAGCAAAAAGTTGCGAAATCGACTGAGGGTCTAAGCTCCGATAGAGAGTGGTCAAATGAGAAGAAGGAGTGGCAAAAGCCACTCCTCCAATCGTAAGGATTAAGAGGATGAGTCGCTTCATCCTCTAAGGTTTACCTCTAAAGCTGGATTAAATCAAGCTTTATCCGGGGTGTTCCAGAGGACCTGGATATGCTCACACTCTATTTTTGCTAGCGTTTCCCTGAACTCAGGGGATAGCTTAGAGTTTGTTTGCACTTGAATCACACCGTTTTCAAAATCAAAATTAAAAAAGGCAAACCCAAGGTCGAACATTTTTCGAATTTCACTCTCGTCTTCTTTGAGCTCTTGATAAAGTGACTTTTCCTGACCTCTTGCCCAACTGACCCAAGAGTAAATGCGAGACTCAGGGGTCACGGTTATTGAGACGACAGGACCATGTTTTTCATAGCTAGCCACTCCAGAAGTAGATAGGGCAGTTAGGGCCACCTGGAGTTTGGTTGAATCTTCTTTCATAGTGAAGGTGCATGTATAGGGCTTTTGTGGAGAATAGTAAAACGATTTAACATACTTCTTTGCGAGTGGATCGTTAATGAATTCTTGCATCTCTTGTTTAATAGTCTGAGGTGAAATAGAGGAAAACAGAGAACTTTGTGTGGAAGTTGTTACCGTTGTTTTCTTTTCTAAAAGTTTCTCCCGAGCCTCTTGTTTTTCAGCAGTTGATGATGACCATCCAATCCATTCACTCCAGCTCTGTTGCGGCTCAGCTGTCTCAGGTTGCTCCTGTGAGGCAGGATCTGCAGAGGGCTGTGTGGAAGTTGTTACCGTTGTTTTCTTTTCTAAAAGTTTCTCTCGAGCCTCTTGTTTTTCAGCAGTTGATGATGACCATCCAATCCATTCACTCCAGCTCTGTTGCGGTTCAGCTGTCTCAGGTTGTTCCTGTGGGGCAGGATCTGTAGAGGGCTGTGTGGGATTTGAGCCCCAAATCCATCCAGACCAGGTTTGTTCTGAAGAAGCTTTTGTTGGCTTCATGTTTTTTCTCCTTAATTATTAGGGTTTTAGTGAGTTTTAGCCTTAATATAATAGCATAAGAAAGATTAATAAGTAAATAATAAAAACTTTTTTATTTAATAGGTGGAAGGGGTGGCAAAGGCCACTCCTCCAATCGTAAGCATTAGGAGGATGAATCGCTTCATCCCCTAAAGGTAACCGCTAAAAATCGATTAATCAAGGTTTGTCTTATTTTTTGGTATGGAGCGAAGTAGAGCAAACACCTTAGCGATTTCTTTTTGCTTTTCAAGAATTGCTTGTGAGTTGACAGGAGGAGGTGGATTAGGAGGAGAAGGATCGTTTGAAGATGGAAAGAGCATAAGAAATCCCTTTGGAACTTCTTGAGAAAAAAGGGCGCCGATTTCTTTTGCAAACTCAGGGGCATCTTTTTTCCATTGGTTTTTGTTAGAGCTCACCCTCATGAGGAGTAAAGCAGGACTTTCCATATCAAGAGTAAGAGAGTCGACCCCTTTGCTTTTTAAAAGCTCCATTTTACGCTTCATTTCTTCTATATCTTTAGAAAGCTCATCTTCCCCTTTCCACCAGCTGACCCAAGATTGGAAACGAGATTGGGGTTTAAAGGTTACCGTCAGCTTTTTACCAGACAAATCATAGGCGAGGATCCCTGCAAAAGACATTGCCTTTAGGCCTGCAGTTAATAAAGTTGGGAAATTGTCTTGTTTGCCAACTACAGTAAGTTGATAAGGGGTATCAAAAGAGTAATGAACAGATTTGATACATGTCTTAACAAGAGCTTCTATTTCGGCTTGTTTATCCTCAGGTGGAGGCGCTGCTGGATTTGAGCCCCAGCCTAACCACTCAGACCAGGTTTTTATCACAAGGACACAAGAACACTCGGTCCTTTAGGGCCGAGATGAATTGTGCCATCGAAAACACTCCTTTGAAAAATTATCATTTGACATGCACTAAGAATGAATGGTAAAATGTTTCTATGTTAATTCGCAAGTCCTTTCAATTCAGGCTTTACCCCACTAA
>JAJFMJ010000030.1 GCA_021772275.1 Chlamydiota bacterium | reverse complement strand
AGATAGAAAGCACAACTGCAGAAAATGTGGATATAAAGCCTCAAGGGACCTCAACGCAGCACAAAATATTTTGGCCCTCGGACTAGATGGCCTGGGAGCAATCCCTAGAAGCCCTCGCCTTTAGGCGAGGGAGTAGTCACGTCGTTACACGCTATGCTCCCAAATTAATGCATCAGGAGCAAAAGCCTTTTATTGTAAAAATACTGAAGAAGCTTGCATCAATAGGAGAATACAAAACGTTTTGGCCCCTCCTTTGGATCTACTCTGGCTCTGACAGGAGACTTTCTCTCAAAGAGGCGATTCTTCCAGATGAGCGAAAGCCTTTTTATGCGTTCCTTGAAACTCTCCCCCACACCGATGAGGTCCCTCTATCAGAAAAGCTTCAATGGGTCACCTTTCTTTCTCCCGAGCGTCTGTTCACCGAAGAAGAACTTCAAGCTGTCCCAAAAGAGCTTCATGAAGCAACTCTTAAGTTTTTTGATTTTAAAAGGATTCCACTAGAAGAGAAATTGGAAGCGTATCAGCAAATTAAGAAGCACTTGCCATCAGTCACTCCTCTACTTATGCTTCATGCTCTTATTGAAAAAGAAGACTCTGAGGTTTCTATCGAAATAGCAAAAGTAGCTCTACTAGAGCTTGCACTTAAAGAAAAGGCTGAAACGATAAGCTTTTTAGAAGCATCAGGAGGACTCTATCCAGGCAGGACTCCGTATCCTAGAGAGATCTGCAATACGAAGCTTTTTTTAAAGCGGATCGCTACCCTTAAGAACGATCCAGAGGTGCGACAAGCTCTTGGCCTTACAGCCGCAATATGATATATAATTAATTGCAAGCAGTTTATGGGGCTGTTGAAAAAGGCCATTCCCCCATCTTTCGCGCGCTTTCCGGAAAAAATCGAAAGTTTGCAAATCTCCTATACTTAGGCATATGTCGATTTGCAAACTTTCGATTTTTTCTCGAAAACCATCGCAAAATCTGGGGAAAGCGACTTTCTCAACAGTCCCTTTATGTACTTTAAAATCTGATTTTTCTCTTACCAAAGAGCTATTTAAAGCCACTAACTCATAGATTTTAGTAGATCGTGCCGTATAATAGCGATTAATACCGACTCTCATAGTCTTGGAGGATCATCTCGAGCGCTTTTTGGTAGCCATGAACGTCGAGATCGACCCAACGGAAGAGGGGTTCGCGCCGAAACCAGGTGAACTGCCGCTTGGCATAGCGGCGGGAAGCTTTTTTGAATTCCCAGACGAAGTGCTCCCAATCCTCGTCGCTCCGGGGAGAGTCGAGAAACTCAAGACATTGGCGATAACCAATGGCTCCCGCAGCGGAGAGGTTTTCGCGCAGCCCCTCGTTTTCGAGCGCCTCCACCTCTTCAATAAATCCTTGGGTCATCATCTCATCACACCGCATCTCAATGCGGGAGAAGAGTATTTCCTTGGGAAAGTAGATAAACCAACACCGAAAATCAAATTCTTTGGGACGACTAGGAACATGCCCTTTGGGAAACTCACTCACCTTTTTCCCTGTAAGGGTGATGATCTCGAGGGCACGGATGATTTTATGCCGATCGCGGTGGTTGATCGTCGCGGCGTAGTCAGGATCAAGGGAGGAGAGCTTGTCGTAGATCGCCTCGGTTCCAAACTTTTCGATATCTTCTTCGAGCTTTTGCCGCACCTCTGGGGAAGCGGGAGGTCCTTGGGGGGGGCCATAGAGGAGGGCATGGAGATAAAAACCGGTTCCCCCAACAACGATGGGGACATGTCCACGGGAAAGAATCTCGCGGCAGGCTTGACTCGCCTGCTCATAAAATTGGACGACGTTGAACGACTCGGAGAGGTCATGGGTGTCGATAAGGTGGTGGGGCACCTCCATCCGCTCCTCTAGGGTGGCTTTGGCAGTGCCGATGTCCATCCCTCGGTAAACTTGAACCGAGTCGGCAGAGACGATCTCCCCTCCAAGAATTCGGGCAAGCTCTAAAGAGAGGCGGGTCTTTCCGGTAGCTGTCGGACCTGAAAGGACAATGACCCGTTTGCTCCGCGTGGGAGCATCGATCTTTTTTCGGGAAGGGGCAGGCTCCTGCCCCTGCGCGTCGACAAGATCTGTTCCCACCTACGAAAATCCTTGTAGCGCTTCTTGCTCGGTTGGAAAAATATGGATGATCCGCTCAAAACCGGCCATCTTGATGATCTCCATCACCTCTTCGCCAACGGAACATAAGTGGAGCCCTCCACTATTTCCTTTGAGCTTTTTTGTCGTCGAAAGGAGGAGGCGCATCCCTGCGCTACTCAAGTAATCGACTTTGGCAAAATCAAGGACAAGTTTTGTCTTCCCCTTTTCAATCTGCTCAAGAAGTTTTCGCTCTAAGACGGGAGCCGATGCAGCATCGAGCCTCCCTTCTAGGCGGACCATTAAGGCCCCTCGGTCTTCTTCAATCTCTATCTGTAATCCAGCACTCATAGAAATAACCTGGTTGTTTTCCTAAAAGTACAGCGATTAAAGAATTTTGTCTACTGAACAATCTCAAGGCGGACTTTGCGGCCAAGACGGGCAGCAACGGTCATCGCAATTTGACGCAGCGCCTTAATCGTCCGCCCTTGCTTTCCTACAAGCTTGGCAACATCATCGTCGTGAACGCGGATTTCGACAACAGAGCTCTTAGAGCCGTCAAAGATATTAATTTTTACTTCGTCGGGGGTATCGACCAAATTTTTAATCACATAGCTAACAAACTCTTCCATATTTCCTCTATTGATTGAGTGGAAATCAGGACTGTACCATTTGCGTAACTTTTGTGCAATGTTTTGCATAAAATTTAGGGTTGGGTGACATAGGCAAGGTTGGAGACGCGGAGATCGATGATCGCTGGTTTCTCGAGTTGGAACTGCAGCGCCAGGTAACGCTCGAGCTCTTCGCGGTGGTTTCTGGGGGAAAGTCGAAGAAGGTGTCCACTTGACAGGGCAACTACAACCTCTCGTCTGCCAAGGGAGGAATCTTGGGCTTTGGAGAGGTCAATGCGCTCGACTTGGGTGCCCAGAAGAGAGAGAAGTTCAAGCGCTAGAGGGTAAAGGTCCGTTTCTCCAAGAGAAAGCTCGGGAAGATTTTTGGGGGTTAGGTAGGGAGTGAGTGGAAATGCTTTTCCCTCTTCATCTATCGCTCGATTCTCATAGTCAATCAAAGTAAAAATGGGACTTCTAAGGGTATAGTCGATGTAAAGGGTGTGGGGATTGAGAAGGGAGACCGCTGCTTTTTTAATGAGCGGATGTTTGAGAAGGGCTTTTTCAGCCTCCTCTGGGGTGATTGAGCGGGGCTGATCGACGGAAAGGTGGAGGATTTCGGCGAGATGGTCGGTTTTTAGCCCCTCTTTTAAGGGACCGGTTTGCACAATCGTTGTGATCGGCTTAAGGCGGGGCTTTTCTTTGACATAGGAGAGGGCCTTATAAAACCCAAAGGTGAGGCTTAGAGAAAAAATAACGAGAAAAAACGACTTCATCGGAGCGCTTCTAAAAGTTTGGGTCCTAAGGCGGTAATATCCCCTGCCCCTAGCGTCACTAAAACATCGCCTGGAATGAGCATTTTGGGGAGATAGGAGAGGAGCTTTTCTTGGCTTATATAAAGGGCATGATCCACCTCTTTGGCAAGGCGCTTCCCACTAATTCCCGGAAGAGGCACTTCTCCAGCCGCATAAAGGGTCGTTATAATGGTGGCATCGGTCTTTTCAAAGGCGGTTTTAAATTCGGAAAGAAGGTCGCGCGTTCGACTATAGCGGTGGGGCTGAAAAAGGGCGATGAGCCGCCTTGTGCCAAACCCCTTTTTGAGACTTTTTAAGGTGTGAAAAATTTCTGTCGGATGGTGGGCATAGTCATCATAAATAGCGATCCGATTTATCTCTCCGATCTTTTCTTGTCGCCGCTTGACCCCCTGATAGGAGGCGAAGGCAGCTTGGATTTTGTCTTCCGAAATCCCAAGTTTTAGGGCCATCCCTAAAACGGCAAGGGCGTTGAGCGCAAGCATCTCTCCCATCAGCGGAAGGGTCACCGTGTAGGTTTTCCCTTCAAAGCGTGCCGAAAAGGTGGTCTGAGCTCCTTTTTGCTCGCAAGAAAGGAGCTTTAGCTCCCCTTTTCTTCCATAAGAAGTGCCTGGGAGGTTGAGCTGTGAGAGGAGGGGGTCGTCGGCGCACCAAAAAAGGAGCTTTTTGTTTTGGATACGGGCGGCCATCTTTTTAAAGCCTTCGACTAAATCCTTTTCGGTTTTCCAGTAGTCGAGATGCTCTTTTTCGATGTTGGTAATAATCGCTCCCTCTCCGTCATAGCGGAGAAAGCTTCCGTCACTTTCATCGGCTTCAAGGGCAAAATAGTTCCCCTCTCCATATCCTCCGTTTTTATCGAGGTTTTTAAGGATTCCTCCAACAGCGTAAGAGGGGTTAAGTCCCGCATGGTAGAGGATCCAGCTCAAAAGGGCAGAGGTGCTCGTTTTCCCATGGGTTCCTGCAACTAAAAGCCCTTTCTTTTCCTCTAAAAGCTTGGCTAAAAGCTCGGAGCGGTGAAGGAGGGGAAGACCCGCTTTCTTCGCCTCTACAAATTGGGGGTGGTCCTCTTTAATGGCTGTGCTATAAACAATAGGCCCTTCTTGAGGAAGGGTGTCGGTCCGCGCTACTCCTAACTTTTCTAGGTGGGAAATGTTTTTTAAGTCCGAGCCAGAGACCGTCACCCCTTTTTCAAGCAAAATATGGGCAAGGGCGCTCATCCCAATCCCTCCGATTCCTAAGAAGTGCGCGCTCTTCATAACATCTCCAAAACAAGGTTGGAAAGGTCTTGTTTACCCTCTTTTTCTTTAAAGGTGTGGAGCGCTTGGGTCATCTCTTTCAGCTTATTATTTTCTAAAAGATCCCCAATCGCCGCAGCTAAAATAGTCCCTCGGAGCCCCTTCTCTTCAAGAACAGCCGCTCCTCCAATTTCCTCGGAGACAAAAAGGGCATTTTTCACTTGGTGGTTTTCGGTGCCATAAGGGTAAGGAATCAGAATGCTTGGCACTCCAAACTCAATCATTTCGGCCAAAGTGGCAGACCCTGCTCGAGAGATGCTTAGGTCTGCAGCTACCCACCCATATTCCATCTTCTCCTCAAAGGCCTTAACGGAGGCAGCAACCCCCAACTTTTCATAAAAATCGCGGAGCTTTTCGGCTCGCTTATCTTCGCCCACAATATGGACCACCTGAAAATCGATTCCCTGCTTCACTAGGTGATCGGCTGCCCCGCAGAAAAAGCGGTTAATCCCCTGCGCCCCTTGCGATCCTCCAAAAACGAGGAAGGTCAACCTACTTTGGTTGAGCCCAAAATACTCGCGCGCCTCTTTTTTCGTTGGCCCCTCCCCTTTTTTCTTCAAAAGGGGCATCTGCACACAGGTGCTTTTCCCCTTCAGGTAATGGGCTGCATGGGAAAACTGGATGGCGGAGACCTTCGCCCACTTTGCGCAAAAACGGTTCACCTTCCCAGGAAGGACGTTGCTCTCAAAAATAACGATGGGAACCTTGCGCAGTTTTGCAGCAAACAGGGCGGGAAAGGTGTGGTAACTTCCAAAACCCACGATTAAGTCAGGACGCCTTTTTGAAAAAAAAATAAGAGAACGAAGGGCCCCTTGCGCAATGGAAAAAAGGGCTTTACAGATATGCCAGGGGTTTTTTCTAAAAGGGGTTCCACTTTTGATTTCGAGAAAGGGGAAGAGATCTTTTTTAAAGTAGTGGTTTTTCTTTAGGCCCGCTCCCACGAAGGCAATTTGCATTTGGGGATTTTTTTGGAGGAGGTCGAGTGCAAGGGCTTGGGCAGGGAAGAGATGCCCCCCCGTTCCCCCTGCAGCGATCATGACGTTAATGCTTTTCTCCACACGATTTCCTTTGCTTTGTGCACGCTCATAATGAGTGCGATTCCGATTCCGTTTGCTAAAAGGGAGGAGCCTCCCTGACTAAAAAAGGGAAGGTTCGTTCCCTTACTGGGGAGAAGTCCTGAGACCACTCCTAAATTTAAAAAGGCCTGAAAAGAGATCAGAAAGGTGAGGGCTGCGGCGATGTAAAACCCCTCCTGAGTCTCAGATTTCGAGGCAATGTGGAACCCACTATAAGCAATAAATAGATAAAGAAGCACTAAAAAAAGAATTCCAATAAAGCCAAGTTCCTCGGCATAGATCGCCGCTATATAGTCGCTCCGCGCTTCGGGAAGATAGTTAAGCTTTTGGAGACTTTCCCCGATGCCCCGTCCAAAAAGCTCTCCCGAGCCTGCCGCAATTTTCGCTTGATAAGGCTGGTGCCCTTTACCCAAAAGATCACTTTCCGGGTGAAGATAAATCCGGATCCGATGTTTGACATGAGGCATTTGAAGGGCTGCAGTTACCCCTAACCCTCCGATGAGAAGAACGGGAAGGAGCCAGTAAAACCACCTGATCCGACAGAGAAAAAAAAGGGCCATGAAGGTGACCATCATAATCGCCACTGTCCCATTATCAGGTTCGATGAGGATAAGGAAGAGGGGGGGCGCGATCCGCGCTACGATCAGGTAAAATCGTTTCCAAGTCATCTTCTCTTCTTTTAGGAAGAGGTGGATAAAGTAAAGGGGGGCTATGACCTTCATAAACTCAGAAGGTTGAAAAGAGATGGGACCAAAAAAGATCCATCGGTGGGCCCCATTTAGAAGTCTTCCAATTCCAGGGACAAAAACGAGGACAAGAAGCGCTGTCAACCCATGGAAAAGATAAGGGGAAAGGGCCAAAACCTTCCGGTATCCGCACCGAAAAGTAAGAAGAGCAAGTATCCCTCCCAAGGAGCCATAGATGAGTTGCTTAATAAGGGCGTGGCGGGTGCTTATCTCCAAACTTCGATCGATCACCTCTGCCGATGAGGTATTAAAAACCATGAGGACCCCAAGGGCAAATAGAGCAGTCACAAAAGAGAGGAGAAAATAGACGCTTCTCATTTTATCTTTAAGCGATCACCGGGGCGGAGTTTTTTAGCCTTTTCCTCATCCAAATTGTTGAGGCGCAAAAGCTCTTCGACTTTGAGTCCAGTTTTCTTTGCGATGGTCCATGGGCTATCGCCTCCTTTGACCACATAGTATTGCTTTTCATTGGCCGGCGCTTTTTTTGCCACTTGTTTAGGAGGGAGTTTGAGTTCTTGGCCGATTTGCAGCCGGGAGTTGTTGAGATGGTTCAGTTTCATGAGCGCATCGACGCTTACCCCATGGGTACGGGCAATCTTTTCGAGGACGTCCCCTTTTTGAACCGTCACCACCCTTAAGGGATTTTTGGGAACCACTTTTTTCTCTTCTTTAGGGGCGGGCGTTAAAACAGGGGCGGGAAGGGGGGCTTTTTTCATCTCTTCTACCTTTGCCTTTGCGGTATATTGGCTGATGACCTGATCGATCGGATCCTTTGCCTTTGTGGAGGCAATGACAATTTCTTCAGGCGCTTTTTCCACCTGGGCAAGCTCTACCTCATCCCCCTTTTTAAGCGAGCTTACAAAGAGGGTCACTAAGAGCCCTACATTGACTAGCACCGCGACAATAATAATATCTCTTCTGTTCATTTTCTTACCTCTCCAACGTATGCTTTAAATTTGTCCCCCCTTTCTTCGTAGTTTCGAAACTGATCGAAACTCGCGCATCCTGGCGATAAAAGGACCGTTTCTCCTTGAGTCGCCTTTTCCTTTGCTGCTGCTACTGCTTCTTCTAAGTCAGTGCACCGCTTTACAGGGATCACGCCGCCTAATTCTTCTTTAATTTGGGAGGCGGTTTCCCCAATCGCAAACACCTCTTTCACCCTTCCTGGAAAAGTTTTTTTCCAGCTTTCAAATGTTGCTTGTTTGCTCTGTCCTCCCGCAATAAGGAGGAGCTTTCCTGGGGTATTTTTGATCGCATAAATCGTAGCTTCTGGGTTGGTTCCCTTGCTATCGTTTACGAAGCGAATCCCATCTATTTCACCCACAAACTCCATCCGGTGGGGTGGTCTTTTAAAACTTTTCAGCGCCCGATCAAAATCTTTTCGCGTTATGCCCAGGCGCTCACACATGAGCCAGGCCGTTTCCCCCCAGTATCCCTCCCTTTCTGTTAGTTGTAAACAAGAATCGGATAAATCTTTGATCCGCTTTTTTGTGTTTGCATACTCTTCGAACGAAGCGTAACGGTCCAGGTGGTCAGGGGTGATATTGGTAATAACAGAAAGCTCAAAAGCAGGAGTGGTCATTGTTTCAAGTTGGAAAGAGCTGAGCTCGACCACTAAAAACTCTTCTAGATCAGGGTTGCAGGCGTATTCGGCAAGACTATTTCCCACGTTGCCAAGGGCGCGCGCCTTAATCCCCACCTCGTTTAGAATGTGTGTCATCAGCAAGGTCAGCGTTGTCTTCCCATTGGTTCCGGTAATGCCGATAGCCCGATTTTTTAAGGTGCGGAAGGCAAGTTCTGCCTCCCCGATGACATTTCCCTTAGCCAAGGGATGACTCCGCGGAATGCCGGGGGAAAGAACGACTAAATCGACATTTCCCACATCTCCTGTTTCAGGAACGACCACGATCCCTTCGATAGGCTCGGGTGTCCGATCCACACCGATCACCTCCCACCCCTTCTTAAGGAGGAGTTTTACTGCTCCCCTTCCACTTTTACCGAGTCCTATAACGAGCGCTTTCATTGAAACTTAATCGAGGCTAAGCCGAAAAGGGCTAAGATTAATCCAACCATCCAAAAGCGGACAACCACTTTGGGTTCAGGCCACCCCTTAAACTCGAAGTGGTGGTGGAGAGGAGCGCACCGGAAGATCCGTTTCTTATTCCGATAGCGGTAACTTAAGACTTGCAGGATGACTGAGAGCGCTTCGAGGACAAACACTCCACCAACCAGGGCGAGCAAAAACTCTCGCCGCATTAAGACCGCTGCCGTTCCCAAGATGCCTCCAAGAGCAAGAGAGCCGGTATCTCCCATAAAAACCTGCGCTGGATACCCATTGTACCAGAGAAAACCGAGACAAGCTCCCCCCATTGCCGAGAGATAAATGGCAATTTCAGCGCTCCCCTCGATGTAAGGGATATTGAGGTAGTGAGAAATCGTCACATTGTTCGATAAAAAAGCAAAAATGGCAAAGATAAGGGCGACGAGAAGGACACATCCCGAGGCAAGCCCATCGAGCCCGTCGGTCAGGTTCACCGCATTTGAAGAGCCGGTGATGACCACAATGGTGAAGAGGAAAAAGAGGATCCCACCTGCTATAAAGAAGGGGGTTTTCTTAAAGGGCAAAAAGTAGGCTTCATATCCCCCGGTCCAGATGAGGTAAAGGGCCAAAAGGGCGGCAAAAGAAAGTTGGAGGGCGAACTTTGTCCGCGCACGGATCCCTTTCGAGTTTTTGTGCTTCATCTTTAGGTAATCATCGACCCCTCCTAAAATGCCGAGCCACACCGTGACAGCTGCAAGGATCCAGGTAAAAGCGCTACGAGGGTCCATCCATAGGAGAAGGGCAACGAGCATCGAAATGAGGATAAGAACTCCCCCCATCGTCGGCGTTTTTTTCTTCTTCTGATGGAGCTCTGCAAGGGTAGGACAATCTTCAACGCGGATCGACTGCCCTGTCTTTAGTTTGTAAAGCTTATTGATACACCAAGGACCGAGTAAAATCGTGAGGAGAAGGGTGGTGATCGCGGCAAGAATCATCCGGGTCGAAGAGTAGAAAAAGACCGCAGGGATCTTGACCGCTGTATGAAACGCTAAATATTGTAAAAATAGATAGAGCAACCTATATCTCCTTTAAGAGGGTCCACAATTTAAGGGAGTTTGCCCCTTTGATTAAAACCACATCGTCTTTTTCCACAAGCTTTTTTAGGCGGGCCGCTATTTCCGTTTTCTCTTTAAAAAACTCGACGGGCTTACCTTCTCTTTTAAAAATATCGACCATCGGCAAGCACTCCTCGCCTATACAGAGGAGGTGGTCAATGAGAGGAAGAGCATGCTCAGCGACCTCCCGATGACTATCCACCTCGAAAGGGCCAAGCTCTTTCATCGCTCCCAAAACAGCAATCCGCCGCTTTCCTTTCGGCAAGTTAGAAAGGGCTACTTTGACCGCCTCTGGAGACGCATTATAGGAATCGTCAATAAAGAGTGCACCTTTTTTCTCAACCTTTTCAAACCGGTGGTCAAAGGGTTTGAGCTTAGAAATTCCCCTCTTGATTTCCTCCTCATTCATTCCTAAGTGGCGGGCCACCGCGACTGCTCCTCCTACCCCCTCCAATAAGTGGGACTCTGCAAAAGGGGCGGGAGCTTTGTCAAACCACTCCTTAGGAACCGGGATGTTTTGGACTGCTGTAAAGCTGGCTGTCTGCCGATTTAAAAAGGCTCGCTTCATCCGTTTTGAGGCAAACAGCTGGCATTTTTCCTCTGCAATCTCTTCGAGGGGGTTCCCATGGACCAAGGTGAGCTTTGTGAGAACGCCCAGATGGGGATGAACAATTTCAACCAAGCGGGCCATCTCCCCTTTTTCGCTCATCCCCATTTCTAACACGATCATCTCGGCGCTAAGATCCCCATTGAGAATGGTAAGAGGAAGGCTCACCTGAGAGTTGAGGTTTCCCTCATTTTTCATGACCCGAAATTTTTCTTCCAAAACGGTGGCCAAAAACTCTTTGGTAGTGGTCTTTCCGACCGTCCCCGTTATCCCAATAATGGTCCCTTGCGCCTCCTTAAAAACCTCGGTGGCGAGCAAATGTAAAGCCGGATTTACATCTTCAACGGGGATCAATTCCAGCCCAAAATTTTTTCCTTGATACTCTTTGGAGACGACGGCGGCAACGCCCCCTTTAGCAGCCACCTCTTCGAGGAACTGATGGCCATCGACCCGATCTCCCTTGAGGGCAAAGTAAATAGAGCCCTTCTGGACCTTTCGGCTGTCGGCCGCCGCGTGGAGAATCACCGTTTCAGATGAGGAGGAAGCCCCCAAAATAGTAGCAATTTCTTTAAACGCCTTTCTCATGCTTCTAAGGTAGCTTATTCCAGCCTTTTGAGGCAAAGAATTCATTGACCGAAAAGAAGATCCCAGGGTATACTCCAGGGAGTTACCAGTTAGAGGAATGAAAATTTTGGATACAAGTATTTTGACCCGATTAGGGAATTCAGCGACCCAATTAGGGCTTTCAACTAGGCGGCTAGTCGTCACCTCTTGGAAGGCCCCTTTTACGGGGGGGTGGAAACGCACTGTTGTCCTCCTTCCTCCTGTCGTCTTTGTTTCCAGCGCAGTGGGGGCAGCTATCTTCCATATGACCCTAGCGATTATTCAAGGCCTTGGAAACCAGGTTCGGAATGGTTTTGCTTCCGACAAACCCGACCCATTACTAGCGCTTATTTCTCAATATTCTCCTGCCAATCCTCAGAACACTAGCAGCAGTTCTGGAAGTAGCGGTTCTGGAAGTAGCGGCCAGTCCTCCTCTTCTTCTAGCTCCGCCGCCGCCTCTTCTAGTAGTTCTGTGAATAATCCCCAACCTCCCTCTCCTTTAGCTGGAGAAAACCGCAATGAAACCTTTAAAGATCTTCTAAAAGCGATCGATGCGTTCATCGTGGATCCTACGATGGCACAAATCGATGCGTCAGATGGCAACACCGGTTTCTTGCTGGGCATTCTCAATGCAAGCCCTGAGTTTAAGGAGCTCTGTAAAAACAAGGAGATCTCAAAGCCCTGTCTTCGATCGATAGCCTTAACCGTTCTTTGTGAAGCTTGGGATGCTTCAGAAAGTAGTTTCATTGAACAATTCTTAAAGAACCCCAAAGACAACGGAGCAATCAAAAAAGCGCGCGGAGCTTTTGCAAGGATCATGCGCCATGGAGCTCTTCCCATCGCTAATACGGTTTTTTCCGCCTTCCCTAACACCGGAACCGCTGCCAGCTCCTCGTCTAGCGCTGCGTCTTCAAGTAGCCAGCCGGCCTCCTCGTCTCAGAATGCACAACCAGAAAATGAAAATGCCATCATTGACGCTGTTTGGGGTGAACTCGAAGAGAAATATCTAAAAGACTTATTAGATAAAAAACTCAGCTTAAATGGAAATAGCTCGGGAGCAGCCGGAAAGTTTGTTCGAGGAGAGATAAGTGAAGAAGCGTTTCTCAGCCACGAGGAGGCTCAAACCCTGACAACCTCTCAACTCTCTCGGCTTGCTCAAAAGCGGGCTGCTGTGCACATGCTCAAAGGCAAGGAAAACCTACGTAACTCAATTCTAAAAATTTCCAAGGATTTAGTCGATCAGCTCAAGCCAGTACTAAACGACGCCCTTGAAACAGTTCACTCTAAGGTCTCAGCAATCCCTCTTCAAGAGGTGTTTCCTCGAATAGTCACTCGTGTGGTTCAGCTACTGCGATGCTGCAAAACGATGCAAGAGCGCAAGAAAACCCCCTTTTCTCAGGAAGAAGCTCCCCTCCTTAAAACCGCCTTAGAACGTTCAGGCATTCCATCAGACGAAGCTGTTAGAATTGGTACAATCTACAAACTGACCCCAAAACATCTGGATGGAATGTCTATCCTCCCAGATTCGGCCTACTCTCATGACTATGTGCGGCATAAACAAGAAGCCGATTGGGTGGAAAAGACATTGCCCCGACTAAAAGGACTGTTTCACACCCCCGGTCCTGGCCCCCTTAACACCCTTATTGAAAAAATCTCTTTTCTTCGAGAGAACATGGTTAAAATCGCTGGGTTAGAAGCAGCTCCCGGATTAGAGTGGTTGAATAAGCTCCGACTTTTGGACAACTCACCTATGACCCAAAATATGATTATTGAACAGCTAAATGAGATCACGTCAACCTCTTATATAAGCAAAACGATCACAACAGCGATGATCAAGAAATTGGTTCAGTTACCAAGAAACGCTAGTGGTGGTTGGGATTACGACAGCTTTATAATCGCCCAAAAAGCTTATGTCCTCCTTGATTCTGAGCAGCGGAAAGAATTAAAAAAGCAAATCCCTTCTTCCTGTTTTGAAGATATATCAGAGATCGAGCTTTCAATCGGCGTTCAATACGAAGCGCAGCTGGACAAGGATTTAAAAACCATCCAAGAAGCTATCAACACCGCTACTTCAGCGGAGAAAGTTGATCTAAGAAAAGCTTATGCTCACATAGAAAGAGAGCGAGACCTTAGACGGTTTGCGCGCGCGAAAGATCTATTTATGCAAATAGTCGTATCTAAATGGTTAGATGAAACGCTGGCACTTAAACAAGACCCCAATAGTTATCGTTTGACAAATCTTGCCAAGGGAGGCGCAGAGTATCTCGCCATAAAGCCTCTTAAAGAGACCGCTACTCGCATCATAGAAGAAGCCTTTACCCTCCTTTCTTTTCAAGAGGTTCTCAAACACTTTATCATCTCCATGGTGAATTTTCTTCTCGATGCTTTGGATGAAAACGGAGATCATGATGAAGCGTTTACAGTTCTTGATGGCCTCTCAGACCCGGATGTAAAAAAACTACTTTTAGATGAAGTCTTTGAGTTGGTGGGGGTCAATTCGAAAAAGGTTGAAGGAAAGGTTAAAGACAGTCTTATCTCCGGCGTAAGCTGGCTGAGGAACCCACTTTGGGATAGACTGCTAATCCCATTTCTACAAGGAAAAGCTGATAAAACAAGTGAACAGCTTGCTGATATGCTCGCCAGTCAGATTACAGAGTTTGGGACCGATACAGAAAATGGTTTGTCGTCCCTCCTACTTCAGCAGCTCCTTCCAAAAGAGGATCAGACCCCATCTCCCGACAGTTCTGCAGCTAGTTCGAGCTCCAGCTCTTGAACTGAATTCAAGGATGCTCTATAGTTACCCCATTATGGGGTTGCTAAAGAAATCGTTTTCCCCAAATTTGGTGGCATGGCCAAGTGGTAAGGCAGGGGCCTGCAAAGCCTCTATCCCCAGTTCGAATCTGGGTGCCACCTTTTGGGAGTGGGGTTGAAGGGAGTGGAGGGAAAGCTGCTTGTGGAGGGGGAGCATCTACGGCGTTAATCTCCTCGCTAATAGCTTTTAGCTATTAGACTCGTCGATTAACTTGTACCTGCTCCCCCTGCACGGCGCATCTTCCACCCCCACTCCCTTCAACCCCACTCCTTCGGGAGGAGGAGGAAATATGTTATATGTTGTAGCAACGCCTATCGGTAACTTAAAAGATATGAGCTATCGGGCCGTGGAGGTGTTGAAAAAGGTCGATCTGATTCTCGCTGAGGACACCCGGACTAGTCGGGTGTTGCTCAAGACGTATGGAATCGAAACTCCGATGAAGAGCTTTCACCTCTTCAACGAGAGGAAGCGAGAGGAGGAGATGTTGGAGGAGCTGCGGGGAGAAAAGCGGTTGGCGCTGATCTCCGATGCGGGAACCCCGGGAATCTCCGACCCTGGAGCTGGACTCATAAGGCGCTGCCGAGAAGAAGGGATTCGGGTGGAGGTGGTGCCAGGCCCCTGCGCCGTCATAGCGGCGCTGAGTTTGTTTGGAAGTGAGGAGCAATTCCAGTTTATTGGCTTTTTAGCCAAGAAGGAGGGAGAGCTCAAAAAGCAGCTGATCGATATCTTGCACTACCCAGGCCTTTCAATCGTTTATGAGAGTCCCCATCACCTAATGAAAACGTTGGAGTTGATGAAAAGAGCTGCCCCTGAGGCAAAGATCTTTATCGCTCGAGAGCTAACCAAGCGCTACGAGGAAACGGTAGAGGGAACAGCGGAGGAGCTCATCACCCACTTTGGAGATAAGATTCTTGGAGAATTTGTTTTGATCTTCTCGGGGAGGGAGGTTCCTTTTGAAACGGATCCCCAAAAGCTGGTGCAGGAGCTGCAGGAGCGGTTTGGGATTAGCGGCAAGGAGGCTCTGGTTGTTGCAGCTAAACTCTTAGGACGGCCCAAACGGGAACTATACCCATTCCGATTCAAGATTTAGGAGTTTGCCAAAGTCAGCGCTCCAGATTTAGCCCCATCAAAGCAGGCCCCTATCCAGGAGATAGGGGCGATGCAGGGGGGGTTAAAGCTGGAGATGCTGACGCAGGGAAAAACCAAATCTTGAGCCGGAATGGGTATATATCGGGACTTTATAGACTAGTGTCTAATTAACCAAATACTTTAACGAATTTGGTTAACTAGACACTAGATGCCAGGTAGAGGGGGCAATGGTGGACCCCTTTTTGTGGATCGATGGAAAAGGGTTTACCACTGAGAATCACACGCTTTTCGGGGTGGTACTTCTCAGAAAAAACCTTGAGACTTTTTGAACGGGTGGCCGACCCCGATTTCACTTCAACTGGAATAACTTTTCCTCGCGACTCGAGCAAAAACTCTACCTCTGAATTTTTCTCACTCCAGCAAAAAAGTTCTCTATTTTGTTTTAACATCAACTCCTGCGCGACAAAATTCTCCGCAAAGTACCCTTTGTACGTCCCATAGTCATACCCCAAGATGAGCTCGGGAGAAAGGCCACACATACTCCCCAAAATCCCCACATCAAAAAGGAGGAGCTTAAATTGATTTTCTTTGGCAAAACCTTTCAAGGGAAGGTTAGCAGAGTTTACAATATGAACCTTGAGGACAAGCCCTGCAGCTTTGAGCCAGTCGATGGCGGTCGCTAAGCGATGGTAATGGCTAACCCCAGGAATAACTCCTCGAAACTTGAACTTGGAGATAGAACTCTCTTGTACCTGGTGAATCTGCGTCGGAACGGAGCGAAAGATCCGATCGATATGAAGAGCGTTCACCTTTCCAGAGTATTTGGCCATATCAGCATAGTAAGCGATAACGAGCTCTTTCTGTTTGATGCGCACCTTTTCAAAGGCTGTAAAGAGATCACCTTGATATTTGCAATAGGTCGCTACCGCCTCAGGCATTCCCCCGACAATAAAGTAGTGTTTGAGCCGCTCCCATAAATGGTGGTGGACAAGCTTAGAAATCTGACTCTTCTCATTGAGGTCGTTAAGAGCCTCAATCGATTTTTGGTCGTCAAGCGCTCCCAAAAACTCTCTAAAAGACATGGGACGCATTGTCAGAAAGTTTACCTTTCCCACAGGGAAAGAAAGGGGAGCTAGATGGATCCCGAGCAGAGATCCTGCAGCACAAAGATGGAGCTCTGGAAGATTCTCATAAAAATATTTGAGGCTTGTAAGCGCCTTAGGGCAAGCCTGGATCTCATCAAAAACAAGGAGGTCCGTTTCTAAGTTGATCGACCGGCCGAGGTGAAAGCTCAAGTCTCTTATGATCCTTTTGGGGTTTAGATCCTCCTCAAAAAGGGAGAGAAGCTTCCCATCCTCCTCAAAGTTAATGTAGTGGCAGGCCTCGTACTCCTCTCCAAACTTTTTGATGAGATATGTTTTTCCCGCTTGCCTAACCCCCCTAATCACAAGGGGTTTTCGGTCTGGATCGTTCTTCCACGCTAAAAGTTTATTTAAAAAGTCTCTGTTCATAACCCCATTTTAAAGCAAAGTGACATTTTTGTCATTTTTATGGGGGGTAAAAGTGACATTTTTGTCACTTTTTGCTAGAAGCGAGCACAAAAAAACCGCTATGCCCGGAGGCATAACGGCCTTTATTGGTTGAGAAGTAATTTTTATTATCTGTTGTTCGCGTCGTCAAGCGCTCCCATCGTCTGAAGAATCGACATGCTAAGCTCCAACCACGACTGGACTTGCTGCCCATCTTGACTCGCGTAACCTGCAAGCTGGTTGCCAAAGGTGCTAAGATAGTTCGCCTCAGCGTCTCGCTCTGTTGCTTCGTACTGCTTTTCTGCTGCTGGGAAGTTAGATACCCCCGAAGCAATCTGCGAAATTGGTGTGATCAACTGGGTGACCAGCTGCATCGTATCCGATAGCTCCCTCTTAAGCTCTGCAACTTTATCTTTTGCCTGCGTACGGATCTTTTCCCTTTGCGCTGGTGTTGCAATCTCTAAAAGCTCTTTATCAGTCATGTGTATAGAACCTACTCTAGTCGGTGCATCGGTCGGCTTCTGGGTCTTAAAATCGATCCCTGCTGCAAGCTCTTCAAGACGGTCCTGCACTTTCTGGTTTCCTCTAAGGGCCTCGATTTCAGCCTTTTCTACGTCGGTCACCCCTGCAGCCCCTTTTCCGAGTCCTGTGGCAGCTTCTTCAAAAGCCTGGGCATTCTTGATTTCAGGGGCTTTATTTTTGACCGTCTGGTAGATAACACTCCCCGCAAACATCCCCATCGAGATACCAGCTCCCACTAGCATTCCTCCTCCTGACCACTCTTGTTGCGCTTTTTGCTTTTTCGCTTGGGTCTTTTTAACGCCATATCCTTCATTGTTCGTCTTGATACTTCCCTGCTGCAATAGCCTCTGAAGTTCAAGATACATATCTGCTGCTTGCGTTCCTAATGTCGTCGTTGCAAAAATGGTATTTACCATCTCTCCTGTAGGAGACATCATCAGGGGAAAATCCCGAGGATCATGAGAAATTTTTTCTTTATTCGTAACTTCTTGGTTTTGTACATTTTTATCCATAATATTACTTCCCTTATTATTATATGTTAGCAAGGCTGTTAGCCTCTGTTGACATAGGATCTAGTAGGTTTAATACATTTTCCATTGCAGACTGATACAATAGGTAAGCGCCCTGGATGGCTTTTTCAAAACTCTTCGCACTATCAAGCAGCTCGCTTGAAACGGTACTTAAAAAGTTCTGCTCTCCCTGCAATAGGGTCAAGTCTTCTTGGATACCACCAAGCTTATACTTCACTATTCCCTCTCCAGCCTTTGGAATCGCGGCGGCCATTCCAAAGATCGATTCTAGTGAATAGGCAAGCGCGTTGATCGTAAATCCACTAAGTCCAGTGAATCCTTTGAGCTTTTCTCTCAAACTTCCTAAAGAGTTTACAGCTTCTTCATCAGCTCCTTTAAAGGCGGTCACTCCTCCTACAATCAGGACAACGAGTGAGGTAAGCATCTGAACCACTTCGGCAATAATCGCCCCTGTTTTCTGCTCACTCTTATCAGCATCAGCAAGCTGAAAAGCAACTCCGTTAAAGATGATGTTTGTGGCCATTCCTACCTGGAAAGTATTGAAAATCGCCTGTTTTGCAACTCCTTTCATCATCGCTTTGGCTCCACCTTCTGTAAAGGCTCCAACTCCTGCTCCAACCCCTAAGGTCGCAGCGGATGCAGACATGGCAAAGACAAGCCCGGCAAAGACTTTCCCTAAGCTTTTCGCCTTTTTAGAGTCCATCCCATCCTTTTTTAAAAGATCAGCAATCTTGGATCCAAGGGCATCAACTCCCTTTTTAAGCGTTCCTGTATCAGAAAGAACCGCTGTGGTCGCTGCTGATACCGCAAAGGCGATGGTTCCAGCTGTGATCTCTGGAGCAACAACAAGGGTCACTCCAATAGCCACTGCTGTAAAAAGAGGGCCAAAGATCTTCTTGTAGAGGCTCCACTTTTGCTCTTTTTCGATCTTCTTCATCTCTTTGCTCGTCTCTTTTGCCTGGTGCTTGGCCTCATTTCCTGCAGTTTCTGTTGCATCGGAAGCACTTTCCATCCGCCCATTTGCCTGGCTAAGCTGATACTTCGACTCAACAACCTCTAGAGCCGTGATTAGAAGTCCAATCTCGTTGACGATCTCCCCAATAGAGGGAGTCGGCGTCCCTTTCTCAACTTTATCTAGCGACTCGCTTAAAGCTCCCATAAGAGCTGCTGTAATCGCCTTTTCTCCGATCCCTTTGCTGTTAAGGTCACCTTTTGAAACGAGCTGGTATTCACTAACTTGAGCTACGTGTGACATATTTTTTCCTATTATTATTTTTTATTATTGTTTTATGCGGCAAGTGCGGGAAGTAGACTCGTCGTATACCCTACACCCTGCGCTGTTGTGTTTCCAAGCTGCATGATCGTTGCTGTTGCTTTCGATTCACTCGCAGCGGCTTTCTGCGCATCTCCAAAGATCGATTTCCCTCCCTGAGAGTACTCCGATGTCTCCTGCTGGTCGAGAGAAAGTTCACTGTTCGCCTCTGTAACTAAAGTGTTTAGCTCACTTTGCGCATTATCTCCTTTGAGATCATAGGTCTTTCCCGTGTTCGGATCGGTCACATGGTGATCACCGTCCGGATTGTTACTTTGTCCGTTAAATGCGGCAAAAGAGTTCTGCATAAAATCGATCTCTTCCATCTGGGCTTGTTGTCCCGCCTGAAGATCCTCTTCAATGAGCCCTGCAACAAACTGCATTAATAGGGCGTCTCCCCCCATCAACTCAGTGTTTGTCTGAGCTTCAAAACTTGTTGCTTCTACAACAGCTAATTGATAGTTTTCCATATTTTTCCCCTTATTATTTATTAATTTACTCGTTGACCTTGAACCTCGAACGCAACCTGCTTGTTTGTATCGGAATACATGTTCGAAAGCGTTCCCTGAAGTTCTTCGTTTTCTTTTTCAACGAAGGTCAAGTTGTTCGATACCCACGTCGACATCTGGTTCTGCGCAACTCCTACCTCACTAAATGAGTCGGTTAAGGTCTTTAACGCAGCTCCTCCATCTCCATTTCCATTCATATTTACAGAATCCTGGTATGCGGTACGTATTTCATTTTGGAGCCCCTCAAAAAGACTCTCACGTTCTTTTGGAGTCAATGGCCCGTTTTGGAAAATCGTCATAATCCCTTCTCCACTAGAGTTGGTAAAGACGTTAAAGTCTGAGATCACCGTATTATAGAAGGTAGGATTCTGTTTTCCAAAAGCGGAATCAGGTCCAAAAAATTCGGTCAAATTGTCATAATACGTCTGCATGTCATCGATAAACTTGTTCGTATCCGCATCAAATTGCTCATCCGTACTGGAGTTAGTCGGGGTTTTCAGGACGTTAAGTATGTTGTTAAAGTCGGTCTGAACTTGAGAAAGGTTTTCGTTAAGAACACCGATCGCATTAATTTCACTCGCTAAGACCTCCTGCGATGTACCTTGATAATCAAGCCCTGTAGGAGCCATGACCATCATCATATACATCAGCGCTAAACCTGCATTTTCAGAGGCTAGCCCTTTAAAGTGGGCGTACTCACCCTGCAATTGCTTTTTAACAGCTGCACGGTCTGCAAACGCCTGATCTGGTGTGATTAAAGGTGTCATAACTTTATCCTTTTATTTATTAATTTTATGGGTCAATTGAATAAGAATCTATTGCCCCTAAGATTATTATAACAGATTCTTATTTATTTTTAAACAAGATCTTAACAATTATTTAATAAGTTGCTTATTTACAAGGACTTGATGTCCAATTATTTTCAAGAGCGATCGCCTCGATCGAGCCGATCTGGACCCCCTGCCGCTCCTGGATCGCCTGGACGTAGTTAGAGGCCTGGTGGAGGGCCTCAAAGGTCCCTGTATCGAGCCAGGCAAAGCCAGGGTCGAAGAGGTGAGCTCTCAAGAGACCGCGGACCAGATAGGCCTTATTGATGTCGGTGATCTCGAGTTCTCCACGAGGAGAGGGTTTAAGGGCTTTAGAGATGTTAACTACCTCATTATCATAGAAATAGAGCCCTGTTACCGCATAGGGAGAAGGGGGTTCGGCCGGCTTTTCGATAATATCGACCACCTCCCCCGTTTTATTTAGGTCTAAGACCCCATAGCGCTGAGGGTCTTTGACTTGGTAGCCAAAAATGATCCCCCCTTGCTCAAGTTGGCTACAGCTCTTAAGGAGGGTAGGGAGGGTATTGCCGTAGAAAATATTGTCCCCCAAGATGAGGGCGACATTCTCTTCCCCTATAAAGGACTCTCCAATAATAAAGGCCTCGGCGATGCCACGGGGTTCATCTTGCTCAGTATAAGAGAGTTGAAGTCCCAGATGGGCTCCATCGCCAAAAAGGGCCTCAAAGCGGGGCAAA
Source organism: Chlamydiota bacterium (assembly GCA_021772275.1). Taxonomy (GTDB): domain Bacteria; phylum Chlamydiota; class Chlamydiia; order Chlamydiales; family Simkaniaceae; genus Neptunichlamydia. Next base: position 19,609 of record JAJFMJ010000030.1, on the reverse strand, counting down.
TCGTGGGGGGTGGAGATGATCAAGATCTCCCGGATCCCCGCCTGCATCAAAACGGAGAGGGGGTAGTAGATCATCGGCTTGTCATAGATAGGGAGGAGCTGCTTACTCGTGACAAGGGTTAAAGGGTGGAGACGGGTGCCGAGTCCTCCTGCTAAGATAATTCCTTTCATTTCCTATCCCGGTTCGATGGCGTAAATGTCGGGCAAACCCCGATAGTATTCCTTATAGTCGAGACCATACCCGACGACAAAATGATCTTCAATCTCAAAAAGGGTGATGTCAGGGCGGTAGTCGGTTGTTCGAGGGACAGCTTTCGATAAAAGGACTAAAGACTGGAGAGAAGCCGCCCCCTTTTTAAGGAGCGCTTCAGTGACCCGGCTTAAGGTGTCGCCCGTATCGAAAATGTCGTCGATAACAAGGAGGTTTTTTCCTTCCACCTCCAGGGCATCGAGCCCTGAGATTTCAAGCTCCCCTTTAGTCATTCCCCCCTCTCCATAGCTGCTACATTGAATCATTTCCAAGCAGACAGGGAAGTGGAGATGACGGATCAGATCGGAAACGAGAACAATAGCCCCTTTTAGAACCATGACAATGGTGAGCTCTTGGTCGTTATATTTCTCTTCTAGGTCGCGAGCCACTTTTTCAAGGCGCTTTTCGATCTCTTTAGAGCTAATGAGCAGCTGGAGCTGGAGCTTGTTTGTCGGAGGTTTCATCGTCCATAAATTTGCACCCTTCTTCGATCAGGCCATCGACAAAGGCGAGGTTGTACCCCTCTCCTTTCAAGAAGGTGGGGTTTTCAAGCATATACTGGTGGAAAGGGATGGTGGAATCAACGCCACCGATATGAAATTCACGAAGGGCCCTTTTCGCAATCCGAATCGCATCCTCCCGGTCCTTTCCTTTGACGATCAGTTTTGCAATCATCGAGTCGTAGAAAGGGGGGATCCGGTAGCCAGAGTAACAAGCGCTATCGACCCGAACATGGGGGCCGCCTGGTGGGATATAGTATTCTATCAGCCCGGGAGAAGGCATGAAGTTTTGTGAGGGGTTTTCAGCGTTGATCCGGAACTCAAAAATGTGTCCTTCAAAGCGGATATTTTTTTGCTTGAGGGGAAGCTTTTCTCCCATCGCCATTTTGATCTGTTCTTTGACGAGATCGATTCCGGTGAGTTCTTCGGTCACTGTATGTTCAACCTGGATTCGGGTATTGACCTCCATGAAATAAAAATTCTTTTTCTCGTCGAGGAGGAATTCGACCGTTCCCACCGTGTGATACTTTGCCGCTTTGGCGAGATGAACCGCAGCATCTCCCATCTTTTTTCGGAGGTGGGGAGTGATGACTGGACTGGGAGTTTCTTCAATGAGCTTTTGACGCCGCCTTTGGATGGTACAATCTCTTTCACCTAAGTGAACATAGTTGCCATGCTTGTCGCCGAGAACCTGCACCTCGACGTGGCGAGGATTAACAATCATCTTCTCAAGGTAGACATCGGGATTTCCAAAGGAGATTTCTGCTTCTGCGCGGGCTGCTGAAAATTGTCTCATAAAATCTTCAGGATCTTGAGCAATTCGGATCCCCTTTCCTCCTCCACCAGCAGTTGCTTTGATGAAAACAGGAAAGCCAATTTTTTTTGCCTCTTTAAGGGCAACATCGATCGTCTCCACAATCCCGTTTGAACCGGGAATGATGGGGCAACGGACACCCTTCGCTATATTTTTTGCCTGCGCTTTATCGCCAAGCATCGCAATCGTCTTTGCGCTTGGCCCGATAAAAGTGATCCCAGAGCTTTCGCAGATCGAGGCAAAGTTAGCGTTTTCACTTAAGAAGCCATAGCCAGGGTGGATCGCATCAGCCCCTGTAATTTCACAGGCAGAAAGGATGTGGGGGATTTTGAGATAGGACTGGCTTGAGGGAGCTTCACCGATACAAACCGCTTCGTCAGCATAAAGGACGTGGAGCGCTTCTGCATCTGCTTTTGAGTAAACGGCAACGGTCTGGAGTCCCAGATCGTGGCAGGCTCGAATGATTCGAACCGCAATTTCCCCTCGGTTGGCAACTAAGACTTTTTTCATTTGATTTGCAAAATTTTGGTTCCAAATTCTACGGGCTGGGCGTTGTCGACATAAATTTCGGTGACAACACCTCCTTTTCCCGCTTTGACTTCGTTCATCACCTTCATCGCTTCGATGATGCAAACAACGGTCTCTTCGGTCACGGTATCTCCTACCTTCACGAAGGGATCATCCTCGGGAGAGGAGGAAGCATAATAAGTTCCTACCATCGGAGAGGTAATCTCGCGCCCTTCGGCTGGCGTAGCAGGCTTGACTTCCTCTTCCTTAACGGTGATCTTTTCTGGGGCTGGAGAAGGAGCTGGCATGACCGTTGGGTAAGGAGCCACCTCAAAGTCTGCTCTTCTTTCTAGCTCAATCTTAAAGCCATTTTCTTCTTCAAGGGCAACCTTTGTCATGCCCTTGTCTTCCATGGCCTCCATTAGCTCTTTAATTTTTTCTAAATCCACCTTTTTTATCCTGCCTTTTAAATCCTTTGTACATATTCACCTAGGTGGGTGTCGACTTTGATGATGTCCCCCACCTCAATAAATAATGGCACTTCTACTTTTGCCCCCGTTTCCAAAATTCCTATTTTGCTCGCATTGGAAACAGAAACCTTTGATTTCATATCCTCGAGTTTGATGATCATCAGCTCCAAAAATTGGGGAAGCTCGATCGAGAAGATCGTCTCACCATAAAAGAGCGCTTTGATCTCAATCCCCTCTTTCAAATAATTCACCTTATCTCCCACCACATCGGCAGAGACAACGACATTATCTAAAGAGTCGATGTCGAGAAAGAGGTAATCTTTCCCTTCTAAGTAGAGGAACTCGAGTTTCCTTTCACTTAAGGTGACCTCTTCTACTTCCTGATCCACTTTAAAATTCTTCTCAATCACCTCATCCGACATGAGATTCTTGAGTTTTGTCTTAATAAAGGGGACCCCCTTAGCAACGGTGACCCGAACACTTGTTTCGACCCGATAGATCTTTCCATCGATCGAAAGGGTGCTTCCCGGAGAAATCTGATTACTTGTCGTTGTCACTCTCTTAACCACCACCTTTGAGATTTTCTAAAAGAGATTTTAACTCCCGTAGATGTAATATAGTATAATCAACATCCTTTTTAAATCCAGTATTACCTAACCCCCGCCCCCACTTTAGCTGGACTGTCTTATACCCAAGCTCTTTAGCTGGAGCAAGATCAAGAGAAATGCGATCCCCACAAACCACAGCGCTTCGAGGTGAAATCCCCATTTCCTCGCTCACTTTCTGGTAAATCTTTTTTTTCTCTCCTTGCTTACAAAAATAGAGTTTAGTAAAAAACTCTTTTGAAATGCCAGCTCTTTTCATCTTTTCCCGCTGAATTTTTTCTTTCCCTTTCGTGACCAAAACAAGGGGGTGATTAGCGTGGAGTTCCCGCAAAACCTCAACTGCATCTTCGACAGGCTGCACCTCTTCGGTAAAAAGGGGCTTTTCATAAACTGCTTTTAGAGCCACATCCAAACATTGCGAAGGAGCCCGGTTAATCTCCAAGAACTCTTCGATCGCATCTCCCGCGCTGAGGTGATAGGTATTGAGGCGCAAAAGTTCTTCATAAGAGCGGTTAAAGCTAGCCATAGAGAGGCCAACCCCCTCCATCTCTTTGAGGGCATTTTTCAAAACGGTCGGGAGGATCGAACCGGTGGTATCGATCAACGTATCGTCCAAATCAAAGATGACTAACAATTTTCATTAACTCTTTTGTCACTTGTTTCGAATTGTGGCGGATCAAGCTCCGTTTAATTAGGGTATCACCTACAAGGCTTTCTGTCACCTCTCCTAGAAGGGGAGCAGAAATCACACGCGACTCTGTCAAATCGTTTTTAACAAGGTCCCCCTCGTCGGCATATTTTTTGATTAGCTCTTCTGTTGGCATCTGGTTGTTGACTAGAATGTAGTCAAAAATGTCCTCTCCCAAATACTCGACCACCTCACGGATGTAGTCGCCCACCTTGTAGCCCATCGTCTGCCCTTTTCGGTTCATCAAGTTGGAGACATAGATTTTTTTCGCATGACTTTCTTTAAGAGCGCGGGCTACTCCCTCGACTAGGAGAAGGGGGATGATTGAAGTGTGCAATCCTCCTGGCCCCAAAACGATGAGGTCGGCGTTTCGAATCTCGGAGATCGCATGGGGGTTTGGTTTAGGGAAGGGTTCTAAGTAAATCTTGCTGTACCCCTTTTCGATTTCGTGGGAGAGATAGATCTCTTTTTCCCCTTCGAGAACCTTTCGGTTATTGAGGATCATCTTGAGGCGGACCTGGTGGGTGGTCACCGGAATCACTTTTCCTTTGATGTAGAGGATCCGCCCCATCTCTTCGACCGCCCGCTCGAAGCTCCCTGTCACTTTTTCTAAGGCCGAGAGGAGCAAATTTCCCAAGCTGTGGCCACCGAGCCCCCCATTTTCAAAGCGGTAGTTCATCACACTCCGCATGAGTCGCGATGAGTCAGAAAGGGCGACCAAACACTGCCGCACATCGCCTGGGGGAAGGACCCCTAGCTCATCGCGCAAAATGCCAGTGCTTCCTCCATCGTCTGCCATCGACACAATGGCGCTGATGGCAACATCATGACTTTTTAGCCCTCGCAAAACGGTAAAATTTCCCGTTCCCCCACCCATAACAACCACTTTCTTCATCTGCGGAGCCCCTCGATTTTTTCTTTCATACCATCTCCCTTAAACAAATAGGTTCCTGCCACCAGGTGGTTGGCCCCTGCCTCAATGCAAAGGGGGGCGGTCTTGTCGTCGACACCTCCATCGACCTGGATGTCAAACGGTGGAAGCTTAGGGTCCACTTTTCCCCCTTGGCGCACCCCTAGCTTATTGCACAAATCGCGGGTAAACTTGATCTTTTCCAAGACGTCGGTAATAAACTCCTGCCCTCCAAAGCCGGGATGGACTGTCATGAGGAGGAGTTTGTCACATTTATCCAAATACTTTGGGATGAGTGATTCGCTCGTCTCGGGGCAAAAGGCCAGCCCCGCGTGAACCCCACATTTGCGGATATATTCGAGTGTCTCTTCGACATCTTCGGTTGCCTCGATATGGAAGGTGATGCAGTCGGCCCCATTTTCGACCAGCCGTTCGATATATTCGAAAGGTTGATAGACCATGATGTGGACGTCGAGGTAAAGCTCGGTGGCCTTGTTGATTGCTGCCAGTCCTTTGGGGCTTAAGCTTAGGTTGGGGACGAAGTGGCCGTCCATGATGTCGAAGTGAATGGCGTCGGCCCCTGCCTCTTCGGCCCGTTTGGTCTCATCGGCAAGATGACCAAAGTCTGCCGCAAAGATTGAGGGCTCGATATAAATTTTTTCATTGCGTGACATAATGCTAAAAAACCTAAGTACTTTCAAATCAGAGAAGGGCTCTAACTTGTCATTATGAGCAAAAGGGGGAATATTTTCAAACCCTCGCTACGACCTTGCTTTTTTATGAAGAACTTAATAGAATGCTTTCAGATTTAATCGAGGAGTAAATTCCATGTTTCCGTTTTTGACATCAACCAGCCACCGGGAGACTCTTAAGATCTTTTTTGAGGAAGATAAAATTGAACATCTTTCCGATAACTTTCTTCAACTGGCCTTTAGCAAAAGAGGTGTTAGTCGTGTACACTCTAACGAGCCCGACCAGTGGACCGAATACAGCCTCCTTCACAAAAAAGTTGGCGAAATCGACCACCTATTCATTCGGATAATTGAAAACAAACCTAAGATCCCACGAGAGATTCAAGCCTGGGATATCAGCAAGCCAAACGCTTCTTCCAATCAAAATCATATACGGATGTTTTCTCAATATATTCGAGAGTCAACTTATGATTCTTATAAAGCTTTCTGTCAACAACGCGATAGCAAGGATTACGACACAAATCGGAACTTTGTTCCAGTTAGCTTACAAGCCTTCAATTTTTCAAACCAGACCCAGTTTGAAAAGCTACCTACCCCTACGACCATCCCAAGGGAAAAGTTTGATGAAGAGTTTGAGGCGATTTTCAAAAATGCACCGGAACTACTCCCATATGGTGAAGGCAGTAGACCTACAAACCCCCTATACCTCGTCTCTGCCTTAGTATCGGCCACTGCCTTACTATACTTGGCTGTCGCATGCACAAAAAGTCTTTTCCCTTTTCGCCCTGCAAAGCCCCTCAATGTGAGCTAAGAGACAGTCTCTAAAGATCGGTTAATAAACCGGTCTCGTCGATTTTTTTTACCACAGAGAGCACAGAGAGAGGGTTCGCTGGTTTCTCTCTGTGCCCTCTGTGTTCTCTGTGGTTAAAAAATTTAATAAGTCGTTTTAAAACAAAAGTTTGCTACTTGATTATTTATACAGAAATTGTTAATCTGATTTCACTTTAACAAGGGAGCATTTATGCAACAAATTAATTATAGAGACGAAATTAATAAATTTTTTGACCTAAGCAAAACTCAAGATTTATCCAATGTGTTTCTTGACGGCGCCTTTAGTGAAAAAGGTATTAGGGTTATTGATCCTAAAAATAGTGATGGTTGGGTCGAATACCGCTTTTTGCTTAAAACAGTCGATAAAGTTGACCACTTATTTTTGTTGATCACTAACTACCACCCTACTATAAGCCAACTCCAAGTTTGGGACTTCTTTAGTGATAGTGAAGGCAAAAAATACTCTCTTTATAATAAGCGGACCGGAATAGAAGAGGTGCACCAGAAACTTAATGCGCCCATTGAGAATCAATTTCCAACAAACCTTAAAACTGCTAAAAAAAATGGTCTGACGTTTAAAACCCCTACCGAAAATACAGATCCAGAGATTAAGCAATTTTTCGAACGTACACTTGAGATTCTAACTCCCCCCGCTGAAAACACTCTTGAAACAAAGAAGTCTTCGAAAAATACCAAATACCTCGTCGCCTCTAGTTTAGCGCTCACTATTTTACTTTACCTAGCTGTTGCACGCAAAAAGAGCTTCTTCCCTTTTCGCCCTATGCAACCACTTAACCCAGTGAAGCAATAATCCCAAAATAATCCTTTTCATCATCCTCGAGATCGAGGGTGATGAGGGGATTTGAGACGGGCTGCACCTTTTCAATGTAGTCCCTTTCTCCTACAAGAAAGAGATACCCTCCCTCTTCCTTACTAAGAAAAGGTTGAGGCGCGTGGACTTTTTCTACGAGCAGGAGGAAAAAGGTCCCGAGCACCTCGGGGTCGATGAGGCTCCTTTTTTCCAGCGGAAAAAGGGAATGGAAAAAGTTTTCGAGAAGGAGATTCTCGGTTTTCCCCACCTCGCCGAGCACTTTTTCAAGCCCCTTGAAGACTTCATCTTGTTTGGAAATCATCCCCCCATTGTAGTCGCGAATCTCTCCAAAAATCGTTTTCAGCTTTTTGAGGATGGTCTGCCGCGCTTTATATAGATCGATCGAGCGGTCTTCTCGAAGAAACGGAGCATTTGGAAGCTCCACCTTAAAGACGGCCGCCTCTTTTGGGTACTTTTTCCTTAAGATCCCGAGCTGCTTAATCCGGTCGATCTTGGGACGGAGCGGCGAGGCAAGCAAAACATCTTCTAGAGGGGGCGCATCGGGAAGGAGGATCCGGGCAAGGATCACCGTAAAGACCAGGCCGGTTTCGGTTTGGTTTTCAAAGGAGAGGATCACCTGGGGCAAGTCACGGGCAAAACGGAGCTCCCGCCCAAGGGTAATCACGTTGCGGAGAATTTCTTCTTCGTTGCGGGGCATAAAGAGGGTGTGCTGGAGGTGCTCGATCTTTCCTTTGAGGGTACGTGGAAGCCACCTTTTTAGATCGGCGATCTCTTCTATTTCAAAGCCTCCTTCTTTTTCCACCTCGATGGTGAGAAGGTGAAGGGGCGCCTCTTTTTCTTGGTAGTCGCTTCCCACAATCAGCGTCACTTTGGGAAGGATGTTTTGGACCGCTTTAAGAAGATGATTTTTTTTGAAAACCTCGTTTTCTTTAAGGACATTCATTGCCACAGTGATCTCGAGAGCCTCTTTTTGCTCGAGGGGATAGCTTAAGGTCCGTCGCATCACTTTAACCTCTGCATGGCGACGGCCCGGGCAGCGCTCGGCAATGCGGAAAACTTTTTTTCTAAGCGTATAGAGGGCGCGCAAGGTCTCGGCAACTTCAAAGACAGTCCGACACCGAAAATATTGGTCAGAAAAGGCAAGGAAAAATTGTTGCATCTCTGAAAAAAGATCATAGTCGAAAAGGTGGGGAAAACGGCGGATGGTCCCTAAGATCTGATCTTGAACAAGGGCCCGTTTCTCGTCCATGGAAAGGGCTTTCATCTCTAGGATGCGAGCGGCATGATAGGGAGAGCGGACGCCGAGCTCGATTTCATGAAGGGTCCGCTCAAGCTGGGCTTTAAATTCGGGGCCCGCTTCGTTAAAGTGGGCATTGAGCAAGAGCCCCTCTCCTTCTAGAAGCTGCAGGGAAAAGTGGTCGGCCGTCCCACTTTTGGTCACCATCTCTAGGAGGAATTTTCCGATGAAGGGGCGGTTAGGGGCCAAGAAACGAAGGGTAAAACCGTCCGCCTCCTCAATGCACTTTGTTTCCAATCGATGTTCCAGGATAGTGCCTCCACTGATCCTTCCTAAAACTCATGACGTGTAAAGGTAAACCCTTTTTTGATGCAAGTAAAATAGATGAGGGGTGAACCACGAACTCCGAAAATTCTAGAGCTTCTTCATAAGAAAGGGCGCTTAAAAGGGCCGCTTCTCCATTTTTTTTCGGATCGCTCGAGTAAACTCCGAGAACATCTTTAAAAAACTCCACTTTTTCAGCGCCAAGGGCAACACCAAGAGCGACTGCTGAGGTATCGCTCCCTCCCCGTCCCAGTGTGGTGATCTCTTTGTCTTCACTCACCCCTTGAAAGCCGGCAACGATGACCACTTTTCCCTCACCGAGGTGCTTCTCAATCCGCATCGGCCGAACTGCGACAATCGCTGCCTCGCTATGATCGCTTGAGGTGATAATTCCGGACTGGCTTCCCGTTAGACTTACCGCATCGATCCCCCGCTCCTCAAGGGCCATAGCAAGAAGGGACATGCTGATCCGCTCGCCAACCGAGATGAGCATATCCATTTCTCGTCGGACCGGCTCCTTTGCCACCTGACGAGCCAACCCTTCTAGCTCATCGGTCATCCCTCGCATGGCGCTGACCACAACAACAACCCGCTCATACTCCTTGCGCCGCACGCCAATCACCTCACACACCTCCCCAAAATGGGCCGGTGTCTCAAGGGCCGCTCCACCAAACTTCATTACAATCGTTTTCATGGGGTCTCAGATGCAGTCTCTTCTAGTGCCTTATTCCATACATCTGCGTGCATGACTATTCCCCCCTGCATTTCCTCGGAAGCTAGTCCTCGCACCTGTGTGTATATCACTGATATTAGTTCCCCTTCTTTGTATGTACCAAATGAGGCTAACTTATCTCCCATTGCTGCAATATCAGCCTCTTTTGAAGGATCGTTAGCCATCTCTCTAAGCCCTTGAATTTCTTCTCGTGTTTCCTTTTTTAAAAAGCCAGGTATGGGGCTATCTTTTTCGCTACCAAATGAAATGAGATAGATCGTCCTTGTTAAAGCATAGTTGAGTGCGTCTCCACTAACCCCTTCAAATTCATTCCTATCTTCTTCAGTTAAGTTGGAAAAGATGTGACTTTTAAAGAATTTTTTTGCAGCTAGCCTCTGGAAGCTGGGGAAAATCGTAGGTGCATTTGAAAGTTGTTCGTTTACTTGCTCGGTTACATCCTTTACTTTTTCTATATTCCAAAGTGCTGCTAAAGCCTCTTTCCTTCCATCAGCTGACGTGCAGTTTTCTACAACGTTTTGAATCGCATCCAAAACGTCTTCATCCTGAAGCAAAGCAATGAACTCCTCGATAAGGGTTGACTGGCGTATGCCATCGATCAGATTCAGGGCTTCGTTTTTCTGTTCTTCGGTTATAAACTCTTTTTGGCAGGCCGCAGCAACCACTGCTTTTAGTTTCAATGCATGCCTTATTTTAAACTCTTCATCAATCTCAAGCTCATTCAAACCTAAATAGTGTGGAAGATTGTGGATTGTAAAAAACCCTCTCAAAAGACCAATCGCTAAGATTGAAACTATCGACGCTCGAACAGCTAGCTCAACAAAAACTAAATAAACGTGATAAGCCACCCACCTAATAAGGCGACTTTCAAGGACCTTTAAGTCCCCTTTCTTAATACAAGTCGCAATAATGCCTAACCAAAAAACGTTATTTGTTAGCTTAACTATCTCTTCCTGACTACCAACTTGATGGTGTTTTAGCAGTCGGATCACCCCTCCCGCAACCATCCCCATCCATCCGATAAGTTTGACAGGCTTCCCTTTACTGCTTACCTCTTTCAATGCTAATCCAAGAGAAAAACACCACATGGCAACAAAGATGACTTTCAGCCCTTTCTCCACCCTTTTTAGGGTGGTAGCGGGTTGAGTGGGGTCGTCGACGACAAATATCCGAACCGTAAAGCACCCCTTTAAAACAAGAGGAGCCCCATAACATCCCCATTTACAAAAACGACTCGCAGCGCCAGAGCTCACCTTACCATTAAGATACTTAACAAGGGGGGGGAGCATGTGCCCCTTCGAAAAATAAATAAGGGGGTAGGAAGGAGAGAAACCAGAAAAGTTTGCAAGAGCCGAGGCATTCCAAAGTCCTTTTTCTATCCCCCGCAACCCACTGTAAACTCCACTTACCAAACCACTCATAAAAATAACTCCTACCTATTTGCCTCTTCTAGGGATACCAAAAGGTTAATAAAATTCTTATTTAAATTCAACCTCTGATCTCCTCGCCAAAAAAATCTTTACCCCCCTTTCTTCAGGTAAAGGTTGCTTTTTTTACCAATTATTTGTTACCCTGGTTCCTTATACGATCCCTCCTGCTATCAAATATTTTGACACGGAGAAAATGTAAGCCCTAGAAGCTGGGGCAGGATCCTATTATTAACGCACGGAGAACCCCTATAATCATGTCTAAAGATCTAGAATACGATTGGAACGAAAGTAAAATCATCGACGATGTTGAGTTCCAGTCAGAAGATGCAAAATTATTTAAACAACTACTCGATAATAAAGAAGAGAAAGCCGAAGAAGGCTCCATCTCGCTCATGGAAGTAGGGCAAATCCTTAAGGGAACCATCGTCGAACTCACCCCCGACTTCGTCGTTGTGGATGTGGGCCTAAAATCAGAAGGACTCATCCCCGTTAACGAATTTAACGATCCCAATGAACTCCAAATGGGGAATGTGATCGAAGTCTATCTCGACCGGGCAGAAGGTGAAGATGGGCAGATCGTCCTCTCAAGAGAAAAGGCAAGGCGCCAGCGACAGTGGGAATATATCGTTGACCATTGCGAAGAAGGCTCTATCGTCGAAGGAAAAGTCATCCGCAAGGTAAAAGGTGGCCTCATGGTCGACATCGGGATGGAAGCCTTCCTCCCCGGCTCCCAAATCGACAACAGACGGATCAAAAACCTCGACGAATATCTCGATAAATCTTACGACTTCAAAATCCTCAAAATTAACATCGAACGAAAAAATATTGTCGTCTCTAGACGGGAACTTCTCGAAGAGGAAAGAAGCTCTAAAAAAGCAGAACTCTTGGAAAACATCCAAGAAGGGGAAATCCGAACCGGAGTGGTTAAAAATATCACCGACTTTGGAGTCTTCCTCGACCTCGATGGAATCGATGGCCTCCTCCATATCACCGATATGACCTGGAAGCGGATCAAACACCCCTCTGAAATGGTGAGTCTCAACGACGAACTCGAGGTGATGATCCTCCATATCGATAAGGAAAAAGGACGTGTCGCCCTCGGCCTCAAACAAAAAGAGAACAACCCTTGGGAAGAGATCGAAGAGCGCTACCCCATCGGAACCAAGATCAAAGGGAAAATCGTTAACCTCGTTCCTTACGGAGCATTCATTGAGATCGAGCCAGGGATCGAAGGACTCATCCACGTTTCTGAGATGTCATGGATCAAAAATGTGACCGACCCGAGCGAAATCGTCAATAAAGGAGACGAACTCGAAGCAATCGTCCTCTCTGTCCAAAAAGATGAGGGGAAAATTTCTCTTGGCATTAAGCAAACAGGACACAACCCTTGGGAAGATGTCGAAGAAAAATTCCCTGTGGGAAGTACGGTTAAAGCAGAGATCCGTAACCTGACCAACTACGGCGCTTTTGTCGAGCTAGAGCCAGGGATCGATGGTCTGATCCATATTTCAGACCTTAGCTGGATCAAAAAAGTCTCCCACCCTTCAGAACTTCTCAAAAAGGGCGACACCGTAGAAGCTCTCATCCTTTCCGTTGATAAAGAGAGCAAGAAAATCACCCTAGGGGTAAAGCAACTTGGAAACAACCCCTGGGAAGACATTGAAAAAACTCTCCCTGTCGATACGGTTGTGAAAGGAAAAGTCTCTAAAATCACCGCTTTTGGCGCCTTTATTGAACTCGAAAATGGGATCGAAGGGCTCGTCCATGTGACAGAGCTTTCCGACAAAGCTTTTGGAAAAGTCGAAGAGATCGTCTCCATTGGCGATGATGTAACAGCAAAAGTGATCAAGGTAGACCCTGAACACAAAAAAGTCTCTCTCTCCATTAAAGATTATCTCGTCGAGACAAACCAAGAGAACCGAGATGATATCGTCGTCACAAAACAAGAAGAAGACGAAGAAGAAGAAGAGGACGAGGAAAAGTAATGAATAAAGACCTAGTCGCCATATTTGAATATTTAGAACGAGAAAAGGGAATCAAGCGGGAAACGATCATCGACGCGATTGAAGAATCGCTTCAGGTCGCTGCCCGAAAAGGGCTTAAAGGAGTTGGCCTTGTGACCGTTAAGATCGATCCAAAACAGGGAACGATCGATGTCACCGCTGAAAAAGAAGTCGTCGAAAATATCGAATATCCCGAGGAAGAGATCCTTTTAGAAGACGCGCGCGAGATCGACCCAAACTGTGAAATGGGAGACTTTGTTCAAGTCCCCATCCCTCCTATTGATCTTGGTCGCATTGCAGCGCAAACAGCGCGGCAGGTGATCTCTCAAAAACTTCGAGTCGCAGAAAGAGATGTGATCTACGAGGAATACCGCCACCGGATCCATGAGCTTGTCTCGGGAACGGTGAAACGGGTCGTGCGGGGTGCCACCCTCATCGTTGACCTTGGCAAAGTAGAGGCGATTCTCCCCGAGCGTTTTTATCCAAAAACCGAGCGGTACCACGTGGGTGACCGCATTCAAGCGCTTCTATGGGAAGTCAGAGACACAGAAAATGGAGGGGCCGAAGTGGTCCTCACCCGCAGCCACCCTGAAATGGTCGAGCAACTCTTCATCCAAGAGGTTCCTGAGCTTAATGATGAAACAGTTGGCATTAAAAAGATCGTTCGAGAAGCGGGCTATCGCACCAAGCTAGCTGTTTACTCCAACGACCCCAAAGTGGACCCTTTAGGAGCCTGCGTAGGCGTACGAGGAACGCGGGTGAAAAACATCATCCGAGAACTTAACAATGAAAAGATCGATATCGTCATCTATACCGAAGATACCATCAATCTTCTCTACAGTTTGCTCCATCCGATCGAGCCAAAAAAGCTGAGCTACGATGAAGAAAATAAGGTGGTCCACCTGGTAGTTGAAGATGATGACTACCCTATTGTCATCGGAAAGCGGGGAATGAATGCCCGCCTCAATGCGGCCCTTATCGGAGCAGAGCTTGATGTGAAAAAGATGTCTGTTTACCAAACAGAGCTCTCATTTGAGCGGAAACAGATTCAAGATGAAGAGTGCCCTGAGCTCGATGTGGAAATTTCCACCATTGAAGGGATCAATCCTTTTGTCATTGACACTCTAAAAGATGCAGGGTTCGATACACCACGAAAAATCCTCAACCTCTCTTCCAAAGAGCTCTCTAAAGAGACGGGAATTAGCGTTGAGATGGCAGATGATCTTATGGAAAAGCTGCGCAAAATAAGGACATAACGATTTGGCAAAAAGCTTAAAACTTAAAGTTAAAAATGCCCAGCTCGCCGAAGCTCTGAAAATGAACAAGGCGAAAAAAGAGGAAGCGGAAAAGAAAAAGGCTGAAGCTAAAAAGCCTAAGAAAGCTGCTGCCCCTAAAAAGGTTGCTGCTGCCCCTAAAAAAGTCGCTCCGCCAAAAGAGGAAAAGGTTGAGGAAAAGCCAAAAGTTGTCCCTAAAGTCAAAGAAGCTCCTCCCAAAACGGAAAAAAAGACCTCCACTGAATCTAAATCGGTTCAAGATATTAAGAAAAGGGGAAAAGAGCAGCCCCCCCCTGCTTTCAAAGAGGAAAAAGGGTTTAAAGCTCAGCTCGATCGCCGCCCTGCAGGACGTCTTAAGCCAGAGGGTGGAGGACGTTTCGATGCCCGCGACAGACAAGGACTTCGCGTGGGAGAAGAGCGGGTCTACCGTCGCCGCCCCCGTCGCTATCGCCCCAAGCGGGACGAGGCAGATATCATTCGCCCAAAAGAACTTTCTGTCCGCATCCCCATTTCTGTCAAAGATCTTGCTCAAGGGATGAAACGAAAAGCATCCGATCTGATCTCAAAACTTTTCATGCAGGGAATTGCGATCACCATTAACGACTACCTCGACGATGAGACAACGATTCAACTCCTCGGCCACGAATTTGGGTGTGAAATCACGCTCGACACCTCTGAAGAGGAGAGGCTTAAAATCACCGACAAAACTGTTCAAGAAGAGATTGCAGAAACCGATCCCAAGAAATTAAAAGCCCGCGCCCCCGTCATTGCCTTTATGGGCCACGTCGACCATGGAAAGACAAGCCTCATCGATGCAATCCGAAAAAGTGATATTGCAGGAGGAGAAGCTGGTGCGATTACCCAACACATTGGGGCCTTCAAGTGTCACCGTGAGCAGGGAGACATCGCCATTTTAGACACTCCGGGTCACGAAGCCTTTACCCTCATGCGTCAAAGAGGAACAGCAGTCACCGATGTGATTGTTCTCGTTGTCGCTGGTGACGAAGGGATCATGCCCCAGACCGAAGAGGCGATTAAACTTGCCAAAGCTGCAGAAACCTCTCTTGTCGTTGCGATCAATAAATGTGACAAAGAGGGCTTTAACGCCGATAACGTCCTCCGCCAGCTCGCCGATCATGAACTTCTTCCTGAAGCGTGGGGAGGGGATGTGATCACGGTTAACTGCTCGGCCACATCGGGAGAAGGAATCCCCGCCCTTTTGGAAATGCTAGCCCTTCAATCTGAAGTTCTTGAGCTCAAGGCAAGCCCTGAGATGCGAGCCCGTGGAACGGTGATTGAATCTCAAATGCACAAAGGATTTGGAGCGGTTGCCACCGTCCTTGTCCAAAATGGAACGCTCCGTTTAGGAGATGCCCTCGTCTTTGAAGATCTCTATGCACGGGTGAAAACAATGCATGACGAGCATGGCAAAGCAATCAAGGAAGCAGGTCCCTCAACCCCTGTCAAAATCACTGGCCTATCAGGTGTTCCAGAAGCAGGATGTGAGTTCATCGTCGTTGCCAATGAAAAAGAGGCGCGTAAACTTTCTGAAGAAAGAGCTTCTGGTGCCAAACGAGAAAAGCTCAAACGGGGCCGGGGAGAACTGGAAAGCTTTATGACCCGTCACCAAGAGCTTGAAGAGAAAAAAGTGGTCACTTTAATCCTCCGCGCCGATGTTCAAGGTTCTGTCGAAGCGATTAAAAACTCCCTTCTTGCCATCAAAACCGATAAGGTGGAACTCAACTTTATTAGCGAAGGGGTCGGAGAAATCTCCGAGTCTGATGTCGAGCTAGCTAGCGCTTCGAATGCTGTCATCATCGGCTTCCATACCCAAGTAGAAAGCCATGCTGAAGATCTGATCAAACGAAACAAAGTGGTCATTAAAAGACGGGACATTATCTACCAAATCATCGACGATGTGAAAGAGATCATGCTAGAATCTCTTGATAAAGTGCGCCATGAAACCGAAAAGGGAACAGCTGAAATCAAGCAGGTCTTCAAATCGTCTCAACTGGGCCTCATCGCGGGATGTATCGTCACCGATGGAACCATCAAACGCGATTACTACGCAAAACTTGTTCGCGATGGAGAGGTGATCCATGAGGGAAGCATCAATTCTCTTAAGCGGGTCAAAGAAGATGTCAAAGAGGTCTCTAAAGGGATAGAGTGTGGAATTCTTCTCCAAAAGTTTACCGATTACCAAGAGGGTGATCTGATCAAAACCTTCGAAATCACCTACATTCAGCAAGAATTATGACCCGAAGAACAGAGCGACTCAATTCCCTATTAAAAGAGGTTATTACCGAAGTGATTCGGAAAGATGTCCGCAACCCCAAGGTTTCTGAACTTACCACAGTGACCGAAGTGGACATTTCCAAAGATCTCCATCACGCAAAGGTCTATATTAGCGTCATTGGAAATAGTGAAGAGCGAAGTGCAACGGTTGAAGCTCTAGAAAGCGCCGCCGGCTTTATTGGTGTCCACGCCTCCAAAAAAGTGGTGATGCACCACTTTCCTACCCTTACCTTCCACCTCGATACCTCTGTCGACAAGCAGATGAAAATCGACTCCCTTTTAAAGAAGATTCATGAAGAAGAAGAGTCCCGAAAACATCATGGGTGAAGGAATCCTTCTTGTCGATAAAGAAAGGGGGCGCACCGCTTTTTATCTCGTCAAAGTTCTTAGAAAAAAGTCAGGAATCCAAAAAATTGGTCACGCAGGGATCCTTGACCCCTTTGCCACCGGAGTGATGGTGATGCTCGTTGGCCGCCCTTACACCAAAATCTCCGACCGTTTTTTAAAAGATGACAAGGAGTATACCGCCACGATCCAGCTAGGACAAGCAACCGATACCTATGACTGTGACGGACAGGTCACCGAAACAAGCGATCACATCCCCTCCCTTAACGCTATCGAAGAAGCGGTTTCAGCATTTCAAGGAATCATTGATCAGGTCCCTCCCATGTTTTCTGCAAAAAAGGTGGGGGGACAAAAGCTTTACCTACTCGCACGTAAGGGGATAGAAATTGAGCGCAAAGCTGTTCAAGTAGAAGTTGAAACGACCATTCTTGACTACTCTTATCCCGAGCTTAAAATTCAAATCGCCTGTTCTAAAGGGACCTATATCCGCTCGATTGCAAACGACTTAGGAAATAGTTTAGGCTGCTATGGCCACCTTACCGCTCTTAAACGGATCCGGAGCGGCCCTTTTAAAATAGAAGATTGCATTGACGCAAAATCCCTTTCCGAGCCATCCTTCTCCTATATCCCCCACCTAAGGAAGTCGGTATGAAAATTGTAGATTCTTTAGACCAAATCCCAGAGCTTCAAGGGCCTATCGCTCTTTCGATTGGGACCTACGATGGTGTTCACCTTGGCCACCAGATGATTATCAAGAAGTTAAAACAAAAGGTGCGAAAAGAGGGAAATACTGTCCTTCTTACCTTTTCTAACCATCCGAGCAGCTACCTCTTTCCAAACTCCCCTGCTCCCCTCCTAACGACCGCTGACCACCGCCTTGATCTTTTAAAAGAGACGGGTATCGACCTTGTGATTGCCCTTCCCTTCAATCAAGCATTTGCCAGCCAATCTTACGAAACATTTTTTTCTTCCTTAAGAGAAAAGCTTCCTTTTGACCATTTGATTGTGGGAGAAGATGCCCGTTTTGGAAAAGGGCGAGCTGGGGGGCCTAAAGAGCTTGAAGCGCTTGGCATCCCTGTGACCTACCTTAAAAAAGATGGGATCTCAAGTGGAGTGATCCGCCAGCTGATAGAAAAAGGGGAGCTAAAAAAAGCGAAAAAAATGCTTGGGCGCCCCTATACACTTCGTCTTCCTTTTGAGCGCTTTAATGTTATTCAGGAAAACGATGGGCAGTACCGGTGGGAAACAGGGGTGGATAAGCTCTGTCTTCTCCCTTCAGCCGTCTATGGAGTGGACCTAGTCATAGACAAGCGAAAGGTTCCTGGGATTGCCTTTTATCGAGGAACTCAAAATATTCGAGGGGAAACCGAGCTATCTTTGACCCTTTACTTTGAAAAAGAGCTCCCCACTGCCTCTTTTATCGACATTGTCTTTTTAGCCCATCTTCATGACGAGCTTGATCCTAATCTCTCAATTGGAACCTTCAAAACGGAGCCTTCTCTCATATGAGCAATCTTTCTTGCGGCATTGTTGGCCTTCCCAATGTCGGAAAATCAACCCTTTTCAACGCCCTTTTAAAAAAGGTGCAGGCGGGAGCGGAAAATTTTCCTTTTTGCACCATTGAGCCCAATGTGGGGATTGTCAATGTTCCCGATAAGCGCCTTGAAGTCCTTTCGAAAATTTCGAAGAGCAAAAAGATTCTCCCTGCCACCATCACCTTCGTCGACATCGCCGGCCTTGTGAAGGGAGCTTCCAAAGGAGAAGGATTGGGGAATCAGTTCCTCGCTAATATCCGGGAGACCGACGCGATTATCCATGTGGTTCGCTGCTTTGAAGATGAAGAAGTGATCCATGTCGAGGGAAAAGTTGATCCTATTGGCGACATCGAAGTGATCAACCTTGAGCTTATCCTTGCTGACCTTCAAATGGCCCAGAACAGCCTCCAAAAAATTGAGCGGCAAGCAAAGGGAAATAAAGCGCTTGTCCCCACCCAAAACCTCCTCCAAAAAATTATCGACCACCTGAATGAAAACCTCCCTGTCCGCTCCCTTGAACTCACCAAAGAAGAAAAAGAGCTTTTAAAAACCTACCACTTCATTACGGCAAAAAAAGTGATTTATGCCGCGAACCTTTCCGAAGAGGAGATCACGACCCTCGATTCCCCCCACTATAAGGCGGTTCAAGAGTATGCTGCGCAGGAAAAGAGCCAGGTCCTCCCCTTCTGCGCCAAGCTTGAAGAGGAGCTAGCCCAGCTTTCTGAGGAAGAGGCTGCCGAGTATCTCGACTCACTAGGGCTTAAAGAGCCTGGGCTGAACCGGTTGATCAAAACGAGCTTTGAGACCTTAGGACTGGTTACTTTCCTCACCACCGGCGAGCAAGAGACCCGCGCCTGGACCGTTCCCTCTGGCTCGGCCGCCCCGGAAGCGGCAGGGAAGATCCATACCGATATTCAGAAGGGGTTTATCCGTGCCGAGGTGGTCAGCTTCGACGATATGGTTGCCTGTTCAGGGCGCGTCGGGGCCAAAGAAGCAGGCAAGGCCCGCTCAGAAGGGAAGGACTACACCGTCCAAGATGGGGATGTCATCCTCTTTTTCCACAACTAGTCGTTATGCCGATAGAAGTAGACCTTTTCTTCCTGAGTCAGCATCGCTGAAATATAGTTAAAATTCCGACCTTGATTACAATTGAGAAATTCGCCCTGACAGTTAGCATTTGAACATCTTTGCATAGCGTCGTGACTACTCCCTCGCCTAAAGGCGAGGGCTTCTAGGGATTGCTCCCAGGCCATCTAGTCCGAGGGCCAAAATATTTTGTGCTGCGTTGAGGTCCCTTGAGGCTTTATATCCACATTTTCTGCAGTTGTGCTTTCTATC